>CAZUZY010000673.1:0-2517 GCA_964624885.1 uncultured Polyangiales bacterium | reverse complement strand
GCGACCCGCCGAGCCGCGCGCCGTCGCGGCCGACTACCTGCGCCTCGGCGCGGCCATGACCGCGCACGTCGCCGGCCTGCCGCGCTTCACCCTGCGGTCGCTGTCGAGCGCCGATCCGGATCTCGTGACCGCGGCGGTCCTCGCGGAGGCCGAGCTGGCCCCACCGGGCGCCGATCCGGTGCGGCGCGAGCACGCCCTCCGCGGGCTCACGCCCGTGATCGAGGGCGCCTCGGCGACGCTCCACGAGATGGCCGCCTGGTCGGCCCTCGCCCGCGAGGACCACGAGAGCGCGCGCGCCCTGTTCGCCCGGGCGCTCGAGCTGTTCGCCCTCGCCGGGGAGGAGCCGCGATCCACGCTCGAGGGTGCGCTCGAGACCGAGCTCCTGGCGGCGGGTGGCAACGTCTCGCCGGAGTGGGCCGAGCTCGTCGAGCGGATCGCCACGCTCGCCGAGAAGCGAGGGAACCTCGCGGAGGCGGTCGACCTGTGGGAGCGGGTCGGTCACACCTGGTGGGACCGCCTCGGCAACCCCGAGCGCGGCGAGCTCGCCCTCAGCGAGGCCTTCACCCGCGACCGCTCGCGACGCGCGGCCTTCGATCGCGTGTTCCGCGCGATCCGCTCGCGCAAGGAGGACGACCGTCTGCTCGAGGTCGTGGGCATGCGGCTCGAGTCCACGGACGATCCCCCGGAGATGGCCAAGCTGTTCTGGGAGCGGGCGCGCGTGCTCCGCGCCAAGGGCGACCGCGAGAACGCCCTCGCGGCGCTCGACAACGTCACCATGCTGGAGCCCGACCACGTCGGCGCCCTCGCGCTCAGCGCCGAGATCCACGTGGGTCGGCAGGCCTACGCGGAGGCCGCGTCGGCCCTCGATCGCCTCTCGCGTCAGCCGGTCCCTGTCCAGCAGAAGGTGGGCGCCGGCCTCGGCGCGGCCGATCTCTACGAGCAGCGGCTCGACGCCCCGGCCAAGGCCCTCGACGTCCTCGTCGCCCTGGACAAGGCGGGCATCTCCGACGTCGCCATCCACGAGCGCATCGCGCGCGCGGCGGGTCGCGCGGAGTCGTGGATCGCCGCCACCACCTATCTGACCAAGCTGGTGTCCGAGCGCGCAGAGGCCGACGGGCGGGTGGAGGCGGCGCGCCTGTGCGCGGCGATCTATCGCGATCGGCTCGACGATCCGCAGGCCGGCGTGCCGGTGCTCGTCGCCTGGCTGCGCGAGGTGCCGGAGGACCCGGACGCGATCGAACAGCTCCTCGACGCCGCGCCCGCCATCAGCCAGGTGCAGGCGACGCTGCAGGCGTCGTTCGCGGCCGCCCGCGCCATCCTCCAGCAGAACCCCGCCGACGTCCGCTACGCGCGCATCGTGGCCCGCATCGCGGCGCTCACCGGCAACGGGGACCTGCAGCAGCTGGCCCTCTCGGTGGTGAGCGCGATGGGCGCGGCGACGGCGGCCGAGGCAGCGACCGACGCAACCCTGTCGGGGCGCCTGCCTTCGGCGCCCTCGATGGCCTTCGACGACGCGATGCGCACCCGGCTCGTCGCCCCCGAGGAGACCGGCCCGATCCTCGAGCTGTTCAAGGTCATGGGCCCGACCATCGCCGAAGCCCTCGGACCGACCCTCGACTCCCTCGACGTCGGCCGCCGCGAACGCCTCGACCCTCGCGCGCAGAGCCCGCTGCGCAACGAGATCGCCGCCTGGGCGGGCGCCGTGGGGATCGCCGAGCTCGAGGTCTATGTCACACCCAAGGATCCCCAGCTGATCCAGGGCGTCCCGGCGGAGATGCCGGCGATCGTGGTCGGCAGCGGCGTGAAGTCACCGCTGTCGCTCTCCGACCGCGCGCGTGTCCTGCGCGAGCTGTTCGCCATCACGCGGGGCACCACCATCACCCTGCTCCGCGACGACGTCACCGTGGCGGCGATCATCGTCGCCTCGTGCGCCATCGGCGAGGTGAGCCTGCAGACCCCGCCCTACGCGGTCCTGGCCGAGACGCAGCGGCTCCTGCAGAAGGCCATCGCCCGCAAGACCAAGAAGCTCCTGCCCGAGCTCGCCCAGGCGGTCTCGCGCAAGCTGGGCGGCGGGGGCGATCTGCGTACCTTCCGCAGCTACGCCCTCAAGACCCTCGACCGCGCGGCGGTCCTGGCGGCGGGCAGCCCGGCGGCCTCGCTGGCCGGGATCGTGGGAGAGGGCGCGCGCCCGGAGAAGATCGCGGCGGACACCCGGGCCCAAGCGATGCTCCGGTTCGTGTGGACAGACGACTACCTCGCGCTGCGCAAGCAGCTCGGGCTCTCGATCGGTTGATGAGGAGACGAGCGTGAGCGACCAGAAGAAGAGCGGCGGCAGCGACCCCTTCGCGGGGCTCGATTGGGACAAGGAGCTCGACGAGTGGGACAAGTCGGCGAGCGCGCCCGGCGGTGCCACCGTGCCCGAGTCGTTCTCGAGCGCGCCCCCGCCGGTGGTCTCCAGCGAGAAGCCGGCCGACAAGGCCGCCGCCGCGCCCGCCCGGCGCCCGCTCTACCGGCCCC
>CAZUZY010000672.1:0-2525 GCA_964624885.1 uncultured Polyangiales bacterium | reverse complement strand
CGAACGAGGGCACGGCGGCGGCCGCGGCCGCGGCGGTGGCGGCAGTCGCCCGCCCGCAGCCACCCACAGGCACGGTGGCGCTGCAGCCGTTGTCGGCCCAGGTCCGCGCGATCGTGCTCGAGGGCGCCGCCGGCACCTTCCGGGTCCTGCCCGGGATCGAGGTGAGGGTGGGGCGCGATGGCACCCTCTGCAGCATCAGCTTCGCCGAGCCGCGGGTCTCGGGCGTCCACGCCAGTCTCCGGCTCGAGGGTGGTCTGCTCGAGGTCCGCGACGACAAATCCCACAACGGAACCTACGTGAACGGCAACCGCATCCCCGCTGGAACATGGACCCCCGTTCCGGGCGGCTCTCAGTTACGCTTCGGCCCCGTCGAGCTGATGGTCCGCCATGAATCCTGACGCCTCCTCCGCACCGCCTGCCTCGCAGGGAGTCCCCGACACGAGTGGGGCCTTCGCGGCGCTCGGCCTTCCGCCTCTCGAGGTGGCGCACGCCACCGACTCCGGGCGCGAGCCCAGCAAGCAAGTCAACGAGGACGCCGCCTACGCGCGCAACACCGTGCACGGTCACCTCGCGGTGGTGTGCGACGGCATGGGCGGGCACGTGGGTGGGCGCGAGGCCTCGAACCTCGCCATCCAGACGATCTTCGCCGTGTTCGACGCGACGCCGGCCGGCGTCCCGCCGCAGACCATCCTGGGCGACGCGATCCGTCGCGCCAACACGGCCATCTGGGAGCGCGGCCAGGTCGCCCCCGATCTCAAGGGCATGGGCTCGACCTGCGTGGCCGTCCTCACCCACGCCGGCGGCACCGAGATCGCGCACGTCGGTGACTCGCGGGTCTACTTGCTCACGCAGCAGCAGGTGTTCCAGGTGACCAAGGACCACTCGCTCGTGCAGCGACTGGTCGACGCCAACATGCTCACGCCCGAGCAAGCGGCCAACCACCCGAACGCCAACCAGATCACCAACGCCTTCGGCCAGAAGCCGGAGATCGAGGTGGAGATCCGGCCGCAGCCGTTCCCGTTCGGCGCGGGCGACACCTTCCTCCTCTGCTCGGACGGCCTCTCCGACGAGTGTGGGCCGCGTGATTTTCTCGAGATCCTCGCGCCGCTCTCGCCGTGCCACGTGGCCGCGCAGCAGCTGGTCGATCTCGCCAACGCGCGCGGCGGGCACGACAACATCACGGTCGTGCTCGTGCGCTTTCCGGGAGGCGTGCCGTTCACGCCCGCGGCCGCCGTCAACACGCCGCCGTTCGGCACGCCGTCCGCCACGCCCGCGATGGGGGCGGTGGCGATGGGGTCGGCGGCGGGGCAGCAGACCACGGTCGAGATGGAGACCCTCTCGGCCGCCAACTATCCACCGCCGGGGTCGGCCAGCGGACCGGTCAGTGTCCCCAAGTTCCAGCCTCCGCCCGCCTACACACCCACCCCGATCGAGCCGGCCTCCAAGAAGTCCAGCAAGGGGCTCGTGATCGGGCTCGTGTTCGTGCTCTTGCTCGTGGCCGGCGGCGTCACCGCGGCGGTGTTCCTGCGTGGCGAGGGCAAGCCCGACGACAAGCCGAGCAAGTCTTCGGTCGACGACGAGCCGTCGTCGAGCACGAGCGTCAGCGCGAGCAAGAAGAAGCCGCCGAAGGAGCTGCCCAAGCCCTCGGTCGAGCCCGATCCGCCTCCGAGCGCCCCTTCGAGCGGGAAGCCGCTCGGGCTCAAGGGTCCCCCGGGGCCGCCGAGCGGCCTCGGCACGCCGGGCAGCTCGACCCCTCCGCCGACCACCATCAAGGATCCCGGCCCGCCGCCCCCCTCGCCGACCACCAAGTCCACCGAGTGACCCGCGGCGCCGAGACCCCGGCTTCCGGGCGTGCGGCTTCCGGGCGTGTCGACCTCCGCCCATCGCTCTCCTCCACCGACCCATGAAGGAAACTCGATGATCCCCGGTATCGGAAAGCCGCAGTTGACGGTGGGCAGCGCCCCCACGTGCGACCTCGTCGTGCAGGGCCCAGGCGTCGCGCCCCACCACCTCACGATTTCCCACCAGGGTGGGCAGCTCGTCGCGACGGACCACGTGGGTGGTGCCTCGCACGGCGCGCCCTTGCAGCCCAACGTGCCGGTGGCGCTGCAGCTGCAGCAGCCGCTCTACATCGGTCAGGTCGCGGTCCCGCTCAACCACCCGTCCGTCGGGCTCCTCATGCTCGCGCAGGGGGCGGCGCCGCCCCAGCCCGGGCGACTCTCGATCGGCCGCGAGCCGTCACGGGTCAACATCGCCATCGCGCACCCCGCGGTCTCCGGGCTCCACGCCACGGTCGACTTCGGCGCGCGCACGATCACCGATCACGACTCCAAGTCGGGCACGTACATCAACGGCAACCGCCTGCCGCCGAACCAGCCCGTGCCGCTCGATCCGTCGGGGATCGTGCAGCTCGGGCCGGTGACCATCCCGCTGCTGTCGCTCGGCCCGATCGCGGGCGCCGCGCCGCAGTTCGGGGGCGCGGCTGCCGCCGCCACCGCCTTCGCGCCTGGTGGGCAAGCGCCCGC
>CAZUZY010000671.1:0-2549 GCA_964624885.1 uncultured Polyangiales bacterium | reverse complement strand
GTGAAGAGTGACGATTAAAATTCCCCAGTGATGCCAATTATAATTCCCCATTGAGCCGGTAGTATCGAGCAGCAGTTTGGCGAGTTGGCCGAGGAGTTGGCCTGGCACCAAGCGGCCGCGAGATGATTACCAATCAACAATACAAACGGCTCATGAGTGAATACAAAAAGAACGAGAACTTAAGCGACTGCGCTTTGAAGGCCGATGTGGATCGCCACACGGCACGCAAGTACATTGAGGCGGGCAAGAGTCCGGCCGAACTGCAAGCCCGGCACACGTGGCGAACCCGCCTCGATCCACTGGATAAGATTTGGGAGGAGGTGGGAGCGATGCTGCGAGACGCTCCGGAGCTGGAGGCCAAAACGCTCTTTGAACATTTTCTGGAGCGTCCAGATAGCGGGTTAGAGGAGGGACATTTGCGCACCTTTTACCGGCGGGTGCGACACTGGCGGGCCACCGAAGGTCCGGAGCGAGAGGTGTTCTTCGCCCAGGAGCAGCAGCCTGGCCAGATGCTGCAACTGGACTGGACCTATGCCCGGGAGTTGAAGGTCACCATTCAGGGCGAGCTGCTGGATCACCTGTTCTGCCATTGCGTGTTGCCCTATTCGAACTGGCAGTGGGCGAGTCGGTGCCTCTCGGAGTCGTTCTTGAGTTTGGTGACCGGACTGCAAGCCGCTCTGGGGCAACTGGGCAAATGCCCGTTGTATCTGGGCACCGACAACACCAGCGCCGCCACGCACGAACTGGAGCAGATGCCCGGCCGGCCCCGAGCCTATAACTCCGATTACCTGGAGCTGTGCACGCACTACGATCTGACGCCGCTGACGATTAACATTGCCTGTCCGCATGAGCACGGAGATGTGGAGTCGCAGAACCGTCATTTGAAGCGGCGCCTGGAGCAGCACCTGATTTTGCGCGGCAGCCGAGAGTTCTCCGCGCTGGAGGAATATGACCGGTTTGTACGGCGGGTGGTGCAGGCGGCCAACGCCAAGCGCCAGAAGCCTCTGGCTGAGGAGTTAGCGCGGATGCGTCTGCTGCCGGAGGGACGTTTGGCCGAATACCGGGAGTACGAACCGGTGGTCAGTTCCCACAGCTTGATTCGGGTCCGCAAGCACACCTATTCGGTGCCCTCGCGTTTGATTGGGCACACGCTGCGGGTGGAACTGCACGAGGCCGAACTCAAAGTATATTTGGCGCGGGACTTTCTGTTTTGCCTGCCGCGGCTGCGCGGAGATCGGGGCGCGCTGGTGGACTTCCGTCACGTCATTGGGCCGTTGTTGCGCAAGCCCGGAGCTTTCATCCATTACCGGCATCGGGAGGCGCTTTACCCCGGCGCGGTGTTTCGAGCGGCTTACGACCGGTTAGTGGCCGACCACGGTGAGCGGCCGGGAGTCATCGAGTATCTGCAGGTGCTCAAGCTGGCGGCCGAGCAAAGCGTGGACAAGGTCGAACTCGCCTTGCAGGGGCAATTGGCACTGACTGGAAAATGGCGCGCCACGCAGGTGCGGGAGGCTTTGATCCCGGAGGCCAGAAAGATCATTGAACTGGCTGGCCTGACGCCCAGTCTGCACGTTTACGATGCGCTGCTGGAAGGGGAGGTGGCCCATGCCGGCTGATACTCTGGAGATGTTGTTTCGGGAGTTTTGCCTGCCGACCATGGCGGCACGTTGCGCCGAGATGATGGTCAGCGCCGAGGCGCAGAACTGGGGCTATCGCAAACTGCTGGTCCAGTTGTGTGAGGCCGAGGCCGCCGATCGCCGAGAGCGTCGGCGGCAACGGTTGTTGCGCGATTCCAAGCTGCCCTCCGGCAAGACCCTGGGCAACCTGGAGGAAGAGAAACTGCCGGCCAAAGTGCGACGCCAACTGCCCACGCTATTGGAGGGGGCTTTTGTGGAACGAGCCGAGAACCTGCTGGTGTTCGGCCTGCCCGGCCGAGGCAAGACCCACTTCCTGTGCGCCTTGGGACGGGAACTGATCCTGCGTCACGGATGCACGGTCGCTTTCACGCCGACCTTCAAATTGGTGCAGCAACTCTTGACGGCGAAGAAGGATCTGCGCCTGGATGGGCTGCTCAAGAAGCTGGATCGTTTTGACGCGATCATCCTGGATGACCTGGGGTATGTGCAGCAATCGCGCGAGGAGATGGAGGTGCTGTTCACCTTTCTGGCGGAGCGCTACGAGCGACGCAGCGTGTTCATCAGTAGCAATCTGGTCTTCTCGAAATGGGACCAGATTTTCAAAGACCCGATGACCACGATGGCGGCGGTGGACCGGTTAGTGCATCACGCCATTATCGTCGAGTTCGATGGGGAGACCCAGCGAGCTCCACGGCCGAAGGACAAGGGCGGCAGCTAACCCGGCGCGCCCACCAGCCCCTTCGGCTCCGCTACGTCTTTGTCGCCTGCGGCGACAAAGACTTCGCTCCGCCCAAGGGGCTGGTGCAGAGGGTTACGGACAACAAACAAAACAGAAAAACACAATGAAAAGACAGACCGGTGAAATGGTGAGTTTTAATTGTCACTGAAGGGAGAAATAATTGTCATTGACCA
>CAZUZY010000670.1:0-2581 GCA_964624885.1 uncultured Polyangiales bacterium | reverse complement strand
CCCGCCTGACCCTGGCGCGGTGGCACCTCGCGGCGGGCACGGCTAGAGCCGCGCGGATGTCCTCGCTCGTCGATCGCACCACGGCCGCGCTGGCCGAACGGGGGCCGATCGCCCGGGGGCTCGCGCTGCTCGGCCTGCGGCCGGAGGTGCGGCAGGGGCAGCTCGCGATGGCGCGCGCGGTGGCGAGCACGATCGAGCAGGAGCGGGTGCTCCTCTGCGAGGCGGGGACCGGCACGGGCAAGACCCTCGCCTACCTCGTGCCCGCGATCCTCTCCGGACGGCGCGTCGTCGTGTCCACCGCGACCAAGGCGCTGCAGGAGCAGATCTATACCAAGGACGTGCCGCTCCTCGCCGACCACCTCGGCGTCCCGGTGAGCGCCGCGCTCATGAAGGGGCTCTCCAACTACCTCTGCCGGCGGCGGCTCGGGGAGGCGCTGCTCGCCCCCGATCTCCCGACCGACCGCGCGCGCACCCTCGCCCGCATCGAGCACTGGGCGCGAGAGAGCGCCACCGGCGACCGGGTGGAGCTCGCGTTCCTGCGTGACGACGACCCGGCGTGGCGCGACGTGCAGAGCGGGTCCGACACCCGCATCGGCCAGAACTGCCCGCACTTCTCGAGCTGCTTCGTCACGCAGATGCGCAAGGCGGCGGAGGAGGCGCGGCTGCTCGTCGTCAACCACCACCTCTACCTCGCCGACCTCGCGCTGCGGCGCGCCGGCGGAAACAGGGGGTTTCGTGGCCCGGGCGTGATCCCCGAGCACGACGTGGTGGTGTTCGACGAGGCGCACCAGCTCGAGGACATCGGCACCGAGTTCTTCGGCGCCCGCATCTCGAGCGCCACGATCGAGACGTTCGCTCGGGACGCGCGGCGCACGCTGCACGCCAGCAAGGGCGCCTGCGACGAGCGCGAGGGCGGGCGGCTGATCGAGGGAATCGTGGGCGCCTCGCAGGGGTTCTTCGCGACGATGCTGACCCACGCTGGCCCGGGTGAGGGGCGCGCGCCGCTCGCCCACTCGGCGTTCGACGACGAGGCCAAGGCGCGCCTCGGCAAGCTCGAAGCGGCGCTCGAGGCGCTCGGGTCGTTCGCGCTGCTCGCGGCCAAGGGCGCCAACGAGGATCTGCGCGAGCCGCTCGCCGTGATCGAGCGCCGGACGGGGGCCCTGCGCGACGCGCTCGCGCGAGTGCTCGACCCCGAGCGCGACGAGGTGGCGTGGATCGAGGTGCGCGCCCGGTCGTGCGCGATCGGCGTGTCGCCCATCGAGGTGGCCGCGGTGTTCCGCAAGACGCTGTTCGGCGAGGAGCGCACGGTGCCGAGCGTCGTGCTCACGTCGGCCACGCTGGCCACCGGGCAGGGGGCCCTCGCCTTCGTGCACGCGCGGCGGCGCCTCGGGGTCACCGACGCGACCGAGGCCGTCGTGCCGTCGCCGTTCGACTACCGCAGGAACGCGGGCGCCTACGTGCCGCTCGATCTCCCCGAACCCTCCGACCCCTCGTTCCTCGCCGCTGCGGGCCCGCGGGTGGCCGAGCTCGTGCGGGCCTCGCGCGGCGGCGCCTTCGTGCTGTGCGCCTCGACCAAGAACATGCGCGCGCTCCACGCGTACCTGCGGGACGAGGCGCGGATCTCGTATCCGCTGCTGTGCCAGGGCGAGCGCCCCAAGACGGTGTTGCTCGACGAGTTCCGCGCGGCGCGCCACGCGGTGCTGGTGGCGACCATGGGGTTCTGGGAGGGCGTGGACGTGCCGGGGCACGCGCTGCGGCTCGTCATCATCGACAAGCTGCCGTTCGCGGTGCCGACCGATCCGGTCGTGGCCGCGCGCTTCCGCGTGATCGAGGAGCAAGGGCGGAGCGCGTTCGCCGAGCTCTCGGTGCCCGAGGCCGCGATCGCCCTCAAGCAGGGGTTCGGGCGGCTGATCCGCACGACCGACGACCGCGGCGTGGTCGCGATCCTCGACAAGCGCCTGCGCACCAAGGGCTACGGGCGCGCGCTCCGCATGTCGCTGCCCTCGGCGTCGGGGCTGCACACGCTCGACGAGGTGCGCGTGTTCTTCGAGGTGGTGGTCGGCGTCGATTCGCTCCCCCCGGCCGGGGCGGATGCGTGAGCTCGCGCTCGCGCTCGTCGCGGGCCTCCTGGTCGCGACGGGCGGGCCGCCGTTCCCGGCGGTCGGGGTGGTCACGGCCTTCGCCGGCGTGGTGTTGTTCGCGGCGGTGGTGCAGGGCGCGCGCGTGCGCCGCGGCGCGGTGCTCGGCCTCCTGTTCGGGACCGGCACCAACCTCGTCGCGATGTCGTTCGTGCCGACGACGATCACGACGTTCACGGAGCTGCCGGGGGCGGTCGCGGTGCTCGCGCTGGTGCTGCTCGCGCTCGGGCAGTCGTTGCCCTGGGTGGTCACGGGGGCCCTCGCGCCGTTGTTCTCGAGGTGGATCGCGTTCCCGCTCGCGTTCGCGGCGGCGCTCGGGCTCGGCGCGTACGTGCCCGCGATCTTCCCGTGGACCATCGCGGCGCCGCTCGCGCGGGTGCCCGTGCTGCTGCAGGCGGCGGACACCCTCGGCGAGCGGGGGGTCGCAATGGTGCTGGCGGGGC
>CAZUZY010000669.1:0-2583 GCA_964624885.1 uncultured Polyangiales bacterium | reverse complement strand
GCCGCGGTGGCCGGATGAGCGCGCGTCCCCTCGTGCTCGCCGTGGTGCTCGCGCTCGGGGCGTGTGGCACCGTGGGCGCCGCCCCGTTCGTGCGGGCCATGTCGGCCGGCGACAAGGCCTACACCCACGGCCGCTACCGCGAGGCCGCCGAGCTCTACGAGCAGGCCGCGGCTACCGCCGAGCGGCCGAAGGATCGCGACGAGGCGCTCTACACCGCCGCGCGCTGCTGGGAGCGCGTGGGCGAGGAGCAGAAGGCCCTCGCCCACTACCAGAAGCTCACCGAGGAGACCCCCCCCGGCGAGCGCTCGTTCCGCGCCGCCTACCGCGCCGCGAACCTCCTCACGAGCCAGGGCAAGGACAAGGAGGCCCAGGCGCTCCTGCGCAAGATCCTCGAGAAGGCCCCCGATCAGGCGATCGCGCGCCGCGCGCTGCGGCTGGTCCTCGAGCAGATCGAGGCCACCGAAGGCAAGGCCGCGGCCGAGGCCTTCGAGCGCAAGCTGTACCCGAGCGTCGAGAAATCCGGCCTCGGAGAGGCGATCTGCAACGACCTCGCGCGGCGCAAGGGGGAGGCCGGCGACCACGCGACCGCCGCCAAGGAGTACACCGCGTGCGCCGACAAGTACCCCTACCCGTTCGGCGCGCTGTGGGACGATGCCCTGTTCCACGCCTCGGTCGAGCACGAAGCGGCGGGGGATCCCAAGGCCGCCGTCGCCGACCTCGAGAAGATGCTCGCGGTGCACGAGGCGAGCTACGGCAATGGCTCCTACGATCGCCCGCGCATGCCCGCCGCGGCCCTGCGGGTCGGGGAGCTCCTGCGCGACAAGCTCGGTGACAAGCCCGCGGCGCGCAAGGCGTTCGGCCGGGTGTTCGCCGAGTTCCCCGCCTCGGTGCAGTGCGCCCGGGCGATCTTCGCGGCCGCGCAGCTCGACAAGGAGGCCGACCGCGCGGGC
Organism: uncultured Polyangiales bacterium; assembly: GCA_964624885.1. Classification (GTDB taxonomy): domain Bacteria; phylum Myxococcota_A; class Polyangia; order Polyangiales; family JADJMO01; genus JADJMO01. The sequence goes on along the minus strand of CAZUZY010000669.1, from coordinate 1,633 downwards.
GACGCCTGCTCGCTCGGCAAGCGTCTGCTCGAGAAATACCCCCACACCAAGTGGGCGCGCCGCGCCGACGAGGTCTGCCCGGCGCTGGCCGGCGACGTGGAGAAGCTGCGCGCCGAGCGCGAGAAGCGCCGCAAGAAGGGGCTCCCCGACGAGGCGGCGAAGGAGGACTGACCGCCGAGGCGGCTAGTACTTCTCGTCCTCTTCCTCTTCTTCTTCCTCTTCGTCGTCCGTGTCCTCGTCCTCGTCGTCGGTGTCCTCCTCGGCCTCGTCGTCGTCCTCGGCGGCCGCCGCGGACTCGTACTTGAGATCGATGCCGACCTCGCCGAGCTGGGTCTCGATCAGCTCGAACAGCTCGTCGAGATCGTCGCCCCCCCACTCGCCCATGACCTCGGTGAGGAACTCGAAGAAGTCGCCACTGTCGAGCCGGCGCTCGATCTCCTCGACCTGATCCTCGGTGAAGGCCTCGAGGACGTCTTCTCGCAACGACTCGGTGTCGCCTTCCTCGATGGCATCCTGGGCGGAGAGGCGAATCTGGCGAACGGCGCGCTTGTCGAGGAAGATCTCCATGTCGGGAGCGGAGCTAGCCGAGGTGCCGTCGAGCTGTCAACGGACCACCGGAGGTTGCGACGCGCACCCACTGCGATAGCGTTGTCGATGTGGACGCCGCGCTCGCCGGACGGACGACCCTCGCGCCAGCGATCGCCGCCCTCGTCACCTCGATGGTCGCGGGGAACGCGACGGCGGCGGGTCCGGTCGCGGCCGAGCCCCCCGTCGCCGAGCCCGAGGCGAGCACGCCGTCGAAGAGCGCCGCGCAGAAGACCAGCGATCCGCGCGAGGGTCTCGATCCGTTCCCCTCCACCGGGCGCTACCTCGCGTACGGGTTCTCGTTCCACAGCGTCGCGCTGCTCAGCGCGGGCGGTGTCTGCCCGGGCGGGGCCAAGGAGCCCTGTGTCATCGGTGGTGGCGGCGGGCTCTCGCTCGGGGGCGCCTACCGCACGCCCGACGACACCGTCGGCGCCGTGTACGAGGCCACCTTCCACGAGTCGAGCAGCATCTACCAGCGCGGCGTCCTGCAACAGCTCCGCGGCGAGTGGCGCCGGCGACCGCGGTGGTTCTCGTTCAGCGACGGCGTGAACGGCTTCTACGGCTTCGGCGCTGGCGCGGCGATCTACGGGGACAACTGGCGCGCCGCCACGATCGCCGGCCTCGCCCAGACGATGGCCGGAGTGGAGGTCGACCTCGGCGTCAAGCTCGCGCTGGTGGTCTCGCTGTCGTATCGCGCCTTCCTGTTCCGCTCGTTCACCGACGCGAGTGGAGAGCAGCGTCCCACGGGCGTCGCGCAGTTCCTGGGCCTCGAGCTCGGCCTCGAGCTGCACGAACCACTCTGACCGCGGACGTTTCGACACCATCTGCGCCGCGTGATGCCGGAATGGGCTCGACATCCCTGCGCCTGTCATGTCCTAATTCCCCACCCGTGCAGACTTGCTCGCACTGCGGCTGTGAGAACCCCGACGGCATCGCCTACTGCCGGGATTGTGGGATGACGCTGCGGGCTCAGCCCCCGCGGGTGGCCGCGCCGACGCCCACCCCGGAGCTCGCCGCCGCGGCCGGCCTGATCCCTGCGCCGTACGCG
>CAZUZY010000668.1:0-2609 GCA_964624885.1 uncultured Polyangiales bacterium | reverse complement strand
GTGGTCGCCGGCCTCGTGTCCTCCGCGTGCTCGAGCGACCGCCCCGAGGCTCCCCCGATCCGCGCTACGTCCTCCGCGCTCTATGCGTGGAGCGCCGGCACGCCCATGCCGACCGGTCGGCTCGACCACACCGCGACCCTGCTCCCGAGCGGCAAGGTGCTCGTCGTCGGCGGCGGCGCGAGCACGACGATCCTCCACTCCACGGCCGATCTCTACGACCCGTCGACCAACGCCTGGAGCGCGGCGGCGTCGCTCCCGGGCACGCGCACCGCGCACGCGGCGGTGCTGCTCGGCAGTGGCAAGGTGCTCGTCGCCGGCGGCTTCGGCACGAGCGCGAGCTCCGGGTACGTGTACGATCCGGCGACGAACGCGTGGACCGCGACGGTGGGGTCGCTGCCCGCCGGGGGCGCGACGTTGCACGTGCTGTCGAGCGGCCAGGCGCTCTTCGTGGCCTCCGATCGGGCTTATCTCTACGACCCCACGACCAACACCTGGACCGCGAGCGGCGCGTTCCTCGCTGGCGCTCGCTACGACACGTGGGGCGTCACCCTCGCCTCCGGCAAGGTGCTGGTGGCCGGTGGCTCGGACGCCACGAGCACCGCGCTCTCCACCGCGGAGGTCTACGACCCGGCCACCTCCGCCTGGTCCGCCGCCGGCTCGTTCACGGGCGCGCGCTTCTACCACCGCATGGTGCGTCTCCCGAGCGGCAAGGTCCTGCTCCACGGCGGCCAGAACGTCTCGCTGCTCGGCGCGACCGCGCAGCTGTACGACCCGGCGACCAACACCTGGACCGCCGCGGCCTCGGCCGCGTTCCAGCGCTGGACCCACGCGCTCACCCTGCTCCCCAACGGCCGCGTGCTGGCCAGCGGCGGCATCGTCTCCGAGGTGGAGGTCTACGACCCCGCGACCGACACCTGGGCGCGGGCCGGCAGTCTCAGCGGCGCTCGCTGGCGCGAAGCCACCTCGCTGCTGCTCGGGGGCTCGGTCTTCATCGGCGGCGGCTTCGTCACCGGCGCGACCACGTCGTCCGTCGACCTGTTCACCCTCGTCGGCAACGGCAGCGCCTGCGGCGACCCGGGCGAGTGCGCGTCCGGGTTCTGTCTCGGCGGCGCTTGCTGCAACACCGCTTGCACGGGCACCTGCCTCGCGTGTGACCTCGCGGGGGCGGCGGGCACCTGCTCGCCCGTGACCGGGGCGCCGCACCACGGTCGCTCTTGTGGAGGCTCCTTCGCCTGCGCAGCCGGCGCGTGCGCGACCAGCTGCACGACGGACACGGCGTGCCTGCCGACGGCGTGGTGCAGCGGCTCGACGTGCGTGGCCAAGAAGACCGACGGCGTCACCTGCACCGCCGGAAACCAGTGCGCGAGCGGCCACTGCGTGGACGGTGTGTGCTGCGACGGGGCCTGCACCGGCCAGTGCGAGGCGTGCGACAACGCCGGGAAGGTCGGCGCCTGCACCGCGAGCTACGGCACGCCGCACGGCGCGCGCGCGGCCTGCACCGGCGCCGGTCTCGGCACGACGTGCGGCGCCACCTGCGACGGCAAGGACCCGAGCAAGTGCACCTTCGCGCCCGCGACCACCTTCTGCAGCGCGACGAGCTGCAAGGACGGCCTCGAGACCCACGCGAGCCTCTGCGACGGCGCCGGCACCTGCAAGGACGTGGCGAAGTCGTGCGGCGCCTACGCCTGCGACGCGACCACGTGCAAGCTCACCTGCGGGGCCGACGTGGACTGCGCGGGTGGCTACTACTGCAAGTCGGGCGCGTGCGTCGTCATCGAGGATCTCGGCTCCCCTTGCGCCTCGGGCAGCGGCTGCAAGACCGGCTTCTGCGTGGACGGCGTCTGCTGCGGGACCGCCTCCTGCTCGGCCGGCAGTTCCTGCGTGACCGGCACCAAGAAGGGCCTCTGCGCGAAGGTGCCCGGCGCGGCCTGCACGCTCGGCGAGGAGTGCGGCACCGGCTTCTGCGTGGACGGGGTCTGCTGCGACCGCGCCTGCGACGGGCAGTGCGAGGCGTGCGACGTGGCCGACGGCAAGGGCAAGTGCCAGGGCGTGAGCGGCGCGCCGCACGGGGCGCGAACGCCCTGCGACACCGGCGGCACCGACCCGTGCAAGGCCCGGCAGTGCGACGGCGCGACCGACACCACGACCTGCGCCGGGTACCGGGCCGGCCCCACCACGGTGTGCGCGCCCTCGTCCTGCGCAGGCAGCACGGTGACCGAGGCGGCGAGCTGCGACGGCAAGGGCAGCTGTCAGGCGGCGAAGAAGACCTCGTGCGCGCCCTATGCCTGCGGCGCGAGCGGCAAGGGGTGCCTGACGGGTTGCACGGTCGACGCGCACTGCAGCGAAGGCTTCGAGTGTCGCAGCGCCCTCTGCGTCTCGCGCGGCGACAAGTGCTCGGCCGATCTCGGCACCTCGATCTCGAAGGACGGCGTCGAGCACCCCTGCGCGCCGTTCAAGTGCGGGAGCGCGGGGGTCTGCCTCGAGAAGTGCGCCACCTCGGCCGACTGCGCGCTCGGCGCGAGCTGCGACCTCGACACGAAGCTCTGCGTGTCGGCGACGCCCACCGACGCGGGTGGCGGCTGCGCGCTCGCGCCGTCCGGGCCCGCGCC
>CAZUZY010000667.1:0-2614 GCA_964624885.1 uncultured Polyangiales bacterium | reverse complement strand
GACAGATCAATCGACGTGATGATCACCGTCGAGTTGAAGTAAGCGATCGCGGCGGCAAGCGACGCCTCTACACCTGCCGCGCGGGAAATCTCGACATCCGCGGCTGTCGTTGCGCGCGAGACGGCGACCAGCACGTGGGCCCACGCGCCACGGGCCAGGTGCGCGGCCTTGAGGTTCTGCAGCACGCGCACGAGGATCGCGCGCACGGAGGCGGGCTCGAGGTGCTTCGGCTCGAGGCGGGCGCTCGGCCCGGTGGCGCGGCGCAGCAGGCGCACGAGGTCGGCGTGCTCCATGGGGCGGCCGCCGTGGAACGGATCGAGGACCAGCGGCGGGCCGCCGTCGTCGCGCTCGACGCGCACGAGGAAGTGACCAGGGAACGAGACGCCCCGGGCCATCACGCCGCGGCGCTTGGCGAGGCCCAGGAACACGATGGCGAGGGTGATGGGGATGCCCCGGCGACGCGCGATCACCTCGTCGATCCGGCTGTTGCGCGGGTCGCCGTAGGTCTGGTCGTCGCCGCGGAAGCCGAGCACGCGGTAGAGGTGGTCGGCCAGGATGGCGACGCCCTTCTCGATGGGGAGGTGCCCGACCTCGGGGCAGCCGTCGGCGACCTCGTCGAGCGCAGCGCTGACGTCGGCCACGGTGAGGCTCGGGTTGTCGTCGCGCGCGATCAGGGCGGCGCCCGCCTCGAGATCGAGCTCGGGGCTTTCGGCGAAGGCGTCGAAGGGCTCCACACGGATAGGGATAGCACCGCGCCGGCAGGGCTGGTTGCGGCTTGTGGCCGCCGTTCCCGCGCGTTCCGTCCTGGGTTGGCTTTGTTCGCCGCCGGATGCGCGGTCGTCTTGCCGCACTCGGTCCCTTGCATCCGTGGTGGGCGTCGTTAGGCTGCCGGTCCCATATGGCCTCCCCCACCGTCGACGCGATCAAGGAGCAGTTGGACGAGATCTCGGGCAGCTACGCGGCTCGATTTGCCGGGCATTCGCGGGTCACCCGCGACGTGGCCGAGATGGATGACCTGGTGCGTCGTACCGAGACCGTGGTGCGACAACTTGCCGATCTGCCGAAGTCCGCCCTCGATTCGACCGTCGCCGAGCTCGCCAAGCAGGCGAAGGAGAGCCTCGAGCTCTACCGCAACGAGCGCACCGCGATCGCCGAGGCCAAGAAGGGCGGCGGTGACGTCGAGGAGTTCGCGAGCCTCGGCGTGGCGGCCAACGCCGTGTTCGCGCGCTGGCGCCGCCACTTCGCCGGTCAGTCGCGCGCCACCCGCGATCTCGGGCTGCTGTCCGAGATGATCGACGACCTCACCAAGATCAACACGCGCATGGTCGCCATCTCCTCGAAGCGCAAGGCCGAGGGCATGCAGGACGACCTCGACCTCGTGTCGAACAACATCAAGCTCTACGTCGGCGAGCGCGGCGAGATCACCAAGGCCCGCGAGGACGCCACCAAGGAGGAGCTGGCCGACATCCTCGCCGAGGTGGCCAACGGCCAGTTCAAGGTCTACCAGGACCACTTCGCCGGCATGTCGCGCCTCACCCGGCGGCCGCAGCTCCTGCAGCGCATGGTCAGCACGCTCGAGCAGACCCGCGAGAAGATGAAGCAGCTGCGCAGCAACGGCCTCAAGACCGACACCAACGACGCCAACATCCAGGTCGTCGAGGACAACCTGCGCATGTACTCGACCGAGCTCACCGAGATCAAGAAGGCGCGGGCCACGGTGAAGCTGGTCGATCTGATGAACAACCTCGGCGGCGCGGCCAACGACGTGATGACCGAGTACCGCGACAACTACGCGGGCAAGGCGCGCAAGGGTCGCGATCTCGACCGCCTCTCCAAGCTCTGCGACCAGATGGGCGAGATCGTCCGCCAGATGCGCGACCTCGGTCGCGCCGAGGTGCAGGAGTTCAACGTGCGCAACGCGCAGATCTGCAGCGACAACCTCTCGATGCTCGACAACGAGTGGGTCGAGATCCAGAAGGCCAACGAGCCGTCCTGAGGTGGGGGAACGCCGCCCCTTGCTCGCGATCGCGGGCGGGGCGGCCGACCCGCGGTTCGTCGCGTATCATGGGGGCATGACCCTCACCGTCGTCGCGCGAGCCCCGGCCTCCGCGGCCCTCGCCGCCGTGCTCTCGGTCGGCTGCTACTCGTCGACCACCATCCCCGCCAAGGGGCTCGTCGCGCTGCACGACGCCGGCCACGAGGGCGAGGTGGTCGTGAAGGACAAGGACGGGCACACGGTCAAGCTCGACCCCAACTCCGAGATCCGCTTCGTGCGCACCGACGGCACGACGACCGACTGGTTCACCGTGCGCGACCTGCACGTGAACGACGCCGGCATCTTCACGCTGCAGGACGGCCCCGACGGCAAGCCGGTGGTGGAGGACGGGGTCCTCTGGGACGCGATCGTCCGCGCCGAGGTGAAGAACCTCGACCACGGCACGACGGCGGTCGCGATCGTCGCGGGCACGGTGGTGATGATCGGGCTCGTCGCGGTGCTCGCGGGCACGAAGGGCAGCCTCGGCAACCTCGGCGGCGGCGTCGCGCGCGGCACCGTCCACGTGGCGCGCGTCGCCACGCACGTCCGGTGGAACGGCGGCGGCTCGGGGGGCTCGGG
>CAZUZY010000666.1:0-2646 GCA_964624885.1 uncultured Polyangiales bacterium | reverse complement strand
GGCGCGCCGGTGGGACTCCGCGCGCGCCTGCGCGATGTGCCCGGCGCCGTGCGCACCGCCGCCCTGGTCCTCGCCATCCTCGCCCTCGCCCGCCCCCAGTCGGTCGGCGTGGCCGAGAGCGACGAGCGGAGCGGCATCGACGTGATGGTGGTGCTCGATCTCTCGTCGTCCATGCGCGCGGTCGATCTCCGCCCCACCCGGCTCGGCGCCGCCAAGACGGTGGTGCAGGAGTTCGTCGAGCGGCGGCCCGACGACCGCATCGGCGCCGTGGTGTTCGCCGGCGACGCCTTCCCGCTCTCGCCGCTCACCTTCGACCACGCCCGCGTGGCGCAGCTGGTCGGCAAGATGGAGATCGGGGCCATCTCCCGCGACGGCACCGCCATCGGCGAAGGGCTCGGCGCCGCGCTGAGCAAGCTCGAGACCTCGACCGCGAAATCCAAGGTGATCGTGCTGCTCACCGACGGCGACAGCAACGCCGGCCAGATGAGCCCGAGCTACGCGACCGAGCTCGCCCAGCAGCTCGGCGTGCGCATCTACACCGTGCAGATGGGCAACGGCGACGAGGTCGACGTCGAGGTCGACCGCGACCCGATCACCGGTCGGCCCACCTACGCGCGGGCACGGTTCCCGGTGAACCCCGATCTGTTGCGCAAGATCGCCAAGGACACGGGCGGCGAGTCGTACATCGCGAACCAGACCGAGGAGCTGCGCTCGTCGATGCACGCCATCCTCGACAAGCTCAAGAAGACCAAGTTCGAGGCGGCCACCGGCGACGCGGTCGAGCGCTACCCGTTCTTCCTGTTCCCGGCGGTGGTGCTGGTGGTGATCGAGGCGTTCCTGCGGGCCTTCGTGCTGCGGAGGTTCCCGTGAGCTTCGAGCACCGCGGACTGCTCCTGCTCCTGCCGCTCGCGCTGGTCGCGCTGGTGCTGCTCGCGCTCGGCGACGCCCGGCGCCGACGGGCGGCCGAGGCGCTGGGAGACCACCTGCTGGTCGACGCTCTGATCACCGAGGACGCCGGGGCCCGGCGTACCCTCAAGGGGGCGCTGCGGGTGCTCGCCCTCGCGCTCGCGGTGGTCGCCGCGGCGGGCCCTCGCTACGGGCGCGGCACGAAGGTGGTCCCGGCGGCCGACGTGCAGGCCATGCTGGTGCTCGACCTCTCCAAGTCGATGTATGCCGAGGACGTGCCGCCGTCGCGGCTCGACCGGGCGCGCAGCGACGCCACCCGGATGATCAAGGCGCTGCCGACGATTCGCTGGGGCGCGGTGGTGTTCGCCGGCGAGGCCCTCGGGTTCGCGCCCACCACCGACGCCCCCGAGGCCGCAGCGTTCCTGGGCGTCTACCAGCCCCACTCGATGCCGGGCGGCACGGCGATCGCCAAGGCCCTCGAGCTGGCGCGCCAGAAGCTACTGCCAGATCCTGCCAAGCCGGCCAGTGCCAAGCGCAAATCGGTCATCGTGCTCGTGACCGACGGCGAGGATCTGGAGGGCGATCCGGTCACCGTGGCGCGGCGCGCGTTCGAGGACGGCATCCGGATCCACGTGATCGCCATCGGCGGCCGGGCGCCTCAGCCGATCCCCGACGTGGATCCCCAGAGCGGCCTCCCCACCGGCAAGTACGTGAAGGACGAGCTCGGGCTCAGCGTGACGACCGAGCTCACGCCGACCGCGGAGCAACAGCTCGAGGCCATCGCCAAGGAGAGCAAGGGGCTCTACGTGCGCACGAGCGACGGCACCACCGGGCTCGCCACCATCGAGACCGCCATGCGCGGGATGGTGGCCACCGAGGGCGTGGAGCACGTCGAGACCCTCTACGCGCACGTCTACCACTGGCCCCTCACCGCGGCGGTCATGCTGCTGGTGCTCGACACGCTGCTCGGCGAGGCGCGCAAGCGGAGGACCGCCCATGCGTAGCCGCGCCCTCCTGGTCCCGCTGTTCGCGCTCGCGTGCTCGTTCGTCGCGTGCGATCTCGGTCGCCTGTTCGATCGCGACGACCCGGCCGTCGAGCACGCGCGCCACGAATACGACGCCTCGCTCCACGACGCCGACGCCGACCTCGTGACGGCCCGTGCGCTGCTCGAGCAGGTGCTCGCGTTCCGCTGCGAGGCCGACGGCGGCGCCGACCTGGTCGTCGCGCGGCCCTACGCCTCCCTCGACCTCGGCCTGGTGGTGTTCCGGGTGGCCGAGCTCCTCGGTCGGCGGTTCGGCGACGAGGAGGAGGGCGACCCGAAGGAGGACGAGGCGGTGCTCGCCGCCCGCGCCCGCGAGCTCGATTGTGCCCACCTGCTGCTCGGCAAGGTGGCCGCCGATCCGACGACCAAGAAGAGCGTGGCCCTCGAGGCCCGCTATCTGCTCGGCAACTTCGCCTTCCTCGCGCGGAGGTACAAGGACGCGGTGGCCTACTACGACCAGGTGCTGCTCGCCCACCCCGCGCGGGGCAAGGAGCCGGCCGAGATCGGGCCGCCCGACGGCGACGACGCCGTCGCCCGCGACGCCGCCTGGAATCGCGCCATCGCCCTGCGCCGGCTCGAGCAACAGGACGCGGGGCCCGACGCGCCCGACGCCCCGCCGGAGACGCCCGACAGCGACGCCGACGACAGCCCGGACGGCTCGGATGGCGGCTCGGATGGCAGCAATGACAGCAGCGAC
>CAZUZY010000665.1:0-2657 GCA_964624885.1 uncultured Polyangiales bacterium | reverse complement strand
TGGGCCTCGGCTTCGGCCCTCGTGAGCCGCTCGTCGAGGGCGGCCTTGTCGGCGGCGGCCTCGCGCAGCCGCCGCTCCTCCTCGCGGGCCGCGTGCTCCCGCAGCCGGGCGAGCGCGGCCTCTTCGCTCCGCTTCTTCGCCTCCTCGGTCCGCCTTCGCTCCTGCTCTCGCTGGTCCCGCTCGTGCTGCTCGTGGAGGGAGTGCAGCTCGCGGAGGGAGGTGAGGATCGAGTCCTGCTGACGGGCCATGGCCCGAGAAACACGCGTCGCCCGCGATCCTTGGCTGTCAGTCGGCGGCGGCGTCCGCCGAGGCGTCGCCCGCGTCGGTGCCCACATCGGCGTCGGTCGAGGCGTCGCTGGCGGCGTCGGTGCCCGCATCACCCACCGTGCCACACGGCGGGTCGCTCTCCGGGGGCGCGGTCTCGGTCGGGACGGCGATCGGCGCGAAGTTGATCCCGATGCCGAACGACACGCCGTCGCAGGAGGTCTTCTCGTCCTGCAGGGAGGCTGCGCCGAGCGAGACGTCGGCGAACGGCGTGAGCGAGTCCATGAACGACTTGTACTGGGACGACCCGGGGCAGAAGGCGGTCTGCGAGGCCAGGAACGGCGCGAGGAACGCCTCGAGCGACGACATCGGCATCGCGCCGGCGAACTGGCCCGTGCCGTCCACCGTCGACCCGTGGTCGTCCTTGAGGCGGAACGCCATCACCGCGTGCTGCGCCACCATCGGCATCAGGACCCCGGCCTTGCCGATCGGCAGCGACAGCGAGAGATCGCTCGCCTCGCCGCTGACCCACACGTGACCCTTCAGGTAGCCCTTGGGGAACGTGATCACCGGGTCGTCGATCTTGCCGCCCTTCACCGAGCTCGTGAGGACCTTGCGCGCGTCGGTGCCGTCCCACGCCGGTCGCACCTTGTCGGGCGTGCGCGCGGCGAGGTAGAGCCGCCCGGGGACGTAGGGATCGTCGGCGCCGCTCCCGAGGTCGTCGAGCGCGAGGATCCAGGTGGGGCTGCCTGCGCCGAGGCCGTCGTTGGTGTCGTTCTCGAACGCGCTCGCGTAGACCGTGAGCTTGGGCACGATCTGGGAGCCGAAGTTGTTGTCGCGGCAGGCCTTGCCGTCCTGGATCATGTCCGGGGTGGCGCCGGGCCTCCGGATGCAGACCCCCTTCTGATCGGCGGCGATGCTCGAGGTGCAGAGGCCGTCGAGATCGAAGCCCCAGTCCTGCCACGCGCCCGGCACCTTGAGGGCGTCGTTGCTGTGCGCGAAGTGGAAGTGCTTCACCCCGAGGAACAGCGTGACGCCCCCGCCCTTGGTGGCCGCACCCGCGGGGCGAGCCGGCGGGACGGCGTGCTCGACGCCGCTGCTCGCGTCGGGGCGGTCGCTGATGCCGGAGAAGTCGGTGGTCAGCGAGCAGGCCGCGATCGTGCCGGCGACGGACGCCACAAGGAGCACGACGCTCGCAGAGGCTCTGGGCGCGCGCATCAGAAGCGACCTCCCACGAGGCCCAGCGCCCCGCCGGCGACGGGCACAGCGTCGACACGGAGGCCCGTGGTCGCGCGCTCGGCCTTCGGCGCAGAGAGGAACAGATAGGTCGCGACGCCGAGCGACACCACGCCGACGCCGAGCGCGAGGTCGGCGACGAGCAGCTTGCGCCTGGGCGCGTCGAGCACGGAGTCGTCGCAGGCGCCGTTGCACTGGGCGCGCAGGTCGCTCACGTCCTTGCGCCCCGAGAGGCCGAAGCCGACGAACAGCCCGAGGCCGACGACCCCGACGCCGCCGAGCACCCACGCGCCGACCGGCGCGCCCGTGGACGGCGGTGGGAGCGAAGGCTTGGGCTCGGGCTTGGGCTCCGGCTTGGGCTCGGGCTCCGGCTTCGGCTCGGGCTTGGGCTCGTCGGGCTTCTTGCCGATCGAGACGTCGACGAGGCGGTTCTTCTGTCCTTCGACGAACAGCAGTTGCTGCTCCACCGGCTCGCCCTTGGTCGGCACGACGCGCAGCTTGTGGACGCCAGGATCGACCGCGACCGCGGTGCCGTCGAGCTTGTCGAGCAAGGGCTCACCGTCGAGCTCCACCTTCACATCGAAGACGTCGGCGCCGGTCGCGAGATCCTTCACGGTCACGACGATGGTGGGCAGGCTCGCGTCGATCTCGGCGACCAGCGCGGTGCAGTCCTTCTTCACCACGCCGGGGCACGCCTCGTCGGAGCACACGAGCAGCTGCTTGCGCGCGGCGCGCAGGTGCTTCTCCTTCTTCGCCTTCTGGCCGGCGTCCGACGCGGCCACGCAGGCCGCCTTGTCGGGGGCGGCGCTCGCGGCGAGCGCGGTGCAGAGCTGGGCGGTGACGACGAGCGCGGAGACCCACACGCGAGGAGGCATCAGAGGCACTCGACCTTGAAGTGTTTCTGCCCGTCCGCGTCGAGCGTGTAGGGCGGATCGCAGTTCCCTTTCGCCTTCGGCGGCACGACCTTGCCGCTGCCCTTGGGCGGGACCGCCACCGGAACCGAGGCGACCGGAGTTGCCGCCTGCGACGGAGCCGTCGAGAGCGAGACGGAGGGCGCGAGGGCGGGCGTCCCGGGCGTCGAAGCGCTGGTGCTCGGCGTCGCCGAAGGCATCGGCGCGGCCGTGACCGGGGTGGTCGGCGCGCTCGACGCCTTCGCC
>CAZUZY010000664.1:0-2669 GCA_964624885.1 uncultured Polyangiales bacterium | reverse complement strand
GGGTGGGCCGACGGCGCGCGCTACCTGCTCGTGCTGCGCCCGGCCGAGGAGGACCAGCTGATCCTGGAGGGCGCCCTCGCGGCCCAGGGGCTCGTCGCCCGCGCCCCCGCCATGCTCAAGATCGTGCGCTTCGTGGAGTCGTTGCACCGCAGCGACGCGACGGTCCTGATCACCGGCGAGAGCGGCACCGGCAAGGAGGTGGTCGCGCGGGCGATCCACGCGAGCTCCCCCCGCCGCGCCGGGCCTTTCGTGGCCGTGAACTGCGGCGCCCTGCCCGCCGATCTGCTCGAGAGCGAGCTGTTCGGGCACGTGCGGGGCGCGTTCACCGGTGCCGTGCGCGACCGGGTCGGGCGCTTCGAGGCCGCGCGCGGCGGCGTGGTGTTCCTCGACGAGATCGGCGACATGCCGGCCGTGCTCCAGGTGAAGCTGCTGCGCGTGCTCCAGGCGCGCACGTTCGAGCGCGTCGGCGAGAGCGCGCCGCGCGCGGTCGACGCCCGCGTCATCGCGGCCACCAACGTCGACCTCAAGGACGCCATCGCGAGCGGCCGGTTCCGCGAGGACCTGTACTACCGGCTGCGCGTGGTCCCCATCCACGTGCCGCCGCTCCGCGAGCGCGAGGAGGACATCGAGCCGCTGGCGCGCCACCTGCTCTCGCGCATCGGCGCCCGCGAGGGGCGCGCCGTGCGCTTCTCGCCCGACGTGCTGGTCGCCCTCCAGCGTCACCCCTGGCCGGGCAACGTCCGCGAGCTCGAGAACGCCATCGAGTACGCGGTCGCCATCTGCCAGCGGCAGACCGTCCAGCTCGAGGACCTCCCGCCCGAGATCGCCGACGCCTCGCTCGAGGCGCGCCCGAGCCCCGAGCCGGAGGCGGACCTCGGCACCGACGAGGCCGCGCGCGTGCGAGCCGCCCTCGACGCGCACCGCTGGCACCACGCCCGCGCCGCCGCCGAGCTCGGGATCAGCCGCACCACGCTGTGGCGCAAGATGCGCTCGCTCGGCCTCACTTGACGGCGCAGCGCGGCGTGCGGCGAGCGAGGCTCGCGGAGAAGTCCGCGTAGATCCGGTCGTCGTACCCCGCGTGGCAGGGCAGGCAGCCGCCGACCCGGGCGATCCGCGCCCGCTCGGCCTCGTCGAGCAGCCGGGCGCCGAGGCGGGTCACCTCTCCCGAGGACGGGTAGCTCGCCGTCTCGGCGTGGCACGACGCGCACGTCCGCGCCTTGCCGGTGGTGTGCGGATCGAGGGGCGCGTAGAGGGTCCGCGAGACCTCGAGCGAGGTGACGAAGGTCGCTTTCATGCCCTCGACGAACGGCTCGATGCGGCCGCGCGGACCGAGCGCGAGGAGCGGTGGCCCGTAGCCGTTGCCGCCGGCGCGCTCGACCCAGCGGCCGCTCGTGACCTGACCCGAGAGGTGATCGACGTCGGAGCCCTTCGCGTCGAAGCTCGTGTGACAGGCGCCACAGCGCGGCGCCCAGGTCGAGTGGCACGCCTGGCACGAGAGCCGACCGTGGCCGGCGAGCCGATGGTGGGCGGCACTCGAGGCCAGCGGGATCGAGGTGCGCGCGCCCGTCGTGACCAGCCACAGCGACAGGGTCGCCGCGTCCGTGCGCACGAGCGGGGTGCCGAGGAGGGTGCGGAGCGGCGTCGGGGAGAGCGGGGAGAACCCTCGTCGCGCCCACGAGCGCCGCAGCGCCTCGGCGACCTGCTCGCGGTAGGGATCGAGCGGCGCGCCGCCGACGGGCTTCTCGTGGCAGTCCGCGCAGCGCACCTCGAGCGCCTCGTGGGCGTGGAGGTGGAGCACGCCGGTGCCCATCAGCTCACGCTCGACGTGGCAGTCGACACACGTGAGCCCGCCCTTGGCGTGGACGTCGGCGGGCAGTGTCCCGAGGGGACGCCCGTCGGCGGTCTTCCCCGTGACCCGCGGGTCGCCGGGCTCGAGCTCGACGAGGCCGCGGAACGACAGGGCGATGCGGCCGCTCCGACCGTGACAGCCCGCGCAGCGCCGCTCGGGCACCGAGGCGGAGATCTCCGGGTGGAGCGGCCCCGTCGAGGTGACGCGGGGCGCGGCCAGGTGGCAGGCGGTGCACCCACCCCCCCTGCCCTCCTCGCCGAGGTCCCCGGGGCGCGGCTTGCGCGCGCCGAGGTGGCACCCTGCGCAGAGCTTCCGCACGTGCGACTCCGCGGGCGACTTCGGCGGGCCGTTCGGGTCGAGCGCGGTCAGGTCGTCGCTCGGGTCGCGGGACGGGGTCTTGCGCTCTCCGAAGGCGAAGCGATCGACGGCGAGGATGCCCGGCGCGCGGGCCATCAGGCTCGTGCGCACCCGCGCGGTCTCCACGGCGTGGCAGACGCCGCACGTCCGGTCCACGGTCGCGAAGTCGCCCGCCTGCCGCTCGAGGCCGCGGTGCGCCAGCGTCGCGTCGCGCGCCGTCGGGTCTCCGAGGTGGCAGGGGCTGCATCCGAACGGCGCGTGCGCGCCACCGACCCCCTGCATCGTCGCGTGACAGGTGAGGCACCCCTCCTGCCGGGCAACCCCCATCACGACGATCTGCGGCAGCGGCGCGGGCCGTGGCGTCCGGGTCGCGAGGACCAGGGCGAGCGCGAGCAAGAGCGCGAGGCCCACCCCCGCGAGCACGACGCGACGGCTCACCGTGCCCTCCTCGCGAGGGTCAGCA
>CAZUZY010000663.1:0-2683 GCA_964624885.1 uncultured Polyangiales bacterium | reverse complement strand
ACGCCGCGGCGCCGCAGGGGTCGGGGCCCGTGTCGGTGCCCGTGTCGGCCGGGCCGGTGTCCGCCGCGCCCGTGTCGCCGGCGCCCGTGTCGGCGCTGCCCGTGTCCGCGCCGGAGTCCGTCGCGCCATCGTCGGCGTCCGCGCCACCCTCGGCCCCGCCGTCACCACCACCGCCGTCACCGCCACCGCCGTCGGTCGCGCCGTCGTCGGCGTCACCACCACCGCCACTGTCGCCCGTGCCGCCCGTGTCGTCGCCCGCGCCGGTGTCACCACCACCGCCCGTGTCAGCGCCGGTGTCGAGCGGCGCGGTCTCGTCACCGACCTCGGTGCTGCTCCCGGTGTCGTCGGTGGGAACGGGTTCTTCCGTGCCTGCTCCGCCACCGCAACCCACGGTGCATGCGCCGACCAGGCACAGGAGCGCGAGGGCCGACGAGAACCGTGTGGAAGCCATCACCTGGTGGCGAGACACGCGCATGAATCCTCCTCCTCGTAGAAACTTACGAGAAGGACAGTCTACGGAGGTCCATGTGCTCGCGCAGTGGCGTTGTTGGGCCCACAGCGGCCCACAACGTGGCTTCAGGGAGGTGCGGGCCCACCGATCGGGGGTGGCTCGGCGGTGTCCACAGAGACCGCGCCGACCACCCGTGACGAGAACAGCTCGAGGCGATCGGCCAGGATATTGGCCTCGGCGTCGCCGTTCACCCGCGCGACCACGTGCACCACCAGGCACGAGCGGGCGCGCCCGGTGATGAGGAACACGTGACCGACCAGGCCACCCGGCGCTGGCTCGAAGGCCACCCAACGCCGGCCGTCCCAGCCCTTGGGGCGGTGGAGCGACTCGTCGCTCAGCGTCTCGAAGTTGCGCTTCTCGAGCTCGGCCGCGCTCGGCAACTCGCCGGCGAGGGTCGCCCGCTGCTCGCACTCCTTGCGACCGGCGACGGGCGCGACCTCGTCGAAGCGACGCGCGCGCACCACGGTGTGGGTGGGCCCGTGCGTGGCGACGAGCCAGCCGCCGTGCTGCGCCTCGAGGTCGACGACCTGCCACGCGGCCCGGTCGGGCAAGGGGATCGTGAGGCCGAGTCGAGCGCTGTGGTGGGGCGTGACGCTGGTGCCCGCGAAGCCGGAGCGATCGCCGTCGGTGGCGGGCTTCTTCACGGGCGCGGGCTCCACGGCCTTGGGCTCCTTGGCGGCGCCGGCGCAGCCGAACACGAGCACGGCGGCCACCAGGGTGACCGCGCCACTGCCCCGCACCCGCCGCGTGCTCACTGCCGGAACAGCTCGACGCGCTGGAGCACGACGTCTTCGTTCGGGCGGTCGCCCTGTCCACGCGGCGTGTTGGCGATCTTCTTGATCAGCTCGACGCCCTCGACCACCACACCGAACACGGAGTGCTTGTCGTCGAGGTGCGGGGTGGGGACCTCGGTCACGAAGAACTGCGAGCCGTTGGTGGCGCGACCGCTGTTGGCCATCGAGAGGACGCCCGGGCGGTCGTGGCGCAGGCTCGGGTGGAACTCGTCCTCGAACGTGTAGCCCGGCTTGCCGGTTCCCCAGCGGTTCTCCATCGAGTACGGGTGGCGGCTCCGCAGGTCGCCGCACTGGATCATGAACCCGGGGATCACCCGGTGGAAGCGCACGCCGTCGTAGGCCGGGCCGTTCCCCTGCGCGCCCGTCGTGGGGTCGACCCACGGCACGGTGCCGGCCGCGAGCCCCGCGAAGTTGGCGACGGTCTTGGGCGCCTCCTTCTCGAAGAGCCGGACCGTGAGCGTGCCGAGGCTGGTGACGAGGCGGGCGTGGAGCGCGCCCTCGCCGGCGACCTTGATCGGGGGGAAGTCCATGGCACGGGACTACCCTGCCTGCCTGCGGCCGTCACGCCGTGATCGACGCCGCTTCGGGCGCGCGCGTGGCGGCGATGGCCTCGCGCGCGAAGCGGCCACCCTCCTCGGACGAGGCGATCACGCGCCGCGCGAGCCGGTTGCCGACGCGCGTGCCGACGAGGGCGCGGGTGGCCGTGGTCCACACGAAGGGCGGCGCGAGTCGTCCCGCGAAGGCGAGGTCCGTGAGCGGCGAGGCGGCGAAGAACGCGGCGATCGCGCGCGCGAACGGCTCGGCCAGCGTGCTCGCGATCCGCGCGTCGAACAGCTCGGGCAAGCGCAGCGCGGGCACCTTGCGCTCGGCCCGCACCACCTTGCGCAGCTCGGGCCACGCGAGCAAGCGGGCGGGCGGCTCCTGCCCGTAGAACGTGTCGTGCCCCGTCCACCACGAGACGTCGACGCGCGAGAGGGTGAAGCGCGGGATCGTGCCGAGCCACGCGTGGCGGAGCAACGCCTCGCGGACCGTCGCTGGCGCGGGCATGGCGACCATCGCCTCGATGGCGAGCTCGAGCACCTCCGTGCGCGCGGAGCCACGGAACAGCCCGGCGAGGTCGGGGTGGAACGCGGTCATCGCGTCGTGCACGTGCGCGGCGAGCGCGATGGTCGGGCCGTCGAGCCCGCTGCCGAGCGCGGCCGCGTCGACCAGCGAGAACCGGCGCACCCGCTCGACCAGAGCCTGCTCCGTGCCCTCACCGATCTCGCGGGCCAGCGCGAGCGACCCCGCGCTCTCGCCGAAGGCCTCGGCGGCGAGGCGCCCGGGCCGCTCGGCGACGACCGCGAGCGTGCTCCGCCCGATGGAGCCGGTTGCCCCG
>CAZUZY010000662.1:0-2683 GCA_964624885.1 uncultured Polyangiales bacterium | reverse complement strand
GTGCCCGCGTCGTCGCCCGCCGTGCTGGCGGCAGCCGCTGCTCCGATGGCCGCCCCCGTACCGACGCCGGGGCCCGCGGCCCCCGTACCTCCCGCGGCTGCCCAGCCGGGGGGAGCCGGGGTCGGCAACACGCTGCGCAGCGAGCAGGCTCAGTCCCTCGAGGTGGCGTGCCCACGATGCCACGAGCGCAACCCGGTCGAGAGCCGCTTCTGCCATGCGTGTGGCTACGCCGTCGGATCGGCCGCCGGCCCGAGCCCGGAGCCGAACGGGACACCGGTCGCGGCAGCCCCTGTCGCCCCCGTGGCGGCGCCGAGCCCCCCGCAGCCACCGGTCTGCGCGCGGTGTCGCGGGACCAACGATCCCGGCTCCGATTTCTGCAAGTTCTGCGGAGCGCGGCTCAGCGCCGCTGCGCCCCTGCAGCCTGCCGCGCTCGAACCGACCGATCCCCACGCGGCCGTGCCGGGCTTTCCCAACCTGTCCGCCGCCCAGGCCAACGGGCCCATTCCCATGCGCACGGCCATGGTCGTGGAGACGCGCGCCGGCCAGGTCAGCAACCAGCCTGTCGCGCCCACGCCCGCGGTGCCCCCGATGGGGCCCCCGATGGGCCCCCCGGTGGGTGCACCGCAGGCCTCGCCGTCCAATCCGGGGATGCCGGCCGTGCGCCCCACCGCGCCACCCCAGGTCTTCGACGCCCAGGATCACCGACCGCCCCAGGAACACGGGGTCACGCGGCCCCACCAGGGCATCGGCGAGATCGTCCGCGCCCACATCGTCCGGATCGCCAAGGACGGGAGCGAGGGGGTCCACCACCCGATCACGGCCGATGTGACCGACATCGGCCGCACCGAGGGCCAGATCCTGCTCCCCGACGACCCCTATCTCTCCCCGCGACACGCCCGGATCGTGGCGCGACCGAGCCCGGCCGTCGGCAGCCGCGCCACCCTGACGGTGATCGATCTGGGCTCCGTCAACGGCGTCTTCGTGCGTCTACGTGCGCCCCACACCCTCGTCCACGGAGACTTGCTTCTCTTGGGGCAGCAGGTGCTAAGATTCGAGGCCGTGACCGAAATCGAGGGGGCGCGCGGTCCGGCCATGCAGCACGGCGTCCTGCTCTTCGGGTCGCCCGCACCCGTCACGCGGGCCCGCGTCGCCCAGCGCACCGTCGAGGGCCTCGTGCGCGACGTGGTCTATGTCGTGCGCGAAGAGCTGGTGTTCGGCCGCGAGAACGGCGATCGCACCTTCCCCGACGACGTCTTCATGTCGCGCCGCCACGCGGCCATTCGTCGGGACGCGAACGGATACGTGCTCCACGACCTCGGCTCCTCCAACGGCACCTTCGTCCAGGTCTCGGGGGAGCATCCTCTCATGGACGGTGATCAGTTCCGCATCGGACACCACCTCTTCCGCGTCGACGTCCCCATGGCCTCTGCGTCCAACCCAGGCGATCCTGGGGCTGCCCAGCGGGGGATCGCATGAGCGACTCCGGCGTCGGCGGTGGGGGCATCGGCAACGGGATGGGCGGGGGCGGCCACACCCCGCCGTCGCCCGGCACGGCACCCTTCGGCACGATGGAAGCATCCACGGTCCCCACCAACCCCTCCTCCGCTGGAGCCGACGCCGGTCTGTCGTCGG
Organism: uncultured Polyangiales bacterium; assembly: GCA_964624885.1. Lineage (GTDB taxonomy): Bacteria > Myxococcota_A > Polyangia > Polyangiales > JADJMO01 > JADJMO01. The sequence continues at coordinate 1,051 of CAZUZY010000662.1, read as the reverse complement.
GCGCAGCAGGTTCCCCCGAGCTCGGCGCCGGCCAGGTCCGCCTGCGGCTGTTCGGTCGCACCGACGTCGGCCGCATCCGCGAGCACAACGAGGACAACTTCCTCGTCGCCGACCTCACCCAGCAGGTCCGCGGCCTCACGGAGAACATCCGCAACCACGTGGTCGGCCACCACGGCACCCTGATGGCCGTCTGCGACGGCATGGGCGGCGCGGCCGCGGGCGAGGTCGCGAGCAAGCTCGCCGTCGACATCATCTACGAGCAGATGCAGGCCGGAGGCCCGCCGCGGCACCGGGACGAGCTCGCGCGTCGCCTCGTCCGGGCCGTCGAGGTCGCCGGCATGCGCATCTTCGCCGAGGCCAAGCTCGACCGGAACCGGCGCGGCATGGGCACCACGGCGACGGCCGCGGCGCTGATCGACGACCACGTCTTCCTCGCCCAGGTGGGCGACTCGCGCGGCTACGTCCTGCGGGGCGACCAGCTCAACCTCGTCACCCGCGACCAGTCGCTGGTGAACCAGCTCATCGAGGCCGGCCAGCTCACCGAGGAGGAGGCCGAGAACTTCGAGCACTCCAACATCATCCTGCAGGCGCTCGGCACCGCCGACAGCGTCCAGGTCGACCTCACCTACTTCAAGGCGCGCGAGGGCGACACCCTCCTCCTGTGCTCCGACGGCCTCTCCGGCATGGTGCGCACCGAGGAGCTCCGCCAGGTGCTGCTGGCGCACCCCGAGCCGATCGAGGTGTGTCGGGTGCTCACCGACAAGGCCAACGAGGCAGGCGGCCACGACAACATCACCGTCATCGTCGCCAAGTTCGAGGGCCCGCGGCCCGAGCCCAGCGACCCGCCGGCCAAGTACACCAAGTACGTCTTCCAGACCGAGGACAACACGAGCTATCCGGCCGCGCAGATGCCGGAGGCCAGCGCGCCCCCGGCCCCCGATCCGCAGCAGACCCAGCGCGCCATCCCGTCGGGCAAGCTCAGCTCCACGCAGGTGGGGATGAACGCCAACGACCTGATGCGCGAGATGCAGAAGGTCGAAGAACGTCGGGC
>CAZUZY010000661.1:0-2728 GCA_964624885.1 uncultured Polyangiales bacterium | reverse complement strand
TGGCGCGCCACCGCGGCCTTCGCCTCGGCGCCGAGCGCAGATCGCCCGCCACGGGCGGAGCTCCAGCCGGCACCTTCGCCGAGCGGCGCGAGGGCGACGACGCCGTCGACGCGCAGCGGTCGTCCGGCGGGGTGGAGCTGCAGGGTGCGGTAGCAGCAGAGGTCGGACCCCTTGCTCGCGCGGACGGCCTTGGTGTCCTTGGCGCTGAACACGGCCTGGAACGCGCCGCCCGCGCTCGCGGGCTCGCAGCGCTCGAAGGGCGCCGGGTAGTGCTGCGGAGGCATCGCGGCCAGCGCGGGCTTGCACATCGGCTGCACGTTGCAGCCGCCGTGGGGCACGAACTTCCCGGGGGGTGGGGGCGGAGGAGGAGGCGCGCACTCGATCTCGGAGGGGAGGGCGAGGACCTTGGGATCCGGCGGGGTCGTCGCGGTCGCCGTCGCCGTCGCGGTGGTGGTGGTGGTGACGGCGGCGGTGGTCCCGGGGGGCGCGATGGTCTCGACGGGCGGCACCGAGCCGCTGTCCGCGGGCGGGGGAGGGTTCTGGGCCTCGAGCGGCGGCTCGCACGCGAGCGCGAACGGAGAGGCGAGGCCGAGGGCGACGAGGAAGCGGGCGCGCAGAGCGGCAGCGTGCATGGGGAGAGAACGTACGACGTTCCCGGACCTTGCACCCCACGAACGCCGCGACGGGCCCGGTCAGAACGCGCCGCGAAGCGAGATCCCTGCGGCGGTGCCGAACGTGGCGGGCGCGAGCATCAGCTTGGGCGCCACGGGCTCCTTGTCCGGCACGTCCGGCTCGGCCGGCTTCGCCTTGGGTGGATCGCCGCGGAGGACCACCAGGCGGGGGGTGGCGATGCCGACCAGCGTGAGCACCACGCCGATCCCGAGCAGCGCGGCGCCCCCGGCCATCAGCGAGTTCGCCGAGGTGTTGCTGCAGTCGTGGTCGGGGCACACCGTCGAGTCGCGCTTGCGGCTGGCGGTCGCGATGCCGGCCACGAGCACGAACACCCCCGCGCCGAAGACGGCGCCGCCCGTGATGATCAGGGCCTTGTTGGCGCGCTTCTCGACGTGGAAGCCCGGTGGCAGCGGCTCGTCACGGCGGTAGGGCCAGGACTCCTCTGCGCGCCCCAGGGCAGGTGCCAGCGCCACCGCGGTGAGCAGCGCGACGACCCGCGGCGAGGGGATGCGCATCGGACCCCGCCATCGTACCGTGGATGCTCGACCGACGCAGGAGGGTCCATGCGCTTCGTGCGGTACAACGGGAAGGTCGCCGTCGTGGTGTGCAGCGGGCCGGCGCTGACCGCCGCGCACCCGGGGAGCGATCTCGACGATCACCTCGGGTTGTGGTTCGGGGAGACGTCGGAAGAGGGACGCCCGATCGTCTACACGATCCCCGCCGGATACGTGGACGACCCGCCGGGGGTCGCGCCGGAGTGGCGGCACTAGCCTGCCGCCGATCAGGCGAGCGCGGACCGGCTGCGCACGGGGATGTCGCGCGCGAGCAGCGGCGCGATCACGTGGTCCTGCAGCGATCGCTGGGCGAGCTCGAGGTACGCCGGCGTGTCCATCCAGGCGAGGGCTCCGAGCGCCCCCTCCCTCGCCGGGGGGCTCAGGCGTCGAACCAGGCCGACATCGACTCGGCGAGCGAGCGACAGCTCTGCTCGAGCGCGCCGCGGGTCTCGGCCGTGTGCTCGCGCATCGACGGCAGGTACGAGGCGACGGCGAGCTGCCGCCCGCTCCCCACCGGGCCGCCCTCGAGGCTCGACTTGCGGAGCCAGAACCCGAGGGTGGGCGTGGTGGCGAGGTGCTCGAGCGACACGTCGATCGACTGGTCCACGGCGTCGAGGCGCCGCGCGAACGAGGCGAGGAAGCGGCCCGGCCAGTGGTCCCATCGGCGGCCCGCGATCGGCGCGAACCCGAACGGCTCGAGGGCAGGGGCGAGCGTGGCGCGGACGACCTCGTCGAAGTCGTAGCCGAGCTTGCGGGCGATCCCGCGCTCCACGATCGGCGTGAGCGCTGCGGCGATGGCCTCGGCCCGCTCCGCGTCGAGCGGGCCCTCGGGGCTGCTCGCCCAGAGGCAGATCACGTGGCGAGGCAGGCACCGGACCTCGGCGCCGACGGTCTCGCGGAGCGTCACGAGCTCCGCGCGCGGGAGGACGGCCTCGTGATGAGGGCCGAAGACGGTGAACCACCCGAGCTCCGACGACGTGGCGTCGAGCCAGGTGAGCGGTGCGAGCGCGTGCTCCGTGCGCGCACAGACCCCGTGGCTGACCGCGAACCGCTCGAGGAAGGTGGCCAGCCACGCGAACGTCTGCTCCCGGCGCGCGTCGAACCCGTCGAGGACGAGCGTCGTGCGGTGGGTCGGGACGGCGCTCCGGAAGTAGTCGTCGCCTCGGACCTCGATCGAGCGAGGCACGCCGTCGCGGAACAGCCGGAGCGACCGTACACCGAGCTTCTTCGCGGCGCGCGGGAGGGTCTTCGCCGGGTCGCCGAGTCGACGCCGCTCTTCGTCGAGCGCGAAGGAGTCGAAGGCGAAGCCCTGCGACGCGGCGAAGGCGCACAGCTCGGCGGTGCGCGCGCCCTTCAGGGTTTCGCCGAAGAGCTCGAGCGTGTGGACCGGACCGTCGACGGGCAGGACCTCGACGGCCTCCGGGGCAGCCTTGCGCCAGGGGACCGAGACGCGGGTGAGGCCGGGGTGGCGCGCGATGGCGGCCTCCGCGAGCGCCCGCTCG
>CAZUZY010000660.1:0-2738 GCA_964624885.1 uncultured Polyangiales bacterium | reverse complement strand
AGGTGGGGCGGCTTCGGCGGCTCGCTGCGGGCCCGCGGCGGCATCGGCGTGAGCGCCTTGCCCACCGGGATCACGCCGGGCATCAGCGGCGTCTTGGCGGCCGGCGCGCCGGTGGGGCGAGGCGCGGCCTTGGGCGCCACACCCGGCATCAACGGGGTCTTGCCGCCTTTCGGGGGGGGCGTCGGCGCCTTGGTGATCGGCACGACGACCGGCGCCGCCGGCCCCGGCGGGACCGAAGCGGGGCCGATGCCCATGTCCGTCGAGAGACGGGGGCCCGGCATCGCGTCGTCGTCGTCCTCCTCCTCGTCGTCACCGAGCTCCTCGAGATCGAGCTCGAGCCCGGGGCGGCTCGCGCGGAGCGCCTTCATGCCGAGGACCGAGCGCTTGCCGGTGAGGCGCTGCCGACGCCGTGAAGGTCGGTCGGGGCGCGGCGCCGGGTCCTCGCCCTCCTGCGGCATCGCCGCGACGATCTCGCGGAGGGCGGCCTTGCCCTCCTCGAGCTTCTGCACCTTGCCGATCCAGCGGGCGAGCTCGGCGCAGCTGATCGTGCGCTTCTTGGCGTCCTCGGACAGCGCGGCGTCGACCGCGGCGCAGAGCTCCCTCGGCAGGCCCTCGCGCACCGAGGCGAGCTGCGCGGGGCGGCCAGCGACGAGCTGCACGATGCCACCCGTGCCCTGCTTGCCCGGGCCCGCGAGGAGGCGGTGACAGAGCATGCCCGCCGAGAACACGTCGGCCTTCTCGGTCACCGTCTCGCCCCGCGCCTGCTCCGGGGCGAGGTAGCCGGCGGCGCCCTTCACCATGCCGACCACGCTGTCCGGCGTCCGATCGAGGATCTTCGCGAGGCCGAAGCCGGTGAGCTTGACCGTGCCGTCGCGCGCCACGAGCACGGCGTTGGGAGAGACCGCGCGGTGGAGCACCGGGGTCGGTGCGCCGTCCTCGTCGACCAGCGCGTGCGCGAACGCGAGGGCGGTCGCGACCGTGGCCCCGATGTACGCGGCGGCGCCGTCGTCGAGCTTGCCGCCGTGCGCCTCCAGGTGGGCGAGCACGCCGGCGAGGGTCGCGCCCTCCACGTGCTCGAGCACCAGCACGACCCGCTCGCTGTCCTCGAACAGGCCGAGGACCCTGGCGATGGCCGGGGAGACGAGCCGCGAGCAGACGCGGGCCTCGCGGGCCAGCTCGGTGGCGGCCCCCGCCGTGACCGGGTCGCGCTTCACGCACTTGAGGGCGACCTCGCGCGAGAACCCGAGCGGTCCCTCCTCCTTCGCCAGCAGCACCTCGACGAGCCCCTCGAAGCGGAGCCGACGGACGACCACGTAGTCGCCGATCTTGCGGGGGAGGGGGCTTTCCGGGAACACGAAAGCCACAGGATACCCAGAAGCACCTGGTAGGAAAAAAGCCCTGCGTGTTGTGGTACGGTTTCCGTCCATGAGCGCGGACCGGGTTCTCCTCGTCGCGCGCGAGGGCTGGGTGCTCCGGTTGCTGGAGGAGGGCCTCCGGGAGGCCGGCGTCGTCGTGTCCTCGGCCACCAGCGCGACCCACGGCGTGGCCCGGATCCAGGAGCTCGAGCCGGATTGCGTGATCGTGGACACGGATCTCGGCGGCGATCACGACGGCTACCGGGTGGTGGTCGACGTGCGTCGGCTGGGCGGTCCGGTGGCCATCACCCCCATCGCCATCCTCGCGGCGGACGACGACGCCGAGGCCCGCACGCGGGTCTTCGAGGCGGGTGCCGACGTGCTCCTCTTGCGCCCGTTTCGCCTCGACGAGGTGCGCGCGCAGGTCCACGCGCTCGTGGAGTTCGCGCGGCGCATGCGCGCCCGCCGCACCTCCCTCATCGGCTCGCTGCACGCCACCACCGCGGGGCCGCCGTCGTCTCCGGAGGCCGCGGCGTTCCGCGCCGAGCTCGCCCAGATGCCGGTGTCCGGCCTGTTGACGCTGCTCGAGATCGAGCAGAAGAGCGGCCTCGTCTCGGTGCGCTCGGACGGCCGCCGCGTCACCCTCGACGTCGCCAGCGGCCTCGCGAGCGGCGCCACCATCGACTCCGTGGGCGTGCCCGTGCTCGAGGCGCTCGCCCTCGCCATCGCCTGGCGCACCGGCACCATCACCTTCCGGACCGGCTTCGCGGTCGATCCGCCGAAGGACGCGCGCCCCATCCGGGTGCTCCTCGGTGAGCTCCGCGCGCGCGACGAGGAGCCCGTCACCCCGCTCGCCGTCGAGTTCTCGGACCTCGACGACCTCGGCCCCATCTCGGCGCCGCTCGCGGCCCCGGCGGCGTCGCTGCCCGCGCCCGTCAAGGCGGCCGCGGTCGAGGCGAAGGACGCCGAGACGAAGGACGCCGAGCCGAAGGACGCCGAGATCCAGGACATCGGTCTCCTGCTCGGCCTCGACGACGTGCTCGACCCGCCTCGCCTCCCCGGCCCGCCGCCGACCCCATCGATCCTCCCACCGCGCAAGCCGATGCGCAGCGACGAGCCCGCGAAGAAGCCCACGATGACGACGGCCGTGTCGCCCACGCAGCCGGCGCCGCCCCCGAAGGCCCCCGCGAAGCCCGCGCTCAACGGCAGTCACCAGACCCACGAGGTCGAGGTCCCCGCGATCCAGCGGGCAGCGCCCAGCGAGCCGATTCCTCGCTCCGAGGACGAGGCCGACAGCGCTCGCACGACGCTGCGACCCTGACCCGATTGTCTTCCGGCCTGCGGCCGGGTTTCGCGCCCATGGGGGCGCGTCCCGAGCCAAAC
>CAZUZY010000659.1:0-2747 GCA_964624885.1 uncultured Polyangiales bacterium | reverse complement strand
CCGGCGCCGATCGCGGCCCCGGTCGCCCGCGCAGCGCCCGTGGCCAGCTACGAGGACGACGCGCCGCCGCCGAAGAAGAAGACCGGGCTCGTGATCGGTGGCGTGCTCGGTCTCGGCGCCGTGATCGCCCTCGTGGCCGTCGTCGCGAGCGGTGGTGGCGACAAGGACAAGAAGTCCGAGACCAAGGACAAGCCGGCCGCCACGGCCGAAGAGAAGAAGTCCGCGCTCCCCGACCCTGGCTCGGTGAAGGCCGACGAAAAGAAGGACGAGCCGAAGAAGGACGAGCCCAAGAAGGACGAGCCGAAGAAGGACGAGCCCAAGAAGGACGAGCCGAAGAAGGACGAGCCCAAGGCTACCGAGCCGGCGAAGACCGCGGCCCCCGAGCCGCCGAAGCCGCCGACCACGACGCAGGCTCCCCCCAAGGCTCCGCCCGTTCCCCCGGCGGTGGTCCCGCCCGCGGTGAAGCCGCCTCCCGTGGCCCCGCCGCCGGCGAAGAAACCCCCGAAGGTCAAAGACGAATTCTGATACAGATGCGGGCGACCCTCGCGTGCTTGCGAGGTCCAGCGAGGAAACACCAGCATGCGGAACGAGGCCTTGGCTTGTCTGCTCGCCGTCTCGGTGGCGAGCGCTTCGACGACGTTGCCCACGCGGTACGCCCACGCGCAAGCGATGGATGCCGACACCAAGGAGGCGAAGAAGCTCTTCGAAGACGGCGTCGCGCTCTACAAGGCCGGCAAGTACGAGGAAGCCCGCGTCAAGTTCAAGGCCGCCTACGGCCTGAAGAAGCGCCCGAGCATCATCCTCAACCTCGCCAACGCGGAGATGCAGACCAAGCGCCCGGTGGACGCGGCCGCGCACTACCGGGAGGTGCTGGGCATGGCCGACGCCAAGCCCGACGACAAGGAGGACGCCAAGAACGGCCTCGCCGAGGTGCGCAAGCAGCTCGGGGTCATCATGGTCGACGCTCCTGCCGGCAGTGCCGTCACGGTCGACGGGGAGGCCAAGGGCACGACCCCCATCGAGGGCGGTATCGAGGTGCTCCCCGGCGCCCACACCGTGGTCGTGAAGGTCGCGGGCAAGGACATCACGGAGAAGGTGAGCCCGAACGCAGGGGGCTCGGTCACCGTGAAGGCCAACAAGGCCGCCGATCCGGTCACTCCACCGCCTCCGCCGCCCCCCACGGGCGGGAACGAGCCGCCTCCGCCGCCCCCGCCGACGGGTGGAGGGGTGGAGCCTCCGCCTCCGCCTCCGGGAGGTGGTGGTGGTGGCGCCCCGGTCGCGCCCGACACGAGCAAGCCGGGCTTCTTCAAGTCGTTGCACTGGAGCACCTACGTCTCGGCCGGCGTCACCGTCGTCGGCGCGGTGGGCTGGATCGCCTTCTACTCGTCGTTCTCCACGCACGACGACAACGCGGTCAAGCTCCAGGACGCCTACAAGCTCAAAGGCGACAAGTGCAAGACGACCGACAACATCCCGTGCAAGACCGCGGGGCTCGACGAGATCTCGCAGCGTGACTCGGCCAAGACCTGGATGATCGTCTCGGCCACCTTCACGGTGCTCGGCCTCGCCGGCACCGTCGCCACCTATGCGCTGCTCCGCAAGAAGGAGCCCGCGGTGGCGTGGGTGATCGCGCCCACCGTCGGCGGCGCCGCGTTCTCCCTGGTGGGTCGGTTCTGATCGACCGCGCATGAGCGGCGGGGGCGTCTCCACGACGGCGAACCAGGCCGACGCAGCGGTGCGCCTGGTCGAGGCGCGCGTCCTGCGGCGCGTGGTGCGCAAGCACCGCCAGGTCTCGGCGACCTCGGTCGCCACGCCCCACGGCATCGGGTACGCCCTGCCCGGGGACGCCGCCGCGGCGCTCACCACGGCGGCCGAGCGCGGTGACGACGGGGCCGCGTTGCCCGCCTGGGTCTTGCTCGTCCCCCGCCCCGAGCAGGCGGGTGCAGCGGCGCTGCGCCAGCGCTGGCGCGCGGAGTTCCACCTGCGGGTGCACGTCGCGCTGGAGGACAAGCGCAGGGCCGGCCAGCTCACCGAGGCCATCGTGCGCGCGCGCCGCCATCGCATCGGCCAGACCGAGCTCGACGAGATCCGCGCGGTCCTGCACCACGACGAGCTGCTCCTGCCGCGCGCCGACGCGATCGACGAGTACGTCGAGCTCGCCGCCTACTACAGCGAGCTCGCGGCGTTCGCGCCCCACACCCTCGCGCAGACCTTCCCCGGCCTCGACCGCGCGCGGGTGGAGGAGACCCTCGCCCTCGACCTCGACGCGGCGGCGATCCTCGCGGCTTGCAGGCCGGAGGGCCTCGAGGAGCCCGTCGTGCAGCCCGTGCCCAGCACGGTCCCACCGCCGCTCGCCTCGCGGCGCGTCTCGCGGGTCTCGTCGGCCGGCGAGCTCGACGCGGCCCGCAAGCGCGGCAACGTGGTGCGCGCCGCGCTCGAGGGCTCCGACCCGCGCGCCGACCTCGAGGCGCTCGCCACGCGGCTCTCGTCGGCGGTGTCGGCGTCGCTCCCCGACGACCTGGCGACGACGCTCGCCGACCTCGTCGCGGTGGCCCAGCGGACCCCGGCCCCCACGCTCTCGATCGAGGCGCGCGTGCTCTACGATCTGCAGCGCGCGTGCGTCGACGCCGAGCGTCCGACGGGCACCGTCGACCTGCTCGGCGCGATCGGCTCCCTGTTCCGCAAGAAGGTCGTGCGCACCCAGCCGGCACGGCGCGAGGTGCAGGTGGCGCGCCACGCGGCGGATC
>CAZUZY010000658.1:0-2753 GCA_964624885.1 uncultured Polyangiales bacterium | reverse complement strand
GCAGCTCGCGCTGCTGTCGCTCGCCGCGCTCTTGCGGGTGACCGCGTGGGGCATCGCGCTGCGCGCCACCCTCAAGGGGAGCCCGGGGGGCCTCGCCGCGTCGCAGGTCATCGCCGCGTGCGCGCTCGTCGCCGAGATGGGCGCGCACGGGTTCCTGGTCGCCTACCTCGTCTACCGCCCGGGGGTGCGCGGCGCAGGGATGGCCATCGTCGGCCTCGGGGTCGCCTTCGCGCTCACCACGTGGGCCCTCGGCACCACCATCGAGATGGCCGGCGCCGGCCGCGATGCGCTGCAGCGCGCGCTGTCGCTGCGGGTCCAGGGCAGCGGTCCGATGCCGAGCTGGGTGGCGCAGGCCGCGCAGACCCAGGAAATCGTGCTCCTCGAGCGACCGGTACGCCTGCAGCTCGTGCCGCTGGTCATGTGCGAGCTCTCGTCGATCACGCTGGCGCTCGCCGCGCTCGGGTCGGCCACGCGCGCGACCTTGCCGGTGATGGCAGCGATTGGGCTCGCGGCGCTGTCGCGGGGCCAGGTCGACACGCCGGTGCGCGCGCTCCAGCTCGCCACCGCCGCACTGGCCGCGCTGGTGCTCTCCCGCGCGGTCCGTGACCGCGCCTAGAGCGCTTCGGCGAGCGCGCGCCCGAGCTCCATCGGCCAGGGCCGGTCGCGCGGGTCGATCGCGGTGGCCGCGCGGAGCAGGCGGGCGACGCCTGCCGGGAACGTGCGCAGGCGCTCCGCGTCCTCGAACGGGTCGCGTCGCATGTGGGCGATGATGCGGTCGCGCGGGTTCTGCTCGTCGTCGAAGAACGCGCGCCCGGTCGTCACGTTGTAGATGGTGCCGGCGAGGGCGTAGACGTCGGCGCGCGGGTCGAGCTCCACCGGATCGAGCACCTGCTCGGGAGCCAGGTAGCCCGGGGTGCCCGCGACGAACCGGCCGCCGGCCTCCTTGGCCACCCGGATCGCGCGGACCATGCCGAAGTCGATGACCACCGTGGCGAGCGGCATCGTGCGCGCAGGGTCGCGGTGCTTCTCCGGGTCGAAGGTCTCGCCGCCCGCGAGCGGCAGGCGCAGCCAGAGGTTCGCCGGCTTGATGTCGCGGTGCACGAGGCCCGCGGAGTGGAGGGCGGCGAGGCCCGCGCAGGCGTCGAGGACCACCTGCCGGAGCTCGAACAGCGACATCGCGCGTGCGGTCGCGTACTGCTTCAGATCGGCGCCGATCAGGTACTCGAGGACGAGGAACGGCGCGCCGTCCTCGACGCCGCGGTCGATGATGTTGGCGACGTTGGGGTGGTAGAGCCCGGCGAGCGCCTTGGCCTCCTCGACGAACGAGGCGAGGATGCCCTCGCGCTCGACGTCGTTGGCGCTGGCGAGCGCGTCGGCCTTGGGGATCTTGAGCACGAACAGGCGATCGGCGCCCGGCTTGCGCACGAGCCACACCGTGCCGACGCCCCCCTCGCCGAGGGGGCGCACGAGCTCGTAGCCCTGCACCACCTTGGGCTCCTGCTTCTTGGGCTGCGGCGGCGGGGGTGGGGTCTTGCGGATGGCGGCCTTGACCGCCTCCTCGAGGAGGGTCGACGTGATGGGGCCGAGCGAGGCGATCCACACGTCGAGGAGCGAGAGATCGCGGGTGCGGATGGCCCGCGCCACCATCGCGGCGATGCGCGGCGCGTTCTCGGTGGCGCTGCGCGAGAGCGAGTCCTCGGCGGTGGCGGCGGTCGCGGGGTGGAGCGCCTTGACCGGGTCGGAGACGGCGTGGTGCAGGCGGTCGCCCGCGAGCACGAGGTCGAGGCAGAGGGCCTCGAGATCCTTGCGCTGGCCGACGGCGACCTTGAACTTGGCGAGCGCGGCGGCCAGCGCCGAGAGGGCGACGCCGAGCTCGGTCTGGTCCGCGAACAGCGCCTCGAGGGCCTCTTCGGCGCCGGCGAACCACCCGCCGTCGGGAAGCCCCGAGGACACCGCGTGGCGCAGCTCGTCGGCCTGCTCGCAGCAGCGGGCCAGCGCGCCCTCGGCGATCATGGGGAGGGCGTTGGCGAGCTGGTGGAGCACCTGCGGGCGATCGATCACGAGGGCCCACCACGCAGCGAAAGGGCCGAGCCAGGCGACGTCGTCGATCTCGCCGAGGGCGGTGCCGCGCGTGGTGTCGACCAGGCGCCAGAACAGCGCGGAGAGCGCGCTCTGCAGCGGCGCGGGGAGCTCTCGCGAACCGTCGGCGAGGCCCTCGACCTTGCGCAGCCACAGGCAGGTGTCGTTGGCGGCGGGGCCCCGCTCGCCGGTCTTGCCGCCGTCGTCGCCGTCGCAGGAGTCGAGCGCGTAGCCGCCGAGCCGGATGGCGAGCACCTCGAGCTCGTCCTCGCGCGGATCGCGGCTGCGCAGCTCGTCGAGCAGCTCGGAGGGGGCGCGCGCGACGAGGCGCCAGGTCTCCTCGAGGTCGGGCTCGTCGACGTGCTCGCCGGACGCGCTGGTCGCGAGGAGTGGGGTCCAGAGCCGGAGGGCGAACGCGCGCGCGCACGCCTCGAGGGCGTTGATGGCCGCCGCGCGGTGGCGCACGCGCCCCTCGGCGAGGGCGATGCGGCGCGCGTCCTCGAAGGTGCGGGCGAGGGAGCCCGCGAACCGCGCCGCGCGTGCGTCGGCCTCGTCGTCGTCGTACTGGGCCGCCATCCGCACCAGGTTCTCGAGGCCGAGCTCGAGGTCGAGCGGGTCGCGCTCGGCGCCGTCGAGCACGTCGGTCACCGCGGTGACCTCGAGCCAGCGACGGG
>CAZUZY010000657.1:0-2763 GCA_964624885.1 uncultured Polyangiales bacterium | reverse complement strand
TTCGCCGAGCGCCGGAGGATTCTCCAGGTCCTGTTGCACCAGCAGGTGCACCCACGGCTCGCTCATGGATTGGCGTGCGCGCGGGTATTCCACTCCCGCAGCCACGGCTAACGAGAGGTCCGCCATGGCCGTCTCCGATCGGCCCGCGATCACCCTTTTCGCGGCATTGCTCCAGATCACCCCGCCAGTCGTGATAACCGGGTCGTTCGTTTGCAGCGGGAATCGGCTCGACCACTGGGCCAGGTCCCAGACGGGCGCGGCCGGGCGGGGTCCAGCCAGCTGGCCATACACGATCCGCTGCCCCGGCTTCGGCTCCAGCAGGAAGAACCCGTTTTGGAAATGGGAGTCGCGGATCAGTTCGCGGTCGGCAGCGGCGGCGGCGAACGCCACCGCCCACGAGGCCAGGCACAGCAGCAAGCGAGTGCGCATGTAGCCGGCGCCGGTTAACTCGCCTCGGGCTGCTCCGCCGCCGGCTTGGGCCGGTAAAGGACCACGACGTTGCCGACCCGGGTGATGAGGTGGCTGCCGGTCCGGTCCGCCAACTGCGGTGCGAGCACCTTCTTCTCCTCCTTGAACTCGTCGAATTTCACTTTCACCAGTTCGTGGTGTTTGAGGAGATCGTCCAAGGCAGCGAGGAACGACGGACTCAGGCCTTCTTTGCCGATCTTCAGCATCGCCTTCATCCGTTGCGCCTGGGCCTTGAACGTTCGTATCTGGGAATTGGTCAGCGGAACCATGCCGGCAATTTAAGCAGAATTGCCGGCCGCGCGAGAATTATCCGCTGCTCCCTCTCGTCATAGTGCTATGGCGGAGTCAATAGTCGAGTAAGTCGTTGAGCAATAAACTCCTGCTCACTGGAGCTGGACATCTGCCTGCACTTTTCTTACATGTGGGGCTGATGAAGACTAAACAGCGACCGATTCTCACGACGGAACAGCAGGCGCTGCTCGATGGGGTGCAGCTCCGTCTCATTCACACCCACGAGCGCCAACGTTTCGACCAGGCGCTCATCGAGGGGCATTATCTGCACAGCGCGGAGTTTGTGGGTGAACAATTGCGCTACGTGGCCGAGTATCAAGGCCAATGGGTGGCGCTGCTGGCGTGGAGCGCCGGAGCCTACAAGCTCAAGTTGCGCGAAGAGTGGATTGGCTGGTCGGACCGGCAGAAGCGCCGACGCTTGCCGCTGGTGGTCAACAATAGCCGGTTTTTTATCCCCGAGCCCTACCACGTTCCCAATCTGGCCAGCAAGGTCATGAAGTTAAATGTGCAGCGGCTCAGTGCCGATTGGGAGCAGGTTTACCAGCATGCCGTGCTCATTGCCGAAACGTTCGTTGACCCGGAGCAGTTTCGCGGCACCACCTATCAGGTCAGCGGCTGGACACTGTTGGGCAAGACCAAAGGTTTTCAACGCTCACAGCGGGACTTTTATGCGGCCCATGACCGGCCCAAGCAACTTTGGGTGCGTGAGCTACGGGAGGGAGCGCGTACGATTTTGCGGGGCCGCAACTTGCCGGAAGCTTGCCGGGCTTGTGAACAAGACCGAGCGCCGGACTGCCCGCAATCGCCAGAAGAACTCAGCCGGATGAAAGTCTTCTTTGGTGATCTTCCGGAGTGGCACGTTCGAAAACCGGATTTTCCGATTGATAGTCTGGTGGCCGTAACGGTCTGTGCCATGCTCTGCAAAGTGTGCCTTGGCCAGCGGGATTTAGCTGGCTTTGCCCGTAATCTGACGCGCGACCAATTGAAGGCGCTGGGCTTTCCGCGCGATTGGAGCAGCCGCATTCATCGCTATATTCCGCCCAGTGAATCGACCTTCGCCCGGATGCTCCAACGCTTGGATAATGAGGCGTTGCAGCAAGCGTTATTGAGGTGGCTGGATCATCTGCTGGGCAAACGCGATCCCAAAGGCGACCAGGTCTCGGCCGATGGCAAGGAACTGCTCAGCAGCCAAGGGGCCGAGGTCATCAGCGCCTACTCGGTCCAGAGCGGGCGCTGGCTGGGCTCGGAGGCGGTGGCCAAAGGCTCCAACGAGATCCCGGCCGTCCAACGCTTGCTCAAACGAGTGGACCTCGATGGCTCGCTGGTCACCGCGGATGCCCTTAACACCCAAACCGAGACCGCGCGCATCGTAGTGCAAGAGAAGGGCGGTGATTATCTCTTCACAGTCAAAGGCAATCAATCCGGTCTGGCCAGTAACGTGCAACAGCTCTATAAGGGTCTGGCGCGCGCATTTTCCCCCTCGGGATCAGACGTCCATCGCTCAGACGTGTGAACTCAACCGGAGTCGGACCGAAGCGCGTTGCCTCATTACCTTCGACACGACCGCCACGCGAGTGGCTTTTCCGTTTGCCGAGCAGGCCGCTCGGCTGACCCGGTGTGTAGACAGTTCCCGCAAGCCGGCCAAGGAAATCGAAACCGAGTATCTGTTAAGCTCGCGCCCCGCCTCCCAGATGAACGCCGAGCAGATGCTCAAGGCCGACCGTAGATACTGGGGCATTGAAACTGGCCTTCACCTCAGACTCGATGTCATCGCCGGCGAGGATCGCAGCCGTGTCCGACATCGTAACGCGGTGATGAACTTGGCGGTGATCCGGCGGGCGGTGGTCAGCTTGGCTGTGCACTGGGCTCGACATTGCAAGAACCGCCGCCAAGCCACCATGAGCTGCTTTTACGATTTCATGTCCGCTCAGGGCGGCAAAAAAGCGCTCGCCCTCGTAACTGTCTCTAAACCAGCATGGCTACCAGAATCCTGAATCCGCCATA
>CAZUZY010000656.1:0-2785 GCA_964624885.1 uncultured Polyangiales bacterium | reverse complement strand
GGAGACCGGCGGCGGGGGCGCGCCTCCGTCGGGCGGCTCGGGCGCGGGCGGCGGGCCGAGCACGGTGTCGAGGTGCTTGACGCTGTTCTGCTTGCTGCCGCACGTGCAGCTCTGCGGCGAGTAGGTGCCGCACGAAGCCGCCTTGTCCTGGAACGTCTTGTCCCCGCAGTCGCGCAGGTAGGTCATCGGATCGGCGCACAGGTACTCGTGGTCGAGGCCGAGCGCGTGGCCGGCCTCGTGCGCGACCACCTGGCACTCCTCCTGGTCGTCGGGGAACGCCTGGCCGAACACGAACACGATGGCCCGCTCGAGCACCGGGTTGTCGCAGTCGCCGGTCATGGGCGCGATGCCGCCGATCCCGGCGGAGAGCCCGAGGTTGCCGGCGAGCCCGCCGACGACCGCCTCGATGTGCACCGCGTCCTTCGGGTCCTCGTCGGTCACCTCGAGGTTCCAGCGCGCGAACTGCCCCTTCACGCAGGAGACGAGCTTCTTCCACCGCGCGTCGCCCTTGGCGTAGGCGGGGATCTTGGAGGTGGTGCTCGCGATGGAGGAGCGGTTGGTGGACGAGTTGTTGGTGCCCGGCACGTAGGTGCCGCCGAAGCGGTTGAGGTAGAGCGTGCGGCGGCCACCGGCCTTGAAGTCGAACTTCTTCTCGGCGCTCGAGAGCTCGGCCTTCTCGTCGCCCTCGACGAACCGGACGACGCACTTCTCGGAGCCACCCTCGACGGTCGCCCGCGGCGCGGGGTCGTAGCCCCCTTGCGCGGTCTGACAGCCGAGGCCCACGACGAACACGGCGGACGGCAACGCGAGGCCGGCGAGCACGAGACGGGAGAGCAGACGGAGGGAGTGCATGCGCCCCCCTCCGCAAGAGGCGGGCCAACGACGATCAACTCTGATCGTACACGAAATCGGGCATGATTTCCCGCCTTCTGCGCGACTTGCGCAAGCCGTCGCACAAGCAGTTGTGCAGCGCGGCGTCGCGCACCGGGCCGCGCGCCGGGTCGCTCTCCGACCCGCGCCCATGCCGGAGCGAAGGACCGGACGGGGACGGTCCGGTAGCCACCAAAGCAAGTTTTGCCTCGCTCCGGCCTTTGGCCGTAACGTGACCTCCTCTTGGACGATCCCCGGACGCCGCGCGGACGCAGGCACGTGCTCCTGGTCATCGCCGACAAGACGGTGCAGACGCACCCGCTGCCGGACGACGGCGACGTGAGCATCGGCCGCGCGCCGCAGAACGACGTGGCCATCGACGACCCGTCGATCTCGCGGCGCCACGCGATCCTGCACGTGCGGCCGGGCCGCGTGACGGTCGAAGACCTGGGCAGCGCCAACGGCACGCGCATCGCCGACGCCAAGCTGTTCACGCCCCAGGCGACGGACATGAGCCGCACCGCGGAGCTGCTCGATCGGCGCGTCGAGCCCGGCCTGCCGGTCCCGGTCACCTCCGACACGGTGATCAAGCTGGGGTCGGCCACGCTGGTGGTGCAGAGCGCGTCGAGCGGCTCGCGACCGCGGCGGCTGTGGCCACACGGCAACTTCGAGATGTTCCTCGAGGAAGAGTGCGCGCGCGCGGAGCGGAGCCGCGGCGCGTTCGCGGTGCTGCGGGTGCAGGTCGAGGACGCACCGAAGGGCATCCCCGAAGAGGTGCTGGCGGAGTGCACGCGCACGGTCGACCTCGTCGCGGCCTACGGACCCGCGGAGTACGAGGTGCTGCTCATCGACGTCGACCGCCCGAAGGCCGACGAGGCGCGGCGCCGGTTGCTCGCCGGCTTCTCCGATCGCGGGGTCACGGCGCGGGCGGGCGTCGCCCACTACCCGGAGGACGGGCGCAGCCCCGAGACGCTGCTGTTCCGCGCCAACGCGCGGCTCGTCGGCGAGGGCGACGCGCGCAAGAGCGCCTCGGCGCCGGCCGCGGCGGCCGCGATCGTGGTGCAGGATCCCACGATGCTGCGGCTCTACGGGCTCGCCGAGCGCATCGCCGACTCGACCATCTCGGTCCTGCTCCTCGGCGAGACCGGGGTCGGCAAGGAGATCCTCGCCGAGACCATCCACCAGCGCTCGCCCCGCCGCGAGCAGCCGTTCGTGAAGCTCAACTGCGCCGCGCTGAGCGAGAGCCTGCTCGAGAGCGAGCTGTTCGGTCACGAGCGCGGGGCGTTCACCGGCGCCGTGCAGGCCAAGGCCGGCCTGCTCGAGTCGGCGCAGGGCGGCACCGTGTTCCTCGACGAGGTCGGCGAGCTCGGCCTCGCCACGCAGGTGAAGCTCCTGCGCGTGCTCGAGGAGCGCAAGGTGACCCGCGTGGGCTCGGTGAAGGCCAAGGAGATCGACGTGCGCTTCGTCGCGGCCACCAACCGCGACCTCGAGGCCGAGGTGGCCGCGGGCACGTTCCGCGAGGACCTGTTCTTCCGGCTCAACGGCATCCCGCTGGTGATCCCGCCGCTGCGCGAGCGGCCGGTGGAGATCGAGCCGCTGGCCCGCTCGCTCGTGGCCCAGACCTGCAAGAAGAACGGCCGACCGGTGCCCGAGCTGCGACGCGACGCGATCGAGATCCTCCGCCGCTACGCGTGGCCGGGCAACATCCGCGAGCTGCGCAACGTGATGGAGCGCGCGGTGCTGCTCGCTGGCGGCGAGGCGATCGGACCCGAGCACCTGCCGGTCGAGAAGATGGTCGGCGCCCAGCTGCCGGCGCGGGCGACCAGGGACGGTCCGGCAAGACCTCAGGGCCGACCGTTGCCGCCCGCGCCGACGCCGAGGGCCGCCCCGACCGCGCCGCCCTCACGCCGCCCCG
>CAZUZY010000655.1:0-2818 GCA_964624885.1 uncultured Polyangiales bacterium | reverse complement strand
GCGTGCGGGCGGCCATGGGGCGCGCGCCGGTCGAGCACTCGGTCACGCCGGTGCCGCCCGTCGCCTCGAAGTCCGTCACGGCGCCGGCGCCGCCCTCCGCGGCCGACGGCGAGGAGGTCGCCTACCGCCTCACCGAGCTGCTCGGCACCGCCCAGGTCGACATGCCGCAGATGCAGCGCGGCCTCGGCGACCTCACCATCCACTGGCGTCGGATGCAGGCGCCGTGGAAGGACACGCTGCGCCACCCGCGCGCGCGGCTCGTGCAGCTCGTCGCGTTGCGCACGAGCGCCGCCGAGAAGCCGCACACCGTGACCATGAAGTCCGGCGAGCAGGTCACCTTCGACGTGCGCCAGTGGAACATGGCCGAGGGCTCGTACGCCGAGCGCGAGGCCATCGTCGCGCCCACCCCCGCGAGCCTCCGCTACCGGCTGGTGCTGCCGCCGCACGCCGCGTTCTCCTTCGACCCCGCCGTGCTCGGCGTGGGCGAGGGGGCCAAGGGTCGCGCGATCGGCGACGTCCGCTTCGTCACCACGATCAAGGAGGGGCAGGGGCCGGCCGAGGAGCTCGGGCGGGTCACCGTCACCACCCTCGAGCGCGATCGGTGGGGCTCGGTCCGCTACGACCTCGAGCGCTGGTCGGGCAAGGAGGTCGAGCTCGAGATCCGCACCGAGGCGAGCCCCAACGCGCTCGTCGCCGCCGAGGGCGCGCTGCCTCCCGCGCTCGCGCTGCTCGGGCAACCCCGCATCACCCGACGGGGGCCCACGCGGTTGCCGTACTCGGTGCTGTGGATCGTGGTCGACTCGCTGCGGCCCGATGTGATCGCGAGCTTCCACGATCCCAACGTCGACGCGAAGAAGCAAGCCGCCAAGCGCCCGCCGGGCGACACCCTGCTCCCCTCGATCCCCGGGCTCACGCCGCACCTCGACGCGCTCGCCAAGCGCGGCACGGTCTACCGCGACGCGATCAGCGCGGCCCCGTGGACCCGCCCGGGCACGCTCGCGATGCTGAGCGGGGTGCACAGCAAGGACATGGGGCTCTCGCCGCTGCCCTGGATCATCCCCGAGCCGATGCTCGACGCGTACTACCGCAGCGAGCCGCCGCTGCTCGCGCTGTCGATGCGCCGCGCCGGCGCGCGCACCGACGCCATCGTGAACAACAACTTCATGCTCGGGTACGCCGCGGTCGGCGTCGACATGGGGTTCGAGCGGGTCGACGATTTCCGCTACCGCACGGCCGACACCCACGAGGTCACCGAGGCCGCCCTCGCCACCCTGCGCGCGCACAAGGACGAGCGGTTCTTCTACTTCGTGAACTACAACTCGCCGCACGATCCCTACGACCCGCCCGACGAGTGCGTGGCGCGCGTCCCCAAGCCGCCGGTCGGGCCCCGCGACGACTCGGTGGCGCGCTACATGGCCGAGGCGTGCAAGGACGACGCGGCCATCGGCAAGCTGATGGCCGAGCTCGACGCGCTCGGCCTGCGCGACAAGACGCTGGTGGTGGTCACCGCCGACCACGGCGAGACCCTGAGCCAGGCGCACGAGTTCGTGGCCGAGGGCCTCGACCAGGTGAACACGCGCTTCCACCACGCGTTCGCCATGTACGAGGAGACCACGCGCATCCCGATCCTGCTCTCGCTGCCGGGCGTGGTGCCCGAGGCCAAGGCGGTCGACGGGCGGGTGACCAACCTCGATCTCGCCCCCACCGTGGCGAGCGTGCTGCACCTCGACGCGGACCCGCGCTGGCAAGGCCTCGATCTGGTGGCGCTCGCCAAGAGCGGCCAGCGCGCCCCCGAGCGCCCGATCGTCACCCTGGGCCGGGCCAGCGCCGCGATCTTCTGGGGCAAGTGGCGCTACGCGCTCCGCGAGAACGAGGCCCGCAAGGTCACCCTCGTGCACCAGGAGGGCGCGACCATCAACGTCGCCGACGAGCTGTTCGATCTCGACGAGGACCCGGGCGAGACCAAGAGCCTCTCGGGCTCGCCCGCCCACGCGGCCACGGTGGCGGACCTGCGGGCGCGGCTTCAGCTCGCGCTCGCCCCGAAGAAGGCCGCGGCCACCGACGACAAGGCGAGCGCCGCCCCGGTCGTGATGGTGCGCTTCGCCGGCGCGGGCAAGGTGCGCCGCGTGCTCGCGACCATCCGGGTCAAGGGCGGGAAGAGCCTCGCGTTCGCCCCGTTCGGGATCAGCAAGGACGCGGTGAAGCCCGGCGAGTCGCTGCTCACGGTCGACGCGGTCACCGCCAAGGAGGCCCTCGTCGGGCTCGATCTCACGGTCCTGCCCGATCTGGCGCCGCTCGAGTGGACGTTCACCTTCGACGACAAGACGTTGCTGGACGACATGGTGTTCGGCGGTCCGCTCGGGGTCACGGTGCCGGGGCTCTCGCGCGGCATCCTCGACGCGGGCACGCGCACGTTCGCGGCGGCGCGGGCGTTCCCCTTCGTGGATCCCACCATCGACGACGGCGTGTTCGTGGTGCGGATCGGCGGCGACTCGGGCGGCCCCGAGCGCGTGGCGGGCGGCGCGGCCGCGGCCGAGGTCCAGAGTGCCCTCAAGCAGTGGGGCTACGCGAAGTGACCGGCCGCGCGGAGTGACGCGCCGCGCGCGAGTGCTAGGCTCTGGTCCGTGATCCTCCGCAAGTACCTGGTTCTCGGTGGCATCGCCGTCGCTGGCGCGGGGGCGTTCGTCTACACGCAGCAGACCAAGAAGAAGGTGCCCGCGTGCTGCGCGCCCGGCGCGCACGAGGCCAAGGCGGCCTCGCCAGTGGTCGCCGCCGTCGCGACCCCGAATGCCGCGCCCGCGGCATCCGCGAGCGCGCC
>CAZUZY010000654.1:0-2846 GCA_964624885.1 uncultured Polyangiales bacterium | reverse complement strand
CACGCCGCCCGCCCGGCCACGCCCTGCCGCGCGCAGACCTCGGCGAGCGTCCGATAGGCGCGCGACGCGGTGGGGTGCAGCGTGACCAGCTCCTCGGCGCGGACCCGCGCCAGGGGCAGCGCGCCGTCCTGCACGTCGAGGTCGATCAGCGCGAGCACGGGTTCGACCGCGTCGGGGTCGGCGAGGGTCGCGCGCTCGAGATCGGCGCGGGCGAGCGCGCGATCCTCCTTCGAGACCTTGGCGACCGCGAGGCGGCACGCGGCGCGCCCCGTGTAGGCGCGCTCGAGCCCTGGATCGAGCCGGAGCGCGTCGGCGAACGCGAACATCGCGGCCTCCCGCTTGCCCAGCTTGCACAGCGCGACGCCGAGGCGCGCCTGCAGCTCCGGGCCGTCCGGGTCCTCGTCGCGCGCCTTCTGCAGGAGGCCGACCGCGCGCGCCCAGTCGCCCTTCTGCTCGGCGAGCGCGGCCTCTCCGGCGAGCGCGTACGAGAGCGGCGAGACGAAGCGGCCGGCCTGCGCGCGGCCGTCGTGCACCCGCACCACCTCGTACGATCCGAAGCCGCAGCCAGCGCCGAACGCGATCGCGACGAGCACCCCTAGCCGCACGGCGCCATCCTACCGCGCCGCCGCACCTTCGCGAGACTTCTCCGCGCGGAGGGCGACGAACGCGCGATCGAGGCGCACCGCGAGCTCGTCCACGTCGGCGAGGCTCACGTGCAAGTGCGGACGCAGGCGGATGGTGTCGTCGCCCGCGCCGAGCATCAGCAACGCCTCGCCGTCGAGCGCGTGGCCGAGCAGGCGCCCCTTGTCCGCGGGGTCGCGCAGCGAGAAGCCCTGGTAGAGCCCCATGCCGCGGACGTTGTGGGCCAGGTCTCCGTGCCGGGCGACCACCCCGCGGAGCGCGGAGACGAGGTGCGCGCTCTTCTCGGGCACCTGCTCGATCAGCCGCTCGTCGCGCACGATCGCGAGCTCCTCCACGAAGCGCACCATGTCGGCGAGCGTGCCGCCCCAGGTGGAGTCGAGCACCCCGTGATCGCGCATCGACTGCCGCATGTAGACGACGCCGTTCGCGAGCTTCTTGCCGCTCGCCACCGCCTGCGGCGGGTGCGGCAGGTCGAACGCGTCCACCGCGAAGAACGTCCCGGTCGGGCCGCCCGCGGTCTGCACCTCGTCGAAGCCGAGGAACACGTCGTGGCGGTGGGCGAGCGCCGACAGGCCACGGAAGAACTCCGGCTCGGCGCACCGGTGCCCCCCCGCGCCCTGCAGCGGCTCGACCACGATGCCGACGATCTCGTCGCCGTACTGCCCGAGCATCGCGTCGACGATCGCGAGGCTCTGCTCGGTCTTGCGCCGGGTCTCCTCGGCAGATGCCTCGGTGTCGAGGGCGGGGAACGGCACCTGCACGTTGCCCGGCACGAGCCCCTGGAAATCCTTGGTCACCACCGGATCGTGGGACATCCGCGTGACGTTGAGCGCGAACACGGTGCGCCCGTGGAAGGCCTGGTCGAAGTACACGAACCGCCGCGCGCTCGGCGCGCGTCCCTTCCGCACCATCTTCTCGTGGTGCAGGTTGAGGAAGTACTTCATCAGGTTCTCGACCGCCTCGGCGCCCGAGTTCACCGCGTAGACCTCGAGCCCCGGGCCCTGCATGCAGCGCGGCGCGAGACCGTGCAGCGCGCGGTAGTAGGCCACGCACTCCTCGGTGAGGAAGTCGGGGTTCGCGCACTTGTTGTTGGCCGCGCGCACGAGGCGCCGCGTGTAGTCGGGCGCGTAGAGTCGCGGGTGGTTGTGGCCGACGAGCTTGCTGCCGTACCAGCCCGCCCAGTCGAAGATGCGCCCCCCGTCGACGGTGGCGAGCCACATGCCCTCGCTCTTCTCGAGATCGAGCACGAACGGGCGGGGCTCGGTGACCACGTACCTGCGCAGCTCTTCGATCGCGGCGCGGCCGCGCGGACCGAGGATCGGGGCTCCATCCATGGGCCCTCGGTTAGCTCGTGCGCCGCGCCGTAGGAAGCCGTCGGCCTTGACGCTCGCCCGGGGCGTCTCGACGGTGCACGGCATGTTCGGCATCGACGAGTCGCGCCCGTTCAAGCCCGTCCACCTGGCCATCCTCACGGTGTCCGACACCCGCACGCTCGAGAACGACGCGTCGGGCGCGGCCCTCGTCGAGCGCGCCACCACCGCCGGGCACGCGGTCGTCGATCGCAAGCTGCTGCGCGACGACGTGCCCTCGATCGTCGGGCAGCTGCGCGCGTGGATCGACGACCCGAACGTGGACGTGGTCATCGTCACCGGCGGCACGGGGCTCACCGGTCGCGACGTCACGCCCGAGGCGTTCGCGGCGGTGGTCGAGAAGGAGATCCCCGGCTTCGGCGAGCTGTTCCGCATGCTGAGCTACCGCACGATCGGCACCTCGACCATCCAGTCGCGCGCGACGGCCGGCGTGGCCAAGGGCACCTACCTGTTCGCGCTGCCCGGCTCCACCGGGGCCTGCCGCGAGGCGTGGGACGACATCCTCCGCGCGCAGCTCGACAGCCGCCACCGGCCCTGCAACTTCGTCGAGCTCTTGCCGCGCCTCCGCGAGGTCTAGACCGCGACGCCCACCGCGGCGCGGAGCCGCGCGTAGGGTTCGGTGACCGAGAACGAGACCAGATCCCGCACCCGGTCGCGCGCGGTGAGCCCCGCGACGATGCGGCCGTCGACCGACACCATGTGCGCCGCCACCGTGAGATCGCCGCACGCGAGCAGGCCGGCGCGGCACGCGGTGCGCTCGAGGTCGCGGAGCCAGGTCACGACGTCGAGCTGGCCGCCGCGCGCGCCGATCTGCTGCACCGCGGTCGTGAGGCG
>CAZUZY010000653.1:0-2856 GCA_964624885.1 uncultured Polyangiales bacterium | reverse complement strand
CGCGGCCGACGCGCTCGCCCTCGCGCTCCTGCGGCTCGGCCGACCGAACGAGGCCCAGGTGGAGGCCAACGCCGCGGCCACGCAGGCCCACGCGCAGTCGGCGGGCCGCCTCGAGGGCGCGGCGCTGCTGTATCGCGCGCTGGCCGAGGTCGCCATGGGCGCCCACGACGAGGCACTCGCCACGCTGGGTGTCGCCATCGAGGCCTTCGCGGCGGTGCCCGCCTACAAGGCCTACGCGCTCGGGGTGCTCGCCCGGCTCGCTCTCCGGCGCGGTGCGCTCGACGAAGCCGGCCGCGCGGCGCGCGAGGCGATGGGCACGCTCGGCAAGCTCGGGGGCCTCGAGGCCGGCGAGGCGCTGGTGCGGCTCGCGCACGTCGAGGTGCTGGCGGCGGAGGGCCGCGCGTCGGAGTCGGCGCGGGCCCGCACGATCGCCCGCGAGCGCCTGCTCACCCGCGCCGGTCGCATCCACGACGGCGAGCTGCGCCAGCGCTTCCTCGGCATCCCCGAGCACGCCGAGCTGCTGCGACCCTAGACCACCTCGACGGTCTTCTGCTCGAACAGCGGGCCCGCGCGGCGGTGCGCGGCGAGCACCTCGGGGTCGAGGAGGTGCGGGGTGGGCTGCGCGGTCGTGGCCAGCAGCGCGTGCACGCGGGCCCGCGCCGCGTCGACCGTCGATCGCGCGAGCGAGCCGTCGGCGAGCGCGCCCGCGATGGCAGTGGCGAACCCACGGGCGCGATCGGTGCTCGCGAAGTGCGCGCACACCATCAGGAGATCGCTGCCGCTCTCGACGAGGCGCACGGCGCTGCGGGGGTCGTCGAACGTGCGCGCCACCGCGCCCATGCCGAGATCGTCGGACACCACCACGCCCTCGTAGCCGAGCTCCCCGCGCAAGAGGTCGTGCACCAGCGCGCGCGAGAACGTGGCCGGCGCGTTGGGGTCGATCTGCGGGAACGACACGTGGGCGGTCATGATCATGGGGAACCGCGCCCGGGCCGCCGCCGCGAACGGCAGGAGCTCGCGCGCGCGGAGCGCATCGAGCGAGTGGTCGAGCACCGGGAGCGAGAGGTGGCTGTCGGCGCTCGTGTCGCCGTGACCGGGGAAGTGCTTGCCGCAGGCCACCACACCCTCGGCGGCGAGCCCCTCGGCGAACGCGAGGGCCGCCTCGATCACTGCGGCCGGCGTGGTGCCGAACGCGCGCTCGCCGATCACCGGGTTGTCGGGGTTGCTGTGCACGTCGAGCAGCGGCGCGAAGTCGAGGTTCGCCCCGATCGAGGCGAGCTCGCGGCCCATGGCCCGCGCGACGGGACCTGCTTGCGCGGCGTAGCGGCGCGGGTAGTCGAACCGGGTGAGCGGGGGCGGCGTGCGACACACCCTCCCCCCCTCGTGATCGATGCCGACGAAGATCCGCTCGCGGCCGATGGCGGCGCGCGCCTCGTCGAGCAGCCTCGCGAAGGCCGCGTGCCACTCCTCGTAGGGCAGATCGTGCCGAAAATTGCTCTTGTAGACGATGATGCCCGCCGGTCGCAGCTCGGCGAGCAGCGCGCGATCCTCGGGCGCGAGCGTGGGGGTCGGGCGCAGGCCGAGCAGGAACAGATCGCCCAGTTCGGAGAGCATGGTCAGGAATCCTGCAGGGGCCAGTCGAGGGCAGAGAGCGCCGGCGCGAGCGCGCGGAGCGACGCGCGCACGTCCTCCGCCGAGGGGCGGGCGCGGGGCGACTTGCGCAGGCAGCCGGCGAGCACCTTCGCGAGCGCGGCGGTGGGGGCCGAGCGAGCGAGCGCCTCGACGCCCGGCGGCTCGCCGTCGTGGCCGAGATGCGCGCCGAGCAGCGCGAGCACGTGCTCCTCCGAGAACAGGGGCTTGCCGACGAGGAGCTCGTAGGCGACACACGCGAACGCGTAGAGGTCGGCCGCAAATGGCTTCGGCGGCTCGCCGTCCTCGAGGTGCCCCCACACCTCGGGCGCGGCGTAGGGCGGCGTGGCGCACCCCGGGCGCAGCTCGCGCCCCGCGAGCCCGAAGTCGACCAGCACCGCCTCGCCGCTCGGTCGCAGCACGATGTTGGACGGCTTGACGTCGAGGTGGGCGAGCCCGACCTCGTGCATCGCGGCGAGCCCGGCCAGCACCCCGTCGAGGATCGAGAGCACCCGCGACACCGAGAGCTCGCGCCGCTCGAGCAGCACCTTGCAGTCGACGCCCTCGACGAGCTCCATCACGAGCAGCGGCTTGGGGCGAGCCCGCGCGTCGAAGGTCACGAAGCCCGAGAGGTGCGGGTGCTCCGGCAGCTCGAGCAGCGCGCCCGCCTCCTTGCGGAACACGCGCAGGTACTCGGCCTCGGAGACGCTGCGCGCGGCCACCGCGTCGTAGAGCGGCACCTTGAGCGCGAACCGCTCCGCCGCCGGTTCCTCGTGCTCGCCGAAGCGGCTGACCGCGAACACGCTGCCCGAGCCGCCGTCGCCGAGCGCGCCGTGGACGTAGAACCCTCCGACCACGCGGCTCGCGGGGATCCACTCCGGCAGCGCGCGCGCGTCCTTGCCCGCCTCGGCCACGAGCGGGAGCTGGGCGGCGGCGCGGAGCACGAGGTCGACGGTGGCGAGGACCGCCGAAGGCACGGTCGCCTCGTGCCGCGCGAGGAAGCCGGAGACCGCGCCGTCGAGCCGATCGCGAGCTCCTTCGCGATCACGGGCGCGATCGTCGAACGCGACGAGCAGCTGGTCGTTGTGGTCGGCGGGGGTGCTCGTGCGACCGAGCCGCTCGAGCCCCCGCGCCGCGGTGCGCGACAGCCGGCCGAGGGCTTCCTGGGTGGCGGCGAGCGGCCCACCGCCGCTCGACAGCGTGCGCAGGTCGGCCGCGGCGTCGACC
>CAZUZY010000652.1:0-2859 GCA_964624885.1 uncultured Polyangiales bacterium | reverse complement strand
CTCGTGGAGCGCGCGCAGACCCTCGGCTTCGCGCGCGTCGTGCGAGGCCCACCGCGTGAAGCCGAGGTTGCGCCGCAGGAGGCCGGGGGGCACCTCGCGCGCGAGGAGGTCGGCCTCGATGGCGAGCGTGCCCGAGCCACACATCGGGTCGACGAGCGGCGAGGCGCGATCCCACCCCGAGAAGCGCACGATGGCGGCGGCGAGGGTCTCCTTGAGCGGGGCCTCGCCGACCAGCGTGCGGTAGCCGCGCAGGTGGAGCGGCTCGCCCGCGAGGTCGAGGTAGAGCGTGCCGACGTCCTTGCGCAGGTGCAGGAACAGACGCACGTCCGGGGAGCGCGCGTCGACGCTCGAGCGCGCGCCGGTGCGATCGCGCTGCGCGTCGACGACGGCGTCCTTCACCAGCTGGGCGAGGTACTGGGTGTGGTTCAGGTGGCTGCGCTGCGTGACGGCGGAGACGGCGAGCGTGTGCCGCGGCGAGAGGTAGGGCGCGAGATCGAGGCCGCGCACGCCCGCGTAGAGCGCCTTCTCGTTCGGCGCGTCGAAGCTGCCGAGGGGCAGGTGGATGCGGACGGCGATGCGCGAGAGCAGGCAGGCGCGCGCGCCGTCGAGGCGGTCGCGCCCGACGAAGTGCACGCCGCCACGATCAGCGCGTACGGAACGGAAGCCGAGCTCGCGCAGCTCGTCGCGGAGGGCGGGCTCGGTGCCGTGGGCGGCGGTCGCGAAGAAGTCCATGGTGTGTGCGCCTCCCGAGTAATACGCTCCGCGCCCGATGGCCAACGTCGAGATTCGAGTCGAAGACGACCGCACCGGGATGGACCCGGTCACCCTCAAGCGCGCGATCACCGATCACCTGCGCTTCACGCAGTCCAAGAGCGAGCGGTCGGCGCACCGGTTCGACTGGTACGTGGCGCTCGCGCACATGGTCCGCGACCGGCTGGTCGACCGCTGGATCAAGACCGAGGAGGCCTACGCCCGCACCGACGCCAAGCGCGTCTACTACCTCTCCGCGGAGTTCCTGCCCGGGCGCTTCCTCGCCAACAACCTCATCAACCTCGGGCTCTACGAGCCGGTGCGCCAGGTGCTCGAGGACATGAGCCTCGAGCTCGCCGATCTCCTCGAGCAGGAGAAGGACCCGGGGCTCGGCAACGGCGGCCTCGGGCGCCTCGCGGCGTGCTTCCTCGACTCGCTCGCCACGCTGGCGATGCCGGCCATGGGGCAGGGCATCCGCTACGAGTTCGGCATCTTCCACCAGGAGATCCGCGACGGCCGGCAGATCGAGCAGCCCGACGAGTGGCTGCAGTACGGCAACCCCTGGGAGATCGCCCGCATCGAGGACGCGGTCACCGTCGGCTTCGGCGGCACGATCGAGGAGCGCCCCGACAAGAACGGCCGCCTCGTGGCGCGCTGGACCCCGAGCCACCAGGTGGTGGGCGTGCCCTACGACACGCCGGTGGTCGGCTACGGCAACGACACCGTGAACACCCTCCGCCTCTGGCGCGCGCGCGCGAGCGAGGAGTTCGACCTCGCCGTGTTCAACGACGGCGACTACCGCAAGGCGGTGGAGGAGAAGGCCATCAGCGAGAGCATCAGCAAGGTGCTCTACCCGAACGACCACTCCTACGAGGGCAAGGTGCTGCGGCTCAAGCAGCAGTATTTCTTCTGCCGCTGCGCGATCCACGACATCGTGCTGCGGTACCTGCGCAACAACGTCACCTTCGACGAGTTCCCCGACAAGGTCGCCATCCAGCTCAACGACACCCACCCAGTGATTGCGGTGGTGGAGCTGATGCGCGTGTTCCTCGACGACCACGGCATGGCCTGGGACCGCGCGTGGGACATCGTCCACCGCACGTTCGGGTACACCAACCACACGCTGCTCACCGAGGCCCTCGAGCGCTGGCCGGTCTCCATGTTCGAGACGTTCCTGCCGCGGCACCTCTCGATCATGTACGAGATCAACCGGCGGTTCCTGCGCCAGGTGATCATGCGCTGGCCCAGCGACAACGCCGACCGCCAGCGGCGCATGTCGCTGATCGAGGAGGGCAAGGAGAAGCAGGTGCGCATGGCCAACCTCGCGGTCGTGGCCTCCCACAAGGTCAACGGCGTGGCCGCGCTCCACTCCGACCTCGTGCGCAACGAGTTGCTCAAGGACTTCGCCGAGCTCTGGCCGGAGCGCTTCACCAACAAGACCAACGGCGTCACCCCCCGGCGCTGGCTCCTGCAGTCGAACCCACGCCTCGCGAAGGCCATCACCGACCGCATCGGCCCGGCCTGGATCACCGATCTCGCCCAGCTCGAGAAGCTCGTCCCGCTGGCCGACGACATCGAGTTCCGCGCCCTGTTCCGCCGCATCAAGCGCGAGAACAAGGTGGCCCTGGTGCGCCACCTCGAGAGCACGTTCCCGCTCGGCGCGGCCAAGGTGCGCTTCAACGTCGACTCGATCTTCGACGTGCAGATCAAGCGCCTGCACGAGTACAAGCGGCAGCTGCTCAAGGCGATGCACATCATCGCCCTCTACCAGCGCCTCAAGCGCGATCCGCAGGCGCCCCTCGTGCCGCGCACCGTGATCTTCGGCGGCAAGGCGGCCCCTGGCTACGCCATGGCCAAGCTGCACATCAAGCTGATCAACGACATCGCCGAGGTCATCAACAACGACCCGGAGGTCGGCGATCGGCTCAAGGTGTACTTCGTGCCGAACTACCGGGTGTCGATGGCCGAGCGGCTGTTCCCGGCCTCGGATCTGTCGGAGCAGATCAGCACCGCAGGCAAGGAGGCCTCGGGCACGGGGAACATGAAGTTCCAGATGAACGGCGCGCTCACCATCGGCACGCTCGACGGCGCCAACGTCGAGATCCGCGA
>CAZUZY010000651.1:0-2876 GCA_964624885.1 uncultured Polyangiales bacterium | reverse complement strand
GAGGCGGCCGCTGTTCACTGCGCTCGCCTCCGGCTCGCTCCGTTCACTTCTTCCCGAGGACGACCGGACGCTTGAACGTGGAGGGCGCGTCGGCGCTCGGGAACGCGAGGCCCTGGGTCTTCTTGCGGGCGCACTCGCGCAGCGACGGATCGAGCGGCGGATCGAAGGTCCACGACTCCACCACGCCGGCCTTGGAGACGACCACGGTCATCGTGGTCTCGATGGTGAACTTGGGGCCGATGGAGCCGCCGACGACGCAGGCCTCGAGGCCCTGCTGCAGCTTGCCGAGCCCGTGGGCCGCCTGCGTGTCCGAGAGCCCCGCGGGCGGCGCCACGACCGCGACGGTTCCGGTGGTGCTGGGGACGGCCGTGGTGGTCTCGCTGACCGAGGGCACGACGGCCACGGTGGCGCTGGTCGTCAGCGGCGGCGCGGTCAACACGGGCTTGGGAGCGCTCGTCGGCTCCGACGCACCCGGGTGGGGCAGCGGTGCGAGGAGCGGGATGGCGGTCGCCGAACCGGTGGTGGCGGCCTCGACCCGCAGGGCCGAAGACACCTTGCCGTTCGCGGAGAGCGGGTCGTTCACCACGCCGCCGGTGTCCCACACGAAGTTGGCGATCTGCCCGGCCTTGACCTCGACACCCTCGGTGCGGGTGCCCTTGGGCCAGCCCCACACGACGACGCCTTCGGTCACCGCGATGTCGACCGCCTCCTCGGCGCGCTGCACCTGGAACTTGGTGCCGTGCACGGCGATGCGATGGCGACCGAGGTCGATCGCGAGCGGCTCGCCGCCGGGGACCGGCGTGACGTCGGCGCCGATGGTGCCGTGGTCGAGTGCGAGCAGGACGCGCTCGCCGTTCTCGAGGAGGCGCACCGAGCTCCCTCCGCCGATGCGCACGCGCAGGCGCCCGTTGGCCGCGATCCAGCGGGTCTTCTCGAGCGGCACCGTGACGACCTCGCCGAGGGCGAGCGGGCGCGTGGCACCGCCGTCGCCGATCTCGACGATCGGCGGGTAGCTCTTGGCGGCGACCGGGGCGACCGGGGGAGCCACCCGCTTGTTGTTCACCCAGACGGCGAACGCCGCCGCCGCGGCCAGCACGGCCGCGCCGTAGACCATCGTGCGGTTCGACTTGCCCGCGCCGATCGGCCGCACGTCCGCGGCCTTGCGGATGCGGGTCCCACTGGTCTCGTTGCTGGCGAACGGGTGATCACTCACCGGCGCTGCGCGCGGCGGTTCGTGCTCGAGCCGCGCGTCGAGTCGCGCCCAGGCTTCGTCGAGCGAGGCCTGCGGGCCGGAGACGTCGAGCCGCTTCACGTCGTCGACGACCGCGAGCAGCGCCGGCCCGAGAGCTGGCCCGAGAGGGCTCGCGTCGAGCGAGGCCAGCTGCTCCTCGGTGAGCGGCGGATCCTCGTCCAGCTCCAGCGTTCCTGTGCGGTCGTCGCTCATCCTTCTGCCTCCGCACCCTTGGAACCCTTGGATCCTCCCCCCTTCGCCTCACCCTTGTCGTCCCCGCCGAGCCCCGCGAAGCCCCCGTGTCGGTCCACCACCCCGGCGAGCAACGGATGCGCACGCATGCGCTCCTCGAGCTCGCGGCGGGCGTAGAACAGCCGCGTGCGCACGGTGAGCACCGGCGCGTCGACCACGGCGGAGATGTCGGTCGGCGACATGCCCTCGAGGTCGTGCAGCACGAAGACGATGCGCTTCTTCTCGCCGAGGGTCTCGAGCAGCGCGAAGAAGGCGGCCACCCGCGCGCGGCGATCGGCGTCGACGTCGGGCAGCACGGCGTCGTCGTCCTCGACCGGGCTCGCGAGCTCCTCGGTGAGCACGGGCCGGCTCTTCTCTGCGCGGCGCTGCATGAGCACCACGTTGACGGTGACGCGGTGGAGCCAGGTGGAGAAGCGCGCCTCGCCGCGGAAGTCGCGCAGGCTCTTGTGCACCTGGACGAAGACCTCCTGGACGAGGTCCTCGAGATCGGGGCGGGGCCCGACCATGCGGTACGCGAGCCGGGTGACGTCGGCGCGGTGCTTCTCGAACAGCTGGCGGAACGCGTGCCGGTCACCCTCGCGGGCGCGGGTGACGAGGCGCGCGGACTCGTCGGCGACGTCGTTCGCGGGGCGGCGGTCGGCGGTCACGCTGCTCGTTCCCCCCGCGCTCTCTCGCGCGCCGGCCGCCTCGCGGGCATCGGGTCGATCGCCGGAGGTCGCTTGCACGACCTTCAACCTAGCCCCGCTGGCCGGGTCTGCCCAGGGGAACTGGAGAACGGCTTCCACGTACTCCATGGATGCAGCGCGCCGCGGGGCCATTCAATCGCGCGCACCCTGTCCCACACGGCGCGGCTTTTTTGGCCGTTTCCGCGCGCTCGGGCGAAACCACGCCCATGGTCCTCGCCATCGTCTCCATCCTGGTGGTCGTGGTCGGGAGTGACGTCCTCGAGCTGGTGCTCGCCCGTCGGGCGGTCCCCAAGCGTCGGGCTCCGCTGCTCCTCGGCCGGTAGTAGTCTCGCGCCCCCATGGGGCCGCCTCCGCTCGCGCGTGTCGTCGAAGAGCTGCTCGCGCGTGCCCCGGCCCTGCTCCCCTACGCCCGCGCCTTCGCGCGCGTCCTCCCCGCTGCGACCCTGGTGCCGGCCTTCGCCGTGCGCGGGTTGCCGGGCCCGGTGCGTCCGCTGCTCGCCCTCGCGCTCGCGGCGCCGCTCGCCGGAGGCTTCTCCGCGGAGGCCTCCGGCCCGGTGCCGTGGCTGCTCCTCGGCGAGGCCGTGCAGGGCATTCCACTCGCGATCGCGCTCGCCACGCCGCTCTTCATGGCGGCCCACGTGGGGGCGATCGCCGACGCCCTGCGCGGCGCACCCGAGGCGACGCAGGCGCCGCCCGCGCAGGCCGAG
>CAZUZY010000650.1:0-2895 GCA_964624885.1 uncultured Polyangiales bacterium | reverse complement strand
GGCGGGTTCGCCGGCCCCGGCGGGCAGCGTGGTCGGCGCCCCGGCGCCGTCCGCTTCCGTGAAGAAGTAACGTTCTTCTCGCTGCGTCGACGCCTCCTCCCTCTCGCGAGGGCAGGAGGCGTCGGTCTTTTTTGTGTCCCGTCGGGAACTCCTGCCGACCCCCCGTGTCAGTCCTCTACGAACGGCGCCGGTGCTGCCCAGGGGCAGCCGATAGGCCCCGCACAGGTTCGACGCGGCAGGAGCAAGCCTCCGCCGCGTGAAGGAGAGGTATTCCCATGGCCCCCACCACGTCTTCCGCCGCCTCGATGTTCACCGCGCAGAGCTCGGACACCTTCGGCTACCGCCTCGTCAAGCGCGCGGACCTCGCCGCCTCCGAGGTCGAGGACGACAGCACCTCGGCGATCGAGGTCATGGTCGGCTGGGGCGAGAACCTCCTCCACGTCGCCCACCTCACCAGCAAGAAGGGCTTCGCGCTCGGCGAGGACGGCGACTTCGCGGTGCCCGCCGAGAAGCTCGGCGCCCTCCGCCTCGGACTCGTCGAGGACGGCGCGCTGATCGTGCCCGAGGGCGCGAAGGGCCACGTCGACTTCGGCAACGAGCGCCTGAGCCTCGACGAGCTCCGGGCGAGCCAGCGCCTGGTGAACGGTCGCATGCCCCTCTCGCGAGGCCAGAAGGCGCGCCTCGAGCTCGCGGGCTTCACGGTGCACGTCGCGGCGGTGGCGGCCGGCAAGAAGCTCGCGGGGGGCACCAAGCGTCGCCGCGCGCTCGGCCTCTGGGTGGGCTCGGCGCTCCTCCACGTGGGCATCGTGACCGCGCTGATGATGTCGCCCGGCAACTCGCTCGACGACGACGCGGCGGGCCTCGACAAGTCCACGGCCGCGTACCTGATGCAGATGCAGAAGAACAACGCGGACCACGAGGCCAAGGAGCAGGAGTCCGACGCGGCGGCCAAGACCGACGGCGAGAAGGCCGGCAAGGACGGCAAGGCGCACAGCGGCGCGGAGGGCACGATGGGCTCGCCCAAGGCCAACATCACCGGCGGTCACTACGAGGTGAAGGGCCCGCCCGACACCGCCGAGGCGAAGCTCGCCAAGACCCGCGCGCTCATCGAGTCCGGCAACATCGGCGCCATCGGCGCGCTCAGCGCCGTGTTCGGCGCCAACACCTCGGCGCTGACGGCCTTCGACGGCGGCGACGTCACCATCGGTCGGGACCCCAACGACTTCCAGGGGAACATGACCGGCGACCACGGCGGTGACTCGTTCGGCTTCAACGGCCTCGGCATGAAGGGCGTGGGCCCCGGCGGCGGCTGCATGATCGGCCTCTGTGACGGCATCGGCCTCGGCAATGTCGGTGACTTCGGCACCAAGGGCCCGGGCAGCGGCTGGGAGACCGGCCCTGGCGGCAAGGGCCTGAAGCACACGACCAAGACCGTGAAGCCCCCGGTGGAGGGCACGACCGACATCACCGGCAAGCTCCCGCAGGAGACCATCAAGCGCATCGTGCGCGCGAACTTCCCCCGCTTCCGCGCCTGCTACGAGACCGGCCTCAAGAAGGACCCGGGCCTGCGCGGCACGGTCATCACGCGGTTCATCATCGACACCACCGGCGCCGTCGAGTCGGCCTCGCTCTCCGGCGGCACCCTCGAGGACGGCAACGTCAAGAGCTGCGTTCGCAACGTGTTCGCGGGCCTCAGCTTCCCCGAGCCCGAGTCGGGCAAGGTCATGGTCACCTACCCGCTCTCGCTCGACAACGAGTGAACGAAGCGAGCGGAGCGAGCGCAGTGAACGGCGGCCGCCTCCACGGGCGGCCGCTCGAGGAAGGGCGAACGAAGCGAGCGGAGCGAGCGCGCAGTGAACGGCGAGCAGAGCGGGGAGCCCGAGGTGGCTCCTCGCTCTGCTTTGTGGTTCGCTCTTCACGATGCGTCGCGGGCTCGTCCTAGGTCTCGTCGTCGCGAGCTGCACACCCAACGTCGGTCCGGGCAACGCCGGTCCGGGCAACGTCGGTCCGAGCTCCGTCCCCTCGGCCAACGCGTGCTGGCCCATCGTCCCCCTGCGCCTCGAGGAGCGTGACTACGGGCAGCCGTGGGAGCCCGTCGTCACCCTCGACGCCGACGGTCGCGTGCGGCGCAAGGCGGGCACGCTCGGGCTCCTCGCCGACGACAAGTTCGACATGACCGTCGGCGGCTCGCTGGTGTGCTTGCCGAACCGCTACGTCGAGCAGAACGGCATGAAGACGGCCCTCCACCACGAACCGGACGGCGCACTCGTCGAGGGGAGCCATCGCGTGTTCGTCGCGCCGGACGGTCTCATCACCTTCGTCAAGGGCGGGCCGGGCGCGGGGCGCGTGCGGGTGGTCGGCAAGCTCGACGAGGGCACGCGTCGCACGGCCGCGTTGCTCGCGTTCGCCGCGTTCCTGTGAGGCGGGTCGCCTAGCGCGGTGTGAAGTGCACCGAGGTGCTCACCTTGGTGGCGAGCCCCTTGGCGCTGGGCGCGAAGGTGGCCGCGCCGAACGCCGCGGTCGCGCACGTCACGAACGCGGCGTCCTTCACGGCGGAGCGGGGCCGATCGACCTTGGCGTGCCCCCCCGCCGCCGGCACGAGGAGGTCGACCCCGAAGTCGAGCGGGGGCTTCGCGGGCAGGGCCGCCCAGCAGCGGGCCAGCGCGTCGAACTGCGCGGCGATCGCCTTCTGGAACGGGGCCTTCGTCGCGTCGTCGTTGGGACCCCCGCCGATGTGCATGCCGATGTTGCGGATGTCCACCGCAGGCTTGGTGACGGGCACCTCGGTCGCGGGCGCGGTCGCAACGGCCATCTGCGGTGGGGCCTCCACGGTCGCCACCGACGCGGTCGGGGTGACCGTCGCGATGGCGGGCGGCAGCGCCGGCGCGGGCTGCC
>CAZUZY010000649.1:0-2901 GCA_964624885.1 uncultured Polyangiales bacterium | reverse complement strand
CGAGCGGACCGAGCGCGCGGCGCAGCACCTTGCGCGCGGTGACCATGTCGCGCACCGAGCGGGCGCCCGGCGCGACCTTGGTCGTCGCGGTGATCTCGGCGGAGGGCTCGACGCGCGCGGGGATCGGCGTGTTGACGACGGGCGCGCGGTGCGGTGCGGGCGTGCGCGCGGGCGCGGGCGTCTTGTGCGGGGACGTCTGGGCCCTGGGCTTCGGGGGAGCGGGCGTCCGTTGCGCTTTCGGCGGGCTGGGGGTGCGAGGCGCGCGGGCAGGGGGCGGCAGGGTCCGGGACATCCGTCCCCCCGCCGTTATCGGACCGCCGACCGAAGGGCCAAGATGTGCGCACGCGCAGTCGGATCATTGACGCAGCGCGCTCCCGCCCCTACCCGCTGAACCGCGATTCAGTCGTGCGCAGCACCCCAGGAGGGCCCACGCCGTGAAGATCCTCGTCCCGTTCAAGCGCGTCGCCGATCCCGAGAACGCCAACAAGGTCAAGGTGCCCGTGGGCGCCGACGGACTCGGTCCGAAGATCGAGACCACGGGCATGGAGTTCAAGCCCAACCCGTTCGACGAATACGCCGTCGAGGCCGCCCTGCGCCTCACCGAGAACGGCACGGCCCCCAAGGCGCGCCTCGGTGAGGTCACCGTGGTCACCTTCGGCGGCCCCGAGGCCGACCAGACCCTCCGCGGCGCGCTCGCCACCGGCGCCGACAAGGCGGTCCGCGTCGAGGCGACCGACGACCAGCTCGACGGCGCCGTCGTCGCGCGCGCGCTCGCCAAGGTCGTCGCGCAGGTCGGCCCCGACCTCGTGCTCCTCGGCAAGCAGACCGTCGACACCGACTCCGCCCAGGTGGGCCCGATCCTGGCCGAGCTCCTCGGCTGGCCGCAGGTCACCTTCGCCGGTCAGATCACCAACGAGGGCAACGGCTCGCTCCTCGTCACCCGCAACGGCGACGGCGGCGTGCAGAAGGTCCGCGTGAAGCTCCCCGCCGTGGTCACGGTCGAGGACCGCGTCTCCTACTCGGGCGGCGTCACGAGCCCGCCCACGCCGGCCACCCACAAGTACGCCGACGGCGTCCGCTTCGCGCCCCTGCCCGCGATCATGCAGGCCAAGAAGAAGCCGCTCGAGGTGAAGAAGCTCGCCGACCTCGGCGTCGACACGACCCTCAGCGTCAAGTACCTCGGCTACGAGCCGCCGCCCGCCCGCAAGGCCGGCGTCAAGGTGAAGACCGTCGCCGAGCTCGTCGACAAGCTGAAGAACGAAGCGAAGGCCATCTAGTCAACCCCACGGAACCACAGCGGAGTCAGACATCATGACCGACATTCTCGTCGTTGCAGAGATCGTGGGGGGCCAGGTCAAGAAGCCGACGTTCGCGGCGATCGCCTTCGCGCGCGAAGCGGCCAAGGCCGCCGGCGGCTCGTTCGCCATCCTCGCCATCGGCGCCGGCCTCGACGCCGCCGCCAAGGAGCTCGCGGCCTTCGGGGCGAGCAAGGTGATCGTCGCCGAGGACGCCACCATCAAGGGCTACACCACCGAGGTGTTCGCCCCCACCACCGCCGCCGTCGCCAAGGGTGGCTTCGGGGTCGTCGTCGCGGCCGCCACCGTCAACGGCCGCGATCTCGCGCCGCGCGTGGCCGCCAAGCTCTCGGCGGGGTACGCGCCGGACATCAGCGGCTTCAAGGCCGACGGCGGCAAGCTCGTCTACAAGCGCCCGATGTACGCGGGCAACGCCTACGGCTGGCTCACCGTCGAGACGGCGGTCGCCGTCGTCAGCGTGCGCCCGACCGAGTTCACCGCGGCCGAGCCGAGCGGTGGCGCGAGCCCGATCGAGAAGGCCGCTGTCCAGAAGGACGCGGCGGCGGCGAACCTCGAGTTCCTCGCCTTCGAGACGGTCAAGAGCGAGCGCCCCGACCTCACCGAGGCCAAGGTCGTCGTCGCCGGCGGCCGCTCGATCAAGGAGCAGTTCATGAGCGTGCTGACGCCCCTCGCCGACACCCTCGGCGCGGCCATCGGCGCCTCGCGCGCGGCGTGCGACGCCGGCTTCGCGCCCACCGAGCTGCAGGTCGGCCAGACCGGCAAGGTCGTCGCCCCCGCGCTCTACATCGCGGTCGGCATCAGCGGCGCCATCCAGCACCTCGCGGGCATGAAGGGCAGCAAGACCATCGTCGCCATCAACAAGGACCCGGAGGCGCCCATCTTCCAGGTGGCCGACTACGGCCTCGTGGCGGACCTGTTCCCCTCGGTCCCCGAGCTCGACAAGGCGATCAAGGCCGCCAAGGCCTGAGCCCACCCTCGAAGGAGAAGCGCTCCCGGCGAGAGATCGTCGGGAGCGCTGCTCTTTTTGCTCTGTCGCTCCCCGCTCCGGTGTCTCAGCGCCGCTTCTTCTTCAGCGCGTCCAGCACCCGACGGACGGTGTCGTCGCTGCCGTCGATCTCGAGCGCCCGCTCGAGCTGTTCGATGGCCTTCTCGCGCGCGCCGGTCTCCGCGTAGATCATCCCCAGCGTGGCGCGGAAGGACGAACGACGGGGCGCGCGCTGCACGGCCGCCTCGGCGAGCTGCTGGGCCCGGACGAGGTCGGTGCCCTCGTGCCGGAGCGCGTTGGCGAGTCGCTCGCAGATCGAAGGGTCGTCGGGCCGCCCCTCGAGCGCCTTGTTGTACGAGACGACGGCATCCGGCCAGCGGTTCTCTTTCTCCTCGTAGCGCGCCTTCTTGAGGTGCATGTCGACGAGGAGGTTGCGCGCCTCCTTGAGGCCCGACTCGGCGTAGCCGCGCGCCGAAGCGTCCTCGGCGTAGTGGAGGGCGAGGCGGTAGTGGTTGGCCGCCGCGACGGCGTCACCGGCGGCGAGGGCCTTCTGCGCGGCGGCGAGCACCTCGGCGGCCTTGGCCTGCGCGGGGCTCTGCC
>CAZUZY010000648.1:0-2926 GCA_964624885.1 uncultured Polyangiales bacterium | reverse complement strand
GGCTCGGCGGCGACCGGGGCCTGGCCCGGCACCTGCGCGAACGCGAAGGCGGGCACGAACAGCACCGCGGCGAATGCCGGGCCGGCGAGGATGCGGAGGCGAGCCGGGCGACGCGCGCCGAGCCAGCGACGGAGACGATCGGCGAGGGCGCTCATCCGACTTCCCTCCCGAGCACGCGGGTGGCCATTTCTTTCGCGATCTCCTGGGCCGCTCCGTCGAGCTCGGCGCGCAGCGTGGCGCCGTCCTTCTCGAGCTTCTTGCGACCTTCTTCGACGAGCTCGTTGGTGTCCGCGCGCACCTTGGCGAGGATCTGCTGTTCGCGGCGCTGCCCTTCGGCGCGCAGCTTGTCGCGCTCCTCGCCGGCCTGGCGCTTCACCTTGTCGAGCTCGACCTCGTACTCGGCGACCATGGCGTCGGCGTCGGCGAACATCTTCCGCGCGTCGTCCTTGGCGCCGGCCGTGCGACGCTCGCGCTCCTCGAAGAGGGCGAGCATCGGGTCGAACAGCATCGGCTTGAGCAGCAGGAAGAGGAGCGCGAAGAGGACGATCTGACCGACGAAGGTCAGGTCCACGTCGACGACGACGCCGCCCGAGGCTGCGCCGATCGCATCGGAATGCAGCGCGAGATCGAGGACCGAAGAGGAGAGGGACATGCGTTGCCTGAGGTGGGATATCGCCCCCGACAGGAGGTCGGTCGGCCGCGCGACCCCCGCGAAGCGGCGGTGGCGCACCCGGAACCATGGGGTCGAGGGGCGCGCGCGTGTACCAAGGCCCACCGCCGCTGTCCACCCCGTGACCACGGGGACACTTCGTCCGGTCGGCCCGCGTCCGGCGGAAGGTCACGAAAGCGCGGCTCGACCGACGGGGGAAGGGGGGGGCCAGAGTATGCCCCTCTGCCCTTGCCGCCAGGAGCCGGCCCGCGCATCATCCCGGGACAGGCCCTTTTTCCCGGTCGTCCGTAGAACCCGGTATCGGAGCCTGGTCCTCGGGAGACTCAGCCCTCGGGAGAACAGGGTCTTCGGGTCTCAGCGAGAACCAGTCTCGGCAAGAACAGGGTGAGGACCGAGGTCGTGCGGACAAGACGGAGCAGCGAACCGAGATGACGGACTTCACGATGGAGGGCAGGACCCTCGCCGGCAAATACGAGCTGGTTCGCATGCTCGGTCAGGGCGGCATGGGCGCGGTCTACGAGGCGCGCAACCACCTCGGCAAGCGCTTCGCGGTGAAGCTGCTCCTCAAGGCGGAGTTCGCCCAGGACGCGGGCCTCGTGCAGCGGTTCTTCCGCGAGGCCAAGGCTTCGGCCGCCATCGAGAGCGAGCACATCGTCGAGGTCTACGACACCGGCGTCGACCCGGAGACCCAGTTCCCCTTCATCATCATGGAGATGCTCAAGGGCGAAGACCTCGAGCACACCATCGGCCGCGTCGGCGCGCTCAACTGCATGGCGGCCTCGCGGGTGATCACCCAGGCCGCCATGGGCCTCGGCAAGGCCCACGAGGCGGGGATCGTCCACCGCGACATCAAGCCCGCCAACATCTACATGACGGCCAAGGACTCGGGCGATCTGATCGTCAAGATCCTCGACTTCGGCATCGCCAAGCAGAGCATCGAAGCGCTCTCCAGCAGCGAGGGCGCCGGCCTCACCAAGACCGGCTCGATGCTCGGCACGCCGCTCTACATGTCGCCCGAGCAGGCCCAGGGCCTCAAGTCGATCGACGCGCGCACCGACATCTGGTCGCTCGGCATGTGCCTCTACGAGGCGCTCTCCGGTCGCACGCCGTGGGGCGACGTCGACACGCTCGGCGCCCTCATCCTCTCCATCTGCTCGCGCGACGTTGCGCCGCTCCAGGACCTCGCCCCGTGGGTCCCGCCGGAGCTCGCGCAGATCGTCCACCAGTGCCTCCTGCGCGACGTGAACCAGCGTATGCCCTCGGCCAAGGCCCTGGTCGACGCGCTGTGGCCGTTCTGCGAGCAGAGCCGCCAGCTCACGCCCGACATCCTCGTGGGCGTCGCCGACGGACAGCGCAGCACGGTCGCCGCGCGCGCCGACATCGCGCAGTCGGCGTCGGTCATCCTCACCTCGAGCCAGACCAGCCAGACCCGCGCGATCGCCGCCGCCGAGCAGAAGCCGCCCAAGTCGAAGGCGCCCCTGTTCGCGGGCCTCGCGGTGCTCGGGGTCGTGCTGATCGGCGGCGGCGCCCTCGCGCTCACCAAGATGGGTGGCAGCGGCGGCGAGAAGCCCAAGACCGAGAACACCAGCAACGCCAACACCAAGGACCCGGAGACCAAGCCCTCGGTGAGCGCGCCGCCCGAGCCCGTGGCCGAGGTGCCGCGCACGCAGACGGTGACCTTCAAGATCCCCAAGGACGCGACGGTCAAGATGAACGGCAAGGCGGTCTCGCTCGAGGCCGACGGCAGCTTCAAGATCACCGGGGTGGTCGGCACCAAGTTCATCTTCCGCGTGCTCCAGGGCACCAAGCAGCTGCTCGAGCAGTCGGTCTACATCTTCGAGGAGGGCCCCGATCCCGCCTCGGTCGACGTGGACAAGGGCGAGCAGCAGGTGTCCAAGCCGATCCCCCTGCCGAAGAAGGCCGGCACGGCGACCAGCGCCACCACCGCGGCGCCCACCGCCGCCACCACGACCACGCCCAAGGGCGGCGATCCGGTCGTCCCCAAGGGCCCCAAGCCCAAGCCGTCGGCGGCCACCGAATTCGAGTGAACGGGGCGCGGCCTCGGCTGTGCGGCCGCGGCCGCCACCGGCCCGCACCGCAAGGTGAGGCAGCGAGGAGGCGCCGGAACATCACGGCGCCGTCCGGGCTTTCCATCTAGGGGCGAACTCGATACGAATGGCGGCGCATGCGCCGTACGACCCTCTCCGCGCTGACCGCCGTCTCGGTGGTCGCTCCGCTGATCCTCTCCCCCGCCCT
>CAZUZY010000647.1:0-2930 GCA_964624885.1 uncultured Polyangiales bacterium | reverse complement strand
GGGCGACCGCGACCGTGGCCCGCGTGGCCCGCGCGAGGGTGGGCGGCGTCACGCCGAGCTCGCCGAGTGGGAGCCGCCGGCCGAGGCCGACGACGATTCACTCATCCTCCCCGGCTACCGCGTCGGCGACGCCAAGGTCGAGGGCGGCAAGATCGAGGCGCCGAAGCCGAAGCCCGAGGCGCCGCCGGCCCCCGCTGGCGAGGAGCGCGTGAACACGAGCGGCGCGCCCTCGGTCACCGTGTTCGTCAACTCGGGCCGTCGCGACGGCATCAGCGGGCAAGACCTGCTCACCGTGCTCGAGCGCCGCGGCGCCATCGAGTCCGAAGCGGTGGTCGGCATCCGCCTGCGCGACCGCAACTCGTTCGTCGACGTCCGGCCCGACGTCCTCGATCGCGCGGTCGCCGCGCTCACGGGCGCCGAGCTCAAGGGGCGCACGCTGCGCGCCGAGCCCGCGCGCAAGCCGGGGAGCGACTGACGTGCGCGCGACGCTCCGAGCACACGGAGCCCCCCTCGGGGTGCACGCGCTCGTCGTCGCGCTCGGGTGCCTCACCGGCGCCTGCAAGGAGTCGCGCAACGACGCGGCCGACGCGGCGCCCACGGGCCTCGGTCAGCCACCGCCCCCCGCGAGCACGCAGGCGCCGCTCGTGAACGGCATCCCCGCGGGCGACTACGGCAACGCCCCGATGGTGCCCCAGCCCCTGCACCTGCCGCCGGCCGCCGAGTCGAACTCGGCGGTCACGGTGAGCAGCAGCGTGACGATCCCCGGCACCAAGGGCACGCCCCCCGATCCGTTCGACGTCGCCACGGGCGAGGTGCAGGCGTCCTCGGTGGGGTGCTTCGCGGGCCAGCCGGCCGGCGAGTACGCGGCGACGCTGCAGGTCAGCGTGACGCCCACGGGCACCGCCTCGCGGGTCGAGGTCGAAGGGGTGACCGACGCCGCCGTGAAGTCGTGCCTCTCGACGGCGGCGGAGCGCAAGTGGCCCGCCAGCAAAGACGGTCGCAAGCTGCGGATCGAAGTCCGCGTGAAGGGTTGACGTGACGGAGCTGGTCGCCGCCCTCGAGGCCCTGGGCTTCACCCTCAACGAGGCGCGCGCCTACGCCGCCCTGCTCGGTCGCGGGCCCTCGACGGGCTACGAGGTCGGCCAGTACGCGGGGATCCCCCGCTCGGCGGTGTACGCGGTGCTGCGCAAGCTCGTCGACGCGAGCGCGGCGCGGTCGATCAAGGGTCGGCGCGGCGAGCCCGAGCGGTTCGTGGCGACGCCGGTGGACGGCCTCGTGATGCTGCTGCGGCGCCGGTTCGACGGCTCCACCGAGGCCCTCGAGAACGCGGCGCGCGCGCTCGCCCCGGCGGTGGAGGCGCCCGACGCGTTCACGGTGCGCGGCTACGATCGCGTGCTCGAGGAGGCGACGCGCCTGGTCACCTCGGCGCAGGACCGCCTGGTGCTCTCGGGGTGGCCCCGCGAGCTCTCCGCGCTGATCCCGGTGCTCACGGCCGCGCGCGACCGCGGCGTGTTCATCGTGGTGTTCGCGCACGCCGCGCTGCCCGCCGAGATGCCGGGAGAGATCTTCAGCTACGGCCTCGCCGAGGCGGACCTCGAGGCGTTCTGGCGGCACCGCCTGGTGGTGGTGGCGGACGACGCGCGGGCGCTGGTCGGCGCCACCGAGGGCGGGGTGGACGACAACGCGGTGGTGAGCGGCACGGCGGCGATCGCGGAGCTCGCGGTGTCGCAGGTGGCGCTGGACGTGACGCTGCTCTCGCAGCGCTCGGGGCGCGACGTGCAGGCGGTGATGGCCCGGATGCTGGGCGACCGCGTCGGGCGCCTCGACCGCCTGCTGTAGGGATTCGCCGCGACGCCGGTGTGGAGGAAGCGCGACACGGACTGTGCGCGACGGCACCAGGTCGAGTTCGTCCCGCACCACGATCGGCTCCCGAGGCCCGCTTCGCCACGGCACGACGCTTGCTGACCGGGTTGCATGGTCGCACGCAACCGGATCGTCGGATGGGCCGTGGCGTCGTGCGTGGCCCTGCTGTCCGCGGGGTCGCAGGTCGCGCACGCCGCCGAGATCGAGCATGCCGGCGCGGCACCGCTGAAGGAGGTTCCGCTGCCCGAGGCTCCCGCCACGCAGTGGTACGGCTGGCAGAACGCGCTCGCGGCGACGCCCTTCGCGCTGACGTTCGCGCTCGGGATCCGCAAGGGAGAGAAGAACGGCACCGTGGTCCCTGCCCTCGTGGGCCTCGGGGGCTACCTCGTCGCCTCTCCGATCGTCCACCTCGCCCACGGCCACGTCGGCAAGAGCCTCGCCAGCCTCGGGCTCAACGTCGGCATCCCGCTGCTGGCCGTCATGGTGCTGCCGTCAGGCTGCACCAAGGACGCCGAGGATCCCCAGCACGAGCTGTGCGCCAGCGAGCCCAACACCTTCCTCCCCGCGCCGCTGCGCTGGGCGTCGCTCCTCGCGATCGCGGTGGACGCCGCCTTCCTCGCCCACGAGCCCGCGCGCCCGACGACGACCACCGCCAGCGTGACGCCCACGCTGGCGGCAGCACCGGGCACCCTCGTGCTCGGCGCGGTCGGCCGGTTCTGATCCGCGCGCGTCGACCGCTCACGCGAAGACGAGCGACCGGTGCGCGCCGAACCCCGCGCGCACGCCGTCGGCCACCGCGAACGACACCGAGCCAGCCGGCAACGCAGCGTCGCCGCAGGCGAAGACGCCGGGCACCGAGGTCGCCTTCGTGGCGTCGGTCTTGATGATCGCGCCCGTCGGTCCCTCCTCCGTCTCGAGCCCGAGGCTCGCGACCAGGCTCCCGACGACGCGGTTCTTCGGCATCAGGAACAGGCCGGCGAACGGCAGCGCGCGGCCGTCGACGAGCCGCACGGTCGCCTGCGCCTCGACCGCCGCCACCGTCGCCGGCTCGAGCGTCACGCCGCGCC
>CAZUZY010000646.1:0-2981 GCA_964624885.1 uncultured Polyangiales bacterium | reverse complement strand
CCCGTAGCTCGCGCGGGGCCGCCGCGGCGTCACAGAGGACGTCCCGCGTGGCCGTCATGGCGGCCTCGACCTCGAGGCGCCCTTCGTCGAGGCGCGCCGAGAGCGCCGAGAAGCGGTGGCTCGGGCCGAGGGGCACGACCTCCCCCAGCGTGACGCGGCGGCGGACGAGACGGCGATCGCCGACCGCAGAGACGGTCTCGGCCCAGGCCGCGCGGGCCGCGGCTTCCCCGCAACCTCCGAGGAAGGCCAGCGTCACGTGCAGGTCCTCGGCGTGGAAGCCCACGAAGCCAGCCGGTGGTGTGGGGAGCGGGTCGCTGGTGACGAACGGGAAGCCCACGAACCAGTTGCCCATGCCCCGAGGCTACGCCGAACGTCACCTCGCGCGGCGTCGCGTGGACCGACCGAGTTGCGGCGGCGAGGGCGCCGTGGAGCAGTGAAGGGGTGGAAACCGTTCGCAAGAAGCTCGTCACCATCCTCGCCCCCGAGAACGCCGAGCCCTCCATCGCCGAGGACCTGAAGTCGCTGGGAATCCACGCTTTCTCCTCGGTGCAGGCCGGGGGTCGAGGGCAGCACGGCGTCCGGCCGAGCACGTGGCTCGGGCCGAACGTCCAGATCGAGATCGTCGTCGACGCGGGGGTCGTCGACCGCATCCTCGAGGTCCTCGAGGCCAAGCACCGCAAGATCAACCCGTGCGTCGCCTGGATCACCGACGTCGACGCCTGGCCGGCGGAGAAGTTCTAGCGGAGGGCGCGCGCGCGCACGCGGCGCGCCTGGGTGCGGGCCCGGGCGAGGATCTCTTCTTCGTCGAGGTCGAGCGGCGAGCCCTCGTGCACGCGGATCGCGCCGTCGAGGACCACGTGCCGCACGTCGCTCGCGCGGGCCGCGTAGACCACCCGCGAGGCCGCGTCGCCGCCGGGCTCCGCGTGCGCGCCGTCGAGCCGGATGACCACGAGGTCAGCGCGCTTGCCGACCTCGATGGAGCCGATCTCGTCGTCCATGCCGAGCACCCGCGCGCCCTCGATGGTGGCGAGGCGCAGGGCCGCCGCGGCGGGGAGGGTCTCGGTGCCGGTCTTGTGCTTGGCGAGCAAGGCCGCGTGCCGCAGCTCGGTGAGCGCGTCGAGGTTGTTGTTGCAGGGCGCGCCGTCGGCGCCGAGCCCCACCACCACGCCGAGACGTTGCAGGTCGTGCACGCGCGCGA
This sequence comes from uncultured Polyangiales bacterium, assembly GCA_964624885.1. Lineage (GTDB taxonomy): Bacteria > Myxococcota_A > Polyangia > Polyangiales > JADJMO01 > JADJMO01. The sequence goes on along the minus strand of CAZUZY010000646.1, from coordinate 1,783 downwards.
TCCCCGACCCCAGCTTGAGGTTGGCGCTCGGGCAGTGGACGACGCGGGTGCCCACCTCCGCGAGCCAACGCGCCTCGTCGTCGGACAGCTGCACCCCGTGGGCGAGTACCGCGTGGGGCCCGCTCACGCCGAGGCGCGAGAGGACCTCGACGTCGTCGGCGCCGAGCAGCGCGCGGACCGCGGCCCGCTCGTCGGCGTGCTCCGCCGCGTGGGTGTGCACGAGGGTCCGCCGATCGCGGGCCAGCGCCGCGCTCTCCCGGATCAGGCGCTCGCTGCACGAGAGGATGAAGCGGGGGGAGGCGACGACGCGCACGCGCGGGTGACGCGCCCACGCGCGCTCGAGCGCGTCGAGGCGGCGCAGGTTCTCGTCGGTCGGGACGGCGAGTCGCGCCGGCATGCCCTCGGCGAGATCCATGAGCGCGGGGCCGCTCCGCGCGCGCAGGCCGAACCGGTCGATGGCGTCGAGCACCACCTCGTGGCCGAACGTGGTGCCCATGTCGAGGATGGTGGTGGTGCCACCGCGCAGGAGCTCGAGCAGCCCGAGCTCGGCCGACGCGCGCAGGCTCTGGTCGTCGTGCGCCGCCTCGAGGGGCCAGATGCGCTCGCGCAGCCAGGCGAGCAGCGGCAGGTCGTCGGCCATGCCGCGGAACAGCACCTGGACCAGGTGGACGTGGGCCTGCACGAACCCCGGCACCACGGCCGCGCCGGTCGCGTCGAGCACCCGGTGGGGGCGCCGCGCGAGGCGGGCGGCGGTCGGTCCGACGGCCACGATCCGGCCCTCGCGCACGAGGATCGGGCCCTCGACGACCGAGTCGGAAGGGTCGCAGGTGAGCACCGTGCCGCCCCGGACGAGGAGATCCATGCCGCGCACGATACTCGATGGTAGCTTCGGGCGGTGCTGCGTCCTCGGCTCGGAAGCCTGGTGGTGTCCCTCGCGCTCGTGTGCGCCGCCGCCCCGGCGCGGTCGGCGCTCTGGCCCGACCTCCCCGATCGCCTGGCGAACGACCTCGCCTCGGCGGACACCCTCAAGCGAAAGGCGGCCGCCGAGCAGGTGCACGTGCTCGGCCGCGCCGTCGGCGGCCCGCTCGCCAAGAAGGCCCTCGCAGACTCGGAGGTCGAGGTCCGGCTCGCGGGCGCTGGCTCGGCCGCGCGGCTCGGGCTCGACGACGTCGAGCCGCTGCTCCTGCCGTGGCTCACCGACCCCGACTCGCGCCTGCGCGAGGGCGCTTGCCTGTTCTTCGCGCGGGTGCCGCGCCCCAAGCTGGTCAAGGTGCTCGCGCGCTCGCTGGGCGACACCGACCCCAAGGTGCGCCTCGCCGCGGTCGCGGCCCTCGGTGCGTCGGGCTCCGTCGAGGCGGTGGCGCCGCTGCTCGCGCGCCTCGACGATCCGGTCTCCAAGGTGCGCGTCGCCGTCGCGCGAGCGCTCGGTCGGCTGGGCGACAAGCGCGCCGTCACGCCGCTCGTCTCGAAGATCCAGGACGAGGGCAGCGACGTCCGCCAGACGGTGGCCCGCTCGCTCGGCGAGCTCGGCGATCCGAAGGCCGCGCCGGCGCTCGTCATCGCCCTGAAGGATCCGGCGCTCGAGGTCCGCATCGAGGCCCTCGGGTCGCTCGGTCGGTTGCGGGACGCGGGCTCGGTGCCGTCGATCGCCCCGCTGGCCCAGGAGCCCAACAAGAAGGCCGGCGCGGCCGACGTGCGGCGCGCGGCGCTCGCGGCCCTCGGGCGCATCGGCACCCCGGCGGCAGTGGAGGCCATCGGCAAGACCTTCGGCCTCTTCGAGGAC
>CAZUZY010000645.1:0-3019 GCA_964624885.1 uncultured Polyangiales bacterium | reverse complement strand
GGGCGCCGCGGCGCAGAGCCAGCCGACGCCGGGCTCGCCGGCGCGCGGCCGGCTCCTCTACGAAACCCATTGCGTCGCCTGCCATAACTCGCAGATGCACTGGCGCGACCAGCGCATCGTGCAGGACTGGGATGGCCTGGTGCGCGAAGTGCGACGCTGGCAGGACCGTGCCCATCTGGGCTGGAGCGACGCCGACGTGCAGGAGGTGGCGCGGCACCTCAACGACATCGTCTATCGCCTGCCGCGACCCGGAGTGCCGCTTGCCGCCGGCCCGAGCGCAGCACTGCAGCCGCTGCCGGCCGCCGGGACGCCCAAGCCCGCAGTCTGACGCGGCCGCCGCATGGCCGACACATTGCTTCGGAAGGTGGATCTCGGCCGGCTGTACCTCGGCCACCCCCCTTGAATCGAGGGTTGCGCGCCGGGGCCGCGTTGAGGCGAAATGCCCCGGGTCGCTCGCCCGCCCATCCGGGCCCGAAGTGGAGGAAACCGATGCCGCTGATCCGAACGATGAAACTCGCCCGCCTGGTTCGCTGGGGCGGGCTGGCCGCACTGCTCGGAGGTTTGGCCGTCGCCGACGCGAACGCACTGACGGTAACGCTGGCGCCGGCGACGCAATCGGTCGTTCAGGACCAGACCGCGCAGCTCGACATCGTCGTCGGCGACGTCCTGCCGGCCGGGCTCGGGGCCTACAGCATCACATTGGCGTTCGACCCGTCGATCCTCGACTTCGCCTCGGCCGTCTCGCATCTGCCGGGAGCGACTTGGGGGCTCTCGGCCAAGGTCTCCGCGCCGGGTCAGCTCGAGCTGAGCGATCTGTCGTTCGAAGAACCGGCGGATCTCGTCAACCTGGAGTTGGCGAGCTTCACGCTGGCCACGGTTTCCTACAAGGCAATCGGCGTCGGCACGTCAGCGATTTCGGTCACGAAGCTGGACCTGGCCGATGCCGCAGGCAACCTCCTGGCAGCCGGCCTTCCCGCAGGAGCCGCCGTCACCGTGAGCGCGGTGCCCGAACCGGCCACCCTGCTCAGCTTGCTCGGCGGGCTGGCTGTGGTCGGCGCCGCCGTGCGTCGCCGCAGCGCGGAGTAGGACCCCGGCACATCCGGGCAGACCCGTTCAGGAGGAACCGACGATGAAGCTCCAGGCCCTGGTCATCGCGCTCGCACTCGGCTTCGGCGCCGGGCAGGCCGGCGCCGCTGCGCGCTGCGATGTCAACGGCGACGGGATGGTCGATTCGCGCGACGCCACGCTCATCATGAGTGCACTCGGCCAGAACGCGAGCGGCCCGAACGATCCGCGCGACGCCAACGGCGACGGCAAGATCACCGTTGCCGACGCGCGCAGCTGCGCCACCGTCTGCACCTACGCGGGGTGCGCGGCGTCGACGCTTCCGGCGTCTATGCAGCTGTCGTTGCCCCAGCTCGTGGTGGGGGCGGGCAGCGCCGTCACGCTCACGCCCAAGGTGCTCGACAACACGGGCCAGGCGATCAGCCCGGCGCCGATCGTCATCCTGAAGCTGGCGACACCGGCGCCGAACACGACTTCCGGGGCGGCTCCCGTGCTCGGCGGCACCCAGGTCAGCACCGGCAGCAGCACGCGCGGCAGCTTCACCGTCGAAGCCAGCGTGCGCGGCACCGGCATCAGTACCAAGGCCGTCTTCACGGTGCTGCAGAACGCCACGCAATCGGCCAATTCGGGGCTGTACGTCAATCTGTCCGGGGCGCAGGCCTCGCTGGTGAGCAACGTCGGCGCCATCCAGGCCGCCCTGCAAAGAGGCGACAGTGCCGCGGTGCAGGCCGCGAGCAACGCTCTGGCGGCGGCTGCAGCCGGCGTGAACGCGAATGCAATGTCGTTGAGCACGCCGTACGAACCGGACAGCGGCTTCGTGCCGACCGGCAGCGAGGCGGCGAGCCGCGGATTTCCGCCGACGCAGGCGGATGCGAACTTCGCCGCCCTCAACAGCCAGCTGCGCGCCAAGCTCGCGCAGATCCGGCAACTGCTCGACCAACCCAGCGGCAATGCGGCGGCCGACACGGCGGCCCTGGGGCAGTACGCGGCAGACCTCGAGGCGCTGTGGGCGCAGTCGCAGGCGGCCGCGAACCGGCCGAGCGTGTACGGGCTGACGAGCAACTCGCTGGCCGTCAATGATCTGCTGGCGCAGGACATGCCGACAGTCCTGAAGTCGGTGGCGGCACGCGTGAACGCGGATCTGCAGCAAAACGGCCTCGTGGCCGCCGCCGCGTTGCCCGCCGCAGCCGGGCCGCGGGCGAGGCCGTCTCGCCTGCCCTATCCCGCGCCGCGACAGCCGACGTTCCTGCTCACCGGACTGCTGGGCTACGCGGGCAACATCGGCGGGCTGATCCAGAGGATATACGGGGACTACCTCGATCAGGTCCAGAAGATGGCGATCCTGCTCGCGGCACAAGGGCTGCTGAACCAGTATCTGAGCCAGACCGCCGGAGTGGGTGGGCTGATTACGGGCGCGTCGCAGAGCTTTCATGCCTATCACATGCCCGGCAGCGTCATCGAGGTGACCGGGGTGACGCTGGCCGACGCGCAGACGGCTGACGTGTTTCTGATCGGTGGGGCTGCCGTCAACGCCGTGAGCGGCCTGATCAACCAGTTCCGCTCGCTCGGTCAGATCTCCAGCATCAGACAGGTGTTCGATTTCTACAAGGGCATGCTCGACGCGCTCCAGTCCGCAGGCAAAGCGTACGCGGATGCGCATCAGCAGCCGGACTCGGCCTTCGCCACCAGCTTCTGGGACGGTGGGTGCCTGAGCAGCCTCGCCGACGCCTGCGTCGAGCTGGTCTACGACAACGGATTCAACTACGTCGGCTCGGGCGGCCCGATCAAGCTCGAACCGGTGATCATCCTCGTGCGGGCGCGCTCGCCGCAGAATCCGCAATTCGGTTCGGGGATCTTCAACTTCGTGGGCTCCTGAGCCGCCGCCCCGGCGCGCAGCCGCTGCCGCGGGGCGGCTGGCAGGGGTCGCCGCGAGCCGACACCGCACTCGCTGCGC
>CAZUZY010000644.1:0-3022 GCA_964624885.1 uncultured Polyangiales bacterium | reverse complement strand
AGGAGAAGCGGTCGCCCGCGACGTAGGTCCCGGCCCCAAACGCGATGGCGAGCCCAGTGCCCTCGAGCGGGTAGGTCCCGCCGAGCGGCGTCGCCGTTTCGGGCGAGACCGAGTCTCCGCCATCGACCGAGACCGTGAAGGAGCCAGTGCCGAGCGGCCCACCCTGGACGATGTCGACGACGACGTCGAAGGCATCGCGGGGCGGGCCGCTCACGGTCAGCGCGGGCGTAGCCGGTCCGGTGGGCGAGCCCGTGCGGGTGACCGCGCCGATGGTCCCAGCGATCGACGCCGGGGTCGGGACCACGAGCACGGTGCCACCATCGTCGGCGAGCGTGTCGGCCGCGGCCTCGACGACCGGCCCGCCGAGCAGCGTGGCCTGGAGGGTCTCCGGATCGTTGAAGGCGTAGACGCGGCTTGGGACACCGCCCGTCGCCACGCCGAGCTTCGCGGTGGTCGTGGACGAGTCGGTGTCGACGAGGCCGAGCGCGCCGTCGACAAGGCGCAGGTCGACATCGGGAATGGCTCCCGGCATGTTCTGTCTCTTCCTCCCGCGCTTCGGCGCGGGTCCTCTGGGGGGCGGTCAGCCGAGCGTCAGGGCGCGGGCGGCCTCGAGGCCGCGCGTGTAGTCGTCGCGGGAGAGCACTCGGCCGGCGGGCCAGCGGTGGAGCACCCGCACGAACACGCAAAGCCACCCGGGGACGTCGAGGTCCCGCTCCCACTGCTCGATGGGCGCCGGCGCCGGAGCGGCAACTTCGGCCGCCTCGTCGTTGGTCGAAGCGTGGTCGGTGGGTTCGGTCATGGCTCTTCGGCCTCGAGCTGATGGTCTGGATCGGAGGCGCCGTCGGGGTCAAACCCGACGAAGTCCGGCACGACCGTGGTCTTGCGGTCGTCGTCGATGTCGGGCACCGCGGCGGGCGGCGTCGTGACGAGCGGCAAGGTCGCGGCGAGGAGCGGGAGGCGCACGCGGACCTCCATCACGAGGACAGCGCCGCAGGTCGCGTACTCCTGCTCGACCATGTCTGCGTCGCCGAGCTCGTAGTTGCGCCCGCGCACGCTCCCGCGCAGGACGGTGACGAAGGCTTGGCGCATGCGCTCGCAGTCGTCCTCGTCGGTGCCCCAGCAATGGAGCTCGCCGACGTGGAGATCGTCTCCGAGCGAGCGGGGGTTGCCGCCGATGGCGCCTGGGCCGCCCGAGGGCACGATCTTCCGGCGCACCCACACGAAGCGCGGGGGCACGTCGTTGGCCGCGAGGTGTCGCGCGCCATCGAGCAACGGAGCGACCGTGGCCAGCGCGAGGCGCAGATCGTCGAGGAGGTGCTTCATCATGGGCGCGTGATCCCGAGGAGAATGCGGACGGTGTCCCGCGTGCAGCGCAGCAGTCGTGCATGGGACTTTGGAGCCCAGCGGGCGACGGGAACGAATGGGCGCGCAGGAAGCAGCGCACGCTGCAACAAGTGCATGGCGCCACGGCGACGTCGCCGTGTGCGCGCGCGTCGGAGACGGGCGCCGTGTTGGTGGGCCGCGGCGTAGGGGGTGCGCTGGACGACGCGGACTCCGGCGCCGTCGGGCTCGATGGAGAAGCCACGTCGAAGGCGTCCCGAAGCCTGGAGTGGTGGGTGTGCGGTGGGCTTGGCCCGAGCTGGCCACGGGCGCCCATCGGGGCTCTGTGCCCGCGTGAAGCTGGACGCGAGCTCGCTGCGCACGAGAGGTGCAAGGGCTCTCGAGGCGGTGGGCCGGAGCGTGCGTAGAGCGCCAAGTCGCTGCACCAGCGCAAGCAACTGGCGGTCGGCGTCAGGCATCGGATGAGCTCCGAGGAGTAGGAGTCGAAGAATGGGCGGAGCGAGCTCACGGCGAGCGGAGGACCAGGGCAGCGAGCAGCATCTGATCGCTGCGCTCGAGCGCGCGTTCGGGGGCGATCCCGGGGCGCGGGTGTTTCTGCAGGCGGCCCTGCACGCGGCCCGCCTGGTTGCGCCGCCCGAAGACTCGGGCGCGCTGCTCGAGTTTGCGCGGGCTCACCTGCTGCCCCAGATCGTCGGCGAGCTCGGTGTCGAGCGCGCGCGCGCGTTCGTCGACGCGCTCGCGGCGAGCGTGGCGGACCTCTCACCACGGACCGCGCTCGATTCCGGTGTGCAGGCGACCCCGACGATGCTGGAGGCGAGCGACCTGGTCGCTGAATCCCGTCGTCGGGCGCCGGTGTCGGGGCCGCGGCCGCGGGTGCTCCTCGTGTACGGGGCCCAGTTCGCGCGCATGCGCCTCGCTCGCCACGTGCTGCAGGCACACTGCAATGTGGTCGTGGTGAGCACGTTTGCGGACCTCGCAGTTGTCTCCGCACCGTTTCCGACCGTGGCGCTGGTGCATCTCGGCCACGACAACGTGGGGATCCTGCTCGAGGGCATGGTGGCGCGATTTTCCGAAGTGCGCGTCGTGGCCATCCTCGCCCACGCCTCGGTGCGAGACGCTGAGCAGCTCCTGACCCGTTCCGGGGTACGACACTTCGAGATCGCGCCGTCGGACGCATCACCCTCGGACGTCGTGCGGGCGGCGCAGCGGATTGGTCTCTACTAAGCGTCGCGCGGGGCGATCCAGCCACGACGCGGTCCAGGTCGGTTCCACCCGACGGGCCACGCTCCTCACCAGCCTCGCCGCTCACCGGTCGTCACGCGCGGCGCGCCATCGCGCCGCGCCGGGGTCGCATCCTCGATGTCCGGGGTCACGAGCCCTCGAGCCACGTCTCGCAACCAGGCGAGGGCCTGGTCGTGCCTTGTGAGCCAGATGTCTCCTCCGGAGGCCTCAGGGTTGAAGCCTCGCTGGGCGGAGAGAATGTCCCAGGTGGCGATCATGGCGACGTGGCGCCTCAGATCCGGCCCCCATCGACGGAGCGGCAGCCGGTGCTGCGCACGGAGGTAGCTGTCGGCGAGGGCTGAGGCCGCGACGAGCGCCGCATCGAGATCGGCGTCGGTGAGGCCTGCGGTGGCGAGCCTCTTGAGGCCGAGGGTGCCGAGATCGCTCCGGTCGGCGTACT
>CAZUZY010000643.1:0-3030 GCA_964624885.1 uncultured Polyangiales bacterium | reverse complement strand
GAGCCGTCCCCGCTCCGCGAGCGCGGCATGCTGCAGGCGCAGCTCGGCGCCGCCGCGGGCGCCCGCGAGGACCTCGAGCGCTACCTCACCCTCGCCCCCGACGCGGGCGACGTCGCCACGGTGCGGCAGGTGCTCGACCGCCTGGCCCCGGCGCCGTCCCTGAACTGACCCTGGTCCCCTGACCCTGGTCCCACGACGACGAAAAGCCGGCGTCCCCGATCGGCGCTACCATCCGTCGATGCGTCGCGCTTCCTTCCTCGGCCTCGCGCTCCTCGCCGCGCCCGCCTGGGTGCTCTTCACCTCGTGCAGCCCCAAGGACGAGACCGCCGGGCCCGCCGTCGACGCGGCCGCCGACGGCGCCGACGCGGCGACCGACACCGCGATCGCCTTCGACGTCCCCGAGGACGCCGCGCCGGTCGACACCGGCCCCCCGCCGATCGCCGACCCGAAGACCTGCGAGGAGGCGGCCCTCTCGCACTCCTACGTGGGCTGCGAGTTCTGGCCGACGGTCACCGCCAACATCGTGTGGGAGTCGTTCGACTTCACCGCCGTCGTGGCCAACGCGGGCGACGAGGACGCGCGCATCACCGTCACCGGCCCCGGCGGGTTCAGCAAGGAGATGATCGTGGGCGCCGGGCGCCTCGTGAAGGTGTTCCTCCCCTGGGTGAAGGAGCTCAAGGGCCCCGAGGGTGATGCTTGCGGCTCGGCGTCGTCGATCGACACCACCGTCCGCGTCGACAAGGGCGCCTACCACCTCCTCGCGAGCAAGCCCGTCACCGTCTACCAGTTCAGCGCGCTCGAGTACGAGGGCAAGGGTGGGCCGCCCGGCAAGTCGTGGGCGGACTGCAAGGGCAACACGCCGTGCGACACGGGCGACGGCTTCCCCACGCCCATCGGGTGCTACTCGTTCACCAACGACGCCTCGCTCCTCCTGCCCACCACGGCGATGACGGGCAACTACCGCCTCGCCGGCGTGAAGGGCATCGCGGGCTCGGGCGGCTACGCGGCCATCACCGGGACCAAGGACGGCACCGACGTGACCGTCAGCCTGGGCCTCAAGAACCGCATCTTCGCCGGCGGCGGGATCCCGTTCGTGGGCGCCAACGGCACCGTCACCTTCAAGCTGAACGCAGGCGACGTGATGCAGCTCCTCGGTGGCGGCAACGACCTCGCCGGCGCGCTCGTGAAGGCGAGCAAGCCCGTGCAGGTCGTCATGGGCGTGCCGTGCATCACCTCACCGGTGGGCACGCCGGCGTGCGATCACGTCGAGGAGTCGGTGTTCCCCGCGGAGACGCTCGGCAAGAAGTACGTCGTCACCGGCCCGACCGGGCCCGACGGCGGACGCCCCGGCCACCAGGTGCGCCTGGTCGGCAACGTCGACGGCACCAAGCTCACCTACGATCCGGCCCCGCCCGCCAAGGCGCCCACCACGCTCGACGCCGGGCAGGTGGTCGATCTCGGGGTGGTCTCCGACGACTTCGTCGTCACCGGCGATCACGAGTTCGTGGTGGTGAGCGAGCAGCTCGGCGGACAGCTCGCCGACCCGAGCTCGTTCGAGGGCGCGCAGAAGGGCGACCCCTCCGCTTCGCTGTTCCCGTCCGTCGAGCAGTTCCGCAAGAAGTACGTCTTCCTCGCGCCCGACGACTACCTCGTGGCCTACGTGGACGTCGTCGGCCCCGAGGGCGTGAAGCTCCTCCTCGACGGCAAGGACGCGGGGGCGTTCCCCATGAGCGTCGGCGCGTCGGGCTACGAGGTCCATCGCATCAAGCTCGACAAGGGACCGTTCGGCGTCGGCGCCCACACCCTCACGGCGGACAAGCCGGTGGGCATCCAGGTGCTCGGGTACGGGCTCTACACGAGCTTCCAGTACCCGGGTGGCCTGAACCTCCTCTCGATCGCGAGCGTGCCCGCGAAGTGAGCTCAGGCCTTGGGCAAATCGGGGTGCCCGTACAGATCGTCGCGCGAGGTGAAGCACTGCTCGGTGCCCGCGGGGAAGTCGCGGCACATGTTCGGGCGCACCGGGTAGATCGTGCAGCGCAGCTCCTTCAGGTGGATGCACGGACGGGGCTTCTCGCGGGCGAGCGGCAGCAGGCGCACCCCGCTCTTGCGGCGGGTCTGCTTCAGCAGGTCGGCGCGCCCGCCGTCGCGGAAGCGCTGCAGGTCCTCGGCGTCGAGCACGACCGCGTTGTCGACGCAGCACGCCCCACACGTCTCGCAGTCGAGGACGACGGGCGCCGTCGGCCCCTCGAACGCGGCGTCGCGGTCGATCCACTCCGTCACGCGCGCGCGCCAGTCACGGGTGACCGCCGCCTGCACGAGCCCCTTGGCGACCCCTTCGGTGATCTCGGCCCAGCGCGCGGTCTCGATCGCACGGATGGCCCAGTCGACCATCAGCGGCAGCGGCTCCCCGGGCGGACCGGCGTCGCCGAGCAGCTGCCACTGCCGCTCCTTCACCACCGAGAGGCCTCCGGCCTTCGCATGGCGCACGGCGGCGCGGAGCTGCGAGGGCTCGAACGAACGCCACAGCGGACGGACCACGGTCTCCTTCATGGCGCGCGAAGGTAGCTCGTCGGCCGCGGGCGTGGCGGCCCACCCTCGGGGGCGGAAAGCTGAGCCGTACCACCGCCACCGTCCATGCATCCGTGCACGAGCGCAAGGACGTTCCCTTTCATCTTCGAAACGGAACACGCCCCGAGCCAACGCAAGTAGCTGAAATCCGGTTCGGCACGCAGAGTGCTTCATGGAGGGCGCACCGCGGACGAGGCCTGCCCCCCCCCTGGGCCCTCCGCGGTGCGTTTTTTTTTGTCGCCGTCCCCAGGGTCCGCTGCAGGGTTCTTCTCCGCGGGCCAGGCGACTGGGTATCGTTCCAGGCGATGAGTGTCGATGGGATCCCCGAGGCCCGGGACGACGACCCCGAGGACGTGGCCGACAAGCTCGGCATCGCGCAGGCGATGTGGGCGCGTGGCAAGCGCGCCGACGCGCTGAGCTGGCTGCGCCGCGCGGCGGAGGCGGCGTCCGACGCGGAGGTGG
>CAZUZY010000642.1:0-3040 GCA_964624885.1 uncultured Polyangiales bacterium | reverse complement strand
GGGCGCGACGACCGGGGCGGCGACCGGCGCCGCGACGACCGCAGGGGCCGCGACGGGGGCGGCGTCGATCGAGACCTCGAGGTCGGGCGGCGGGGCGATCGGCGCTGCGATCCCCATCATCGTCGCCTTGGGATTGCCGGCCGCCTTGGAATCGCCGGCGCTCGGAGCCTCGACGACCGGCGGCGCCACCGCGGCCATCCCGATCATCGTCGCCTTCGGGTTCTTGGCCGGCGCCATCGCCACCGCGGCGCCACTCGCCGCCCCACCACTCGGGGCGAGCAGCTGGGCCGCGAGGCTCGCGTCCACCTTGGCGGCCGAGAAGCCCGGGTCGGGCGCGGCGGCGGGCGCGTCGGCCGCGGCGGCCTCCCAGCTCGGCACGAACAACGCGGCGAACTTGTCGAGCTCCTCGGGCGAGAGGCTCGCCATCTTGAAGCCCGCGTGGGAAGGCGAAGCGATCGGGGTGTTGGCCATGCAAGCTCCGACGCACGTGGCGTCCGAAAGTTGGATGTGATCTAGCAGGCCACGTTCATGGCTCGCAAATCCGCGCCGTGCCGGCGGATCTTTACGCGTGGGCGGCCCCAGGTGGTCGTTCGACGCCCCATGTAGGCGCGGCGGAGACCTCTCAGCTTCCCTCGCCGAACTCCCGCTGGAGCTCGTCGTCCCACTCGTCGGCGACCGCGCTGACGGTCTGGAGCAGGTCCTCGAACTCCTCGAAGTCGAGCCCCGAGATCCGCCGGAGCGCCCGCACGTAGACCACGTCCTTCTTGCCGTCGATGGCGAACGCGGCGTCGCTGGTCTGCAGGAACGACAGCTCGAGGAGCTTGCGGTAGAGGCGCTCCCGCCCCGCGAACGGCACCTCCATGATCGGCGCCAGGAACATCAGCACGCCGTTCTCCTCGAGCACGTTGATGCCGACGTAGGCGCTGCCGCGCTTGACCTGGGTGTACCCCGTGGCGTCCAGCGGCTCGAGGGCGACCTGGGCGCTCTCGGCGAACCGCGCGATGTACGCGTTCACCATCTCGAAGGCGCTGGCGTAGACGGTCCCGGTGTTGCGGTCTTCGTAGGTGGGGGTCGAGGGGGCGGTCACGGGGCCATCCTAACGAGCTTCGTCTCGACGCCGCAACGTGACCTTGCCATCGTGGGGCCGTGCCGCGCCTCGCCTCCACCGCCTTCGCCGCGGTCCTCGCGCTCGTCGTGGGGTGCGCGAGTCATGGCGGGGGCCACCCCGACGCCGCCGCGCCCACGCTCGAGATCCTCGACGAGGGGTCACGTCTGCTCGCGAACCCCACCGCCGACGCCGCCGCCCTCCGCGCGATGGCCGACCGCCTCGCGACCGCCGCAGCCTCCGAGGGGGGCACCGCCCGCGGCGTGTCGCTCGGCACGCTCTCCGGGGAGCTGCGGCTGCGGGCGTTCCGCGCCTCGTCGGGCAGCTCCGAGCCCGACGCGCGGGCCGCGCTCGCCGCGTTCGCCACCGCCAGCAAGCGGGCGGATCTCGACGCCTGCCGCCCGGCCCGCCTGTTCGCCGAGGTCACCGGCGAGATCGCCCACGACCCCGGCGTCACCTACCAGGAGCTCTACCTCGCGCGGCGGAGGTTCCACGCCGCGCCGTGCGTCGACGAGCTCGAGCAAGCCCTCGTCCGCGCCGCGCCGTTCCGCCCGCCGCCGACCGTCCTCGAGCAGCTCGATCGCGCGCTCACCGCGGAGGGCGTGCCCATCGAGGACGCGGGGGTCGCGCCGGCCAAGAGCGAGGCCAAGCCCCGCGTCACGCGGCTCTCGCGCTGGACGACCGGAGACACGGCGCGCGTGGTGATCGAGCTCGATCGCGCGGTCGCCTACGCGCTCGAGCCGGCGAGCGGTGGCGGCGTGCGGCTGCGCATCGACGGGGCGGAGCTCGGGCTCGCGGGTGGAGCCGAGCCCGACCTCGAGCCCTCGCCGCCGAAGAGCCTCTTGCTCGGGGGAGGCCTCGCCAAGACCGAGGGCGGCCTCGCGCTCACCCTCTCGCTGGCGCGGCCGGCGTATCGCCGGGTCTTCTTCCTGCCGGACCCGTTCCGGATCGTCGTCGATCTCGGCACCCAGCCGCCGGCGTTCGGCGTCGCCTCGGGCCCGCGACCGGTGCGCCGGGTGGTGGTCGATCCCGGGCACGGCGGCGCCGATCCGGGCGCGATCGGCCCGACCGGCCTGCGCGAGAAGGACGTCACCCTCGCCATCGCCAAGATGGTGGGGCCGATCCTGGCGCGGGAGCTCGGCGTGGAGGTGCGGCTCACCCGCGGGAGCGACGCGTTCGTCTCGCTCGAGGAGCGCGCCGCGGTGGGCAACGCGTTCGAGGCCGACGTGTTCGTGTCGATCCACTGCAACGCCGCCGAGACCAAGGCGCGGCGGGGCATCGAGACCTATGTCCTCGACACCGCGCGCGACGAGCTCGCCCACCGCGTGGCGAAGCGCGAGAACGGCGGCGGCGCGGCGAGCCACGGCGAGCTCCGCGCGATCCTCGACGACCTCAAGATCGCCGAGGTGGGCGCGCGCTCACACCACCTCGCGACCCTCCTGCAGAAGGCCACCATGTCGTCGCTGCACGCCGAGGAGAAGGGCGTCAGCTACGGCGACGTGCTCGACGGTGGCGTGCACGGCGCGGGCTTCTTCGTGCTCGTCGGCGCGCGCATGCCCGCCGTGCTCATGGAGGTGTCGTTCATCTCGAACCCGGTCGAGGAGGGCTACCTCGCCAAGACCGACTACCGGGCGCGAGTGGCCGACGCGATCGTCAACGCACTCCGCGCCTATCGCGACGGGAAATAGGCGTGCTCGGCTGGTTCTTCCGCCGCCTGGTCCCCATGGGACCCGCGCTCCTCTTGTTCGGGGTGGTGCTGTTCGCGCTCGTCGCCAGCGTGCCGCCCCCCGACCTCGACGCGGAGGGCCAGGCCAAGCGCGCGCTGCACCTGCCCGTGCTGTTCAACCTCGACCCCGAGGACCGCCCGCGGCTCGTGCCGGCGCTGGTCGAGCGCGCCGCGAGCTCCACCGGCGAGGCGCGCGAGCGCGCGGTCAC
>CAZUZY010000641.1:0-3048 GCA_964624885.1 uncultured Polyangiales bacterium | reverse complement strand
GGGCCACGTGGTCGGGCTCGCGCCCCGCGCCCTGGGTGCACAGCTCGATCTGCCCGCGCACCTCCGCGGTGCGCGCCGCGACCACCAGCACGGGCTGCGGCGCGTCGGCGGGGGCCGGACGGGGCCGGTGATCCCACACCGCGTCGTCGATGTCGTAGGGGATCTGGGCCTCGAGCTCGAACGGCAGCACCTCGGCGATCCGTCGACGCACGGCCGCGGGGAGCTCCAGCTGGCGCACGTTGATCGCGGTGCCGCTGAACGACACGGAGAGCGGGTCGCCACCCTTGGCCGCGTCCAGGGCGAGCTCTCGCACGAGCTCATGCAGGGTCGAAGTGGCGGCCACCTCCCCGGAGGCATCCAGGACCTGCGCCGCGACGCGGTCGACGGACGCCAGCGCCTCGACCGACCACTTGCGCGCGCTGCCGCGCACGATGGCGAGTCGCACCTGCGTCGTTCCGATGTCGATCCCGAGAAGCCGTGCCATGGTTGGGTTCCCTGCGCCCCCTCGAGAGGTGGGCGCTGTTCACTACTCGATCCTGTAGTAGACGATCTGCCCTGCGGCGGTGGGCTGGAGCGCCCCCGCGATGCCGTCGACGCCCCCCGCGGTCCCGACGCCGGCGGTCGGCTTCGGCCCCTGCTGCCCCTGCTGGACGCCGGCCTGCTGGGGGTTGGCTGGCTGTCCTGGCTGTCCCGGCTGCCCGAGCCCGCCCGTGGATGCGGGGATCGCCGGTGACCCACGGAAGTCGACCACCATCGTGATGCGGATGCGGGTCAGGCGCTTGCCCGACTTCACCTCGCCCACCGCGTGGATGGAGAAGATCTTGGACTCCGTGGTGAAGTTCTTGGCGGCCTCGGCGGGCGACTGGAACTTGACCGGTGGGATGCCGATGGTGCTGAACAGCAGCTTTCCGTACTGGCCGGCGCCCTGCACGGTGTTGACGAACTCGTTCGGCGACCCGAACAGCGGCATGCCCGAGGTGAACGAGCGCAGCACGCCGAACATGGTGAGGAACTGCCCGCTCTTCGACGCATCGGTGCAGATCTGCGCGTCGGGTGCCATGCCGCACACGACGGCCAGCACCGCCTGTGGCGACGCCGTGTTCACGTTGAGCGGCCCCTGGCCCCACACCGTCATCACCCGCTTCTTCGGGGCGTTGGGCTCCGGGTCGACGAACGTCGCCCAGAAGTCGTCACCCATGCCGCGCACCAGCCGGGCCTCCTCGAGCGAGTCGTAGGGGGCGTTCTTGGGGCGATACGGGCGGGGGAGCAGGGAGTAGCTGTTGTCCTCGCCGCCGGCCGGGCCACCGCCACCCTGGAAGTTGCGCGGATCGCAGGCGTAGCGCTGCTCGTCGGTGTCCGCCCAGTCCATGAGCGCGCCGCAGATCGTGGCGCGGTCGCTGGTCTGGCCGTCGCGATCGTTGCGTTCGAACAGCGGGTCGTAGGCGGGTGCGCCGGTGAGCCCGAGGAACGCCGCGCCGAAGCGGTTGAGCGCGATGCTGTTGCCGCGCGCCGCGAGGTTGAGGTTGATCTTGGAGTCCTCGTCCACGACGGTGACCTGGAAGCTCGCGCCCTCCGGGCCGCCCAGGTTCTTGGCGCCGTTGATGTCGAACCCGGTGAGCTTGGCGAAGCCCTCCTGGCCGCTCTTGTCGCTGAACGCGCCGAGGATCTGGTCGGAGAACTCCCACACCGGCAGCTGGGGCACCGCCTTGCCTCCGAACAGGAAGCGCAGGATGCCGAGGCTCTGGCGCATCACCGGCTCGGCCGCCACGAACAGGCGCGAGAGGTTGGTCGCGCTCCGCGCCATGTACTCGGCCTGCAGCGCGTCGCGCTCCGCGTAGGCGGCGGAGAGATCGGCGATCTGCTCCTCCTGGAACTCGACCACCATGATGGTCATGAGGGTGATCGACGACATGACGAGCAGGAGCGCGATGCCCCGCTGGTCCTTCTTGCGCTTCCTCGGCTTCATTTGAGGGCGAACGCGAGGGGTTGCTGGATGACGGGCCCGGTCTTGGTGCGCAGCCGGATGGGCTCGCCGGCGGGACCGCCCTTGGCGATGAGCACGATCTCGATCTGCAGCGGGACGCGCCCGAGCTGCATCGCCGCCGAGGTGCTGTCCCACTGCTCGGTCCACATGCCGCTGATGGGATCGAGGTAGCGCAGGGAGAAGGTGTCGATGTCGTCGACGAGCACCTGTACGACGCCGCCCTTGCCGTGCTGGTCGTCGATGATCACCTGCTCGCGCCGCACGAGATCGAGCTGGCTCGGCTTCTTGGCGTGGCCCGTGGTGAAGAACGAGAGCTCGCACTGGTCGCTCTCGTGGGCGTCCTTGACCAGGCGCCGGTGCGCGAAGGCGTCGAAGTCGACGCGCTTGGCCGTGCCGGTGAACGCCGTGACCCGCGCCGAGAGCTGCGGCGAGGCGGCGACGTGCGCGGAGATGTAGGCCATGCCGAGCTCGCGGGACATGCGGGTCATCGCGAGGCGCACGACCCGATAGCGCTCGGAGAGGTTCGACGCCGACTGCTTGCCGCGCGCGATGGTGGAGAACGCCCCGTAGATGAGCACGGAGACGATGGCGAGCACCGACACCGCCACCATCACCTCGAGCAGGGTGAGCCCGCGCGAACCCGCTTTGTGCGCGGCGCGGCTCATTTCACGCCCCCGATGCCGGTCGGACCGGCGGTGACCGGGGTGCCGAGCGCCTTGGCGCCGGACGCCGCGCCGCCGGGGAGGGCGCTGGCCGCGGGGTCTGTCGCGACCACGGGAGGCAGCCCGCGCTGCGGGTTGGTGACGAACTGGACGACGGTGAGCTTGCGCTGGTTGGGCCCCTCGTTCCACAGCACGTCCACCGTCACGCGCCGGATCGACGCCTCGAGGAGCGGCTTCAGCTGGGGATAGACGATCTGCATCGCCATGCCGGCGACGCCCGCGACGCCGGTCTGGCCGCCCGGCCCGGTGGGTGTCGAGAGGGCGCCCGAGAGCGCGCCGATGCCACCGTCCGCCAGGGACGAGGGGCTCGCCGCGGCCTGCGCGAGGGCGCCGAGCGGCCCG
>CAZUZY010000640.1:0-3058 GCA_964624885.1 uncultured Polyangiales bacterium | reverse complement strand
GGGGGGCCTTCGCCGCGCGCTCGCGACGACGGCACTCCTTCGCGAGCCGGTCGAAGGTCGCGACGAGCACGGCGCGCCGCTGCTTCTTCCACGCCGGGCTCGGCTCGAGCGAGTCGATCGAGGCCTCCCACACCCCGAGGAACTTCGCCTTCCACGCGGTCACGGTCGCGAGATCGGGCACGACGACGCCGACCCACCGCTGCTCGGCGAGCACCGCCAGGATCTCGACGTTGCACGGCACCGCGTTGCCCCAGTACTCGTCGGGCTCGAGCTCGACGGGATCCCCCGCCATCGCCTTCGCGATCTCCTCGCGGAGACGCGCGGTCAGCGAGGAGAGATGGTCGGCTGCGGTGTCGCCGTCGAAGTTGCCCGCGCCCCACGTGCCCATGAAGGCAGGGTATCGCAGGTGGCGACTAGAGCAGCATCCGGATGATCTTCTCCTTCAGCGAAGTGTACGGCGGGTAGATCACCGAGGCGTCCAGGAACGTCGGCTTGATCAGCACCGCGCGCCGGTGGGTGAACGTGTCGAAGGTGAGCTTGCCGTGGTAGGCGCCCATCCCGCTCTCGCCGACGCCACCGAACGGCAGCTCCGGCACCCCGAAGTGCATCCCCGTGTGGTTGACCGTGGCGCCGCCCGAAGTGGTGCGCTCGATGACCTCGCGCTGCACGCCCTCGTTCTGGCTGAACACGTAGAGCGCGAGCGGCTTGTCACGGCGGTTCACGAACGAGATGGCCTCGTCCATGTCGCGCACCTTGAGCACCGGGAGGATCGGCCCGAAGATCTCCTCCTGCATCACCTTGGCGGTCTCGGGCACGTCGCGCAGCACCACCGGCGACAGGTAGCGCTCGGCCTCCACGGCCTTGATCTCGGTCACCGCCTCGCCCTCGCCGAGCAGCCGCGAGAGGCGCTGGTGGTGGCGCTGGTTCACGATGCGCGCGTAGTCCGGGGAGCGCTGCGGGTCTTCGCCGTAGAACTCGCGCACGGTCTCGCGCAGGCGGTCGAGCAGCTTGTCGTGGATCGACGCGTGGGCGAGCACGTAGTCCGGCGCGATGCAGGTCTGCCCCGCGTTGAAGTACTTGCCCCACACGATGCGTCGCACGCCGACGTCGAGGTCGGCTTCCTTGTCGACGATGCACGGGGACTTGCCGCCGAGCTCGAGGGTGACCGGGGTGAGGTGCTTGGCCGCGGCGCCCATCACCACGCGCCCCACCGTGCCGTTGCCCGTGTAGAAGATGTGATCGAAGCGCTGCTCGAGGAGCGCGGTGGTCTCGGCCACGCCGCCCTCGACCACCTTCACGACGTCGGGGTCGAGGTACTGCGGCAGCAGGCGCGCGAGCAGCGCCGACACGTGGGGGGTCATCTCGCTCGGCTTCACCACCGCGCAGTTGCCCGCGGCGATGGCGCCGACCAGCGGGGCGATGACCAGCTGGAACGGGTAGTTCCAGGGGCCGATGAGCAGCACCACCCCGAGCGGGTCGCGGTGGATCTCGGCGCGCGCGGGCTGGGTGGAGGCCGGCGTCGCCACGCGCTCCGGACGGGTCCACGCGGGCAGCTTCTTCTTCACCATGGCGATCTCGCCGAGGACGAAGCCGAGCTCGGCGACGTACGCCTCCATGCGGGGCTTGCCGACGTCCACCCGCAGGGCCTCGAGGATCTCGCCTTCGCGCTCCTCGATCATGCGCGCGAGGGCAGCGAGCTGCCCGAGGCGGAACGACAGGGGGCGCGTACGCCCGCCGTCGAAGGTCTTGCGGAGGCTCGAGACGAGGGCGGCGGCGTCGACCATGGGTTCTCCTGGAGGCTTCCGCAAGAGTAGACAGGCGGGCTTCCCCGGCGTCGAGGGCTTGCGGAGAGAGGGATGCCGTCCTAGGAGGCGCGGCTCACCATGTCGAACCGCTACCGCACCTTCGGGCTCTCTTTTGTCGGTCTCCTCGCGGCCTCGGGCCTCGTCGGCGCGGTCGCGCTCGCGGGCTGCGGGTCGGACACGGCTCCCGCCGAGCCCACCGACACCGGGACCACCGCGGACGCCTCCGATACGGGCAAGGTCGACACGGGCAAGGTCGACACCGGCACCTCCGAGGTCGACCCGACCTCGTGCGCCGAGCCGCTCCCCACCGGCTACACCTGCCCCACGCCGAACGCGGGCTCTCCCACGACCGCCTGCACCGAGGCCGCCCTCCAGGACTTCGTCACCAACTGCATCACCGCCAAGCTCGACGTGCCGTCGACCTGCGCCGCGTGGAAGACCGCCAACGCGGGCTGCCTGCCGTGCATCGAGAGCTTCTCCTGGGAAGCCATCCCCGGCAAGATCTACCCGGACGACTACAAGTGCTACTGGCGCTCGATGGACGCGACCTGCGCCAAGGCCGCGAACTGCTCGTACGACTGCCAGGACAAGGTCTGCGGCACCTGCGACGACACCACCTCGGAGCGTGACGACTGCGTCGCCGCCGCCATCAAGTCGGGTGGCAAGTGCTACGACCTGGCCGCCAAGGACGCGACCCCCTGCTTCGAGAAGTACAGCGCGCAGATCGACACCTGCACGCTCGACGAGATCTACAAGGAGACGCCGGACGTCACCCTGCTCCGCAAGGAGATCCTCGAGTTCTACCGCGGCGCCTGCCGCGACAACGGCGTCTGGACCAACAAGGGCAGCGCCACGCCGCTCGACGGTGGCACCGACTCTGGCTCCGACGGGGGCGGGTCCGACGCGGGCTCCGACGGTGGGGGCTCCGACGGCGGCGCGACCGACGCCGCGACCGACGCCGCCACCGACGGTGGCTGACCATGTTGGGCCGGCGATGACGCCCATCGCGCCTCCGGCGTTTCCTCCCGCCGATCACGATCTCACGCGCCTCGGCCTGCGGGCCGCGGGCGTGGCGGCCGGCATCAAGGCGAGCGGCAAGCCCGACGTGGCGCTGCTCGTCGCCGACGCGCCGCTGTCGGTCGCGGGCGTGTTCACCCAGAACCTCCTCGCCGCCGCGCCCGTCGCGCTCTGCCGCGCCCACCTCGCGGCGAGCGGCGGGCGCATGCGCGCGCTCGTCGTCAACAGCGGCAACG
>CAZUZY010000639.1:0-3079 GCA_964624885.1 uncultured Polyangiales bacterium | reverse complement strand
CGGCGCTCGAGCGCGAGAAGGCGGCCGTCGCGCGCGAGGAGGCGGCGTTGCGAGCGCTCGCCGAGCTCCAGCGTGCAGGGGGTTGAGGAACCGCAGCGCGAGCGTATGAGCCCGCGACCCGTCGGAGCGGTCGTGGCAATCTCCGCCGCGTGCCGCGTCCCGGCCTCCCGCCGTGCACGAACGACAGCCGCGCCGCGATCGTGGCCTGTGGCAAGTGCACCTTCTCGCTGTGCGACGACTGCGCGGTCCACCTGGTGAACGGGAGGGTCTGGTGTGCGTCGTGCGCCTCCGCGCTGGAGCGTGGCGCGCGGCCCTCGTACGGCCTCGGTGCGATCGTCGTCGGCGTCGGGTTCGCCCTGGTGGGAGGACTCCTCGCGCTCGAGGCAACCTTCGCCGGCCAGGTCCAGCTCGTGACGCTGTACGCGGGTGTGCCGGCGACGCTGGCGCTGGCGGCGCGGGTGACCTGGGGCAGTCCCGGCGGTGACGCTCCCCGGTTCGAGCGCCGTCGGCCGGGTGAGCCTTTGCCGCTGTAGCCTGCGCTCTGGGTCGACGCGGGTGGTAGGTTGGGCCCGTGGCCCAAGCGAGCGACACGGAACGTCTGGCGTCCGCGATCGAGCGCGCCCGTGAGGAAGGGGCGCTGCGGCTCCACGAGCTCGATCTCCGCGAGCTGCCTGGCATCGGCGAGCTCACCAGCGTGCGCAGCCTGTCGATCGGCTCCTTGCCGAACCTCGAGAGGGCGGCGGGCCTCGAGAAACTCATCTCGCTGGAGTCCGTGGAGCTGTACGGCCTCCCGGTCGCCACACTCGGCGATCTGTTCGCCCGTCTCGCAGAGCTGCCCGGGTTGACCAAGCTTTCGCTGGATCCCGACAGCGCCTGCGCGCTGTCCGAGAGCTTCGAGCGCCTGCAGGGCGTCTTGGAGATCGAGGTGCGGGGGGCGACGAAGGTGCCGCTCGCTCCGCTGTTCGCCCGCTTCGCGAAGCTCGCGGGCCTCCGGATCCTCCGTCTGCGGGACCGCAGCGCGGGTGTGATTGCGCTGCCCGACTCGCTGCGGGCGTTGACCCAGCTCCGCGATCTGATCGTCGACGCGCCGTGTCCCGTGCTGGGCGCGGTGGTCGCCGAGCTGTCGGCGCTCGAGGTCCTCGAGGTCTCCTCGCCCAGCCCGAAGCGGCACGCGATCAAGGAGATCCCGCCGGAGATCGGGCGTCTGTCGGCGCTCCGTGTGCTGCACCTCCGCGGGCACAAGGTGAAGAAGCTGCCCGAGTCGCTCGCGGACCTCGGGCAGCTGCGCAGCCTCGACCTGTTCGGCAGCCTGTTCGAGCGGCTCCCAGCGCGGTTCTGCGAGCTCGAGAACCTCGAGACGCTCGACCTCTCGTACTGCAAGAACCTGACGGCTCTGCCGGCCGATTTCGGCAGACTCCGCGGCCTGCGCACCTTGCTGGCGTGCGACACGGGCATCCAGGTGTTGCCCGCGAGCTTCGCGGATCTGCGCCTCACGCAGGTCGAGCTCCCGGGTGATCTCGCCGCGTCGGTCACGCTCGCGCCGCCGGAGGTGCTGTTCGTGCAGGAGCTCTCGATCGACCGGCCGCACGACGAGGCGCTGCCGGAGGACCTCGGAGATCCCGTGAAGCTCGACGTCCAGGCGCCGAACGTCCACCGGCCCGCCACGGCGTTCTCCCGGCTGCGGCGCCTCGAGTCGCTCAGTCTGGCCGCCGCTCCGAAGTTCCCGCTGTCGGACGCCTTCGCGCGGCTCGCGAGTGCTCCTCGGTTGTCGCGGCTCTGCCTCGACGAATGGAAGCACCTCGAAGCCCTGCCCCCCGAGATCGGTGGGTTGGTCCACCTCGAGAAGCTGCAGCTCCGCGGCGCTGGACTTGCGACCCTGCCCCCCGAGATCGGCGCGCTGATCGCGCTGAAGGAGCTCGACCTGTCCAGGAATCCGCTGCGATCCTTTCCGGAGGCGTGCGCCTCGCTGGTCTCGCTCGAGGACCCGCACCTCGCCAAGGTCCACCCCCTGCCAGAGGGGCTGCGGCACTTCCGGACGGTCAAGAAGCTCTGGCTCTCCGACTTGCCGGACCGCGACCTCCCGGCGGAGCTCGGCGCGCTCACGCAGCTCGAGAGCCTCTACCTCCACTCGTGTCAGACGTCGGACTTCGCGGTCCTCGGGGAGCTGCGCGCGCTGCGGACGCTCTCCACCTACTGGCACGGCGGCGTCTTCGACCCGGTCGCGCTGTTCCGCGCCCTCTCGCACACCCCCATCGGGGCGCTGTCGTTCCATCTGGCGCGCCACCTCTCGGTGCTGCCCCCGGAGCTCGGTGCGCTCCGTTCCCTCTACTCGATCGACGTCCGGTCGACCGACATCCGCGCGTTCCCCCCGGAGACGGCCCAGCTCACCGAGCTCCGCTACGTTGCGTTCCACGACTCCCGGATCCGCCCCGCCGACCTGAAGAAGGTCCTACCGAAGGGCCGCTGGCGCAGGGAAGGCAGCGGCGATCGCACCTGCTACCGTCGCGTCGACTGAGCTCCGGTCGCCGGGTCGACGCGCTCGTCACGCATGCTGCGCTCGATCACGTGTCACACGAGCGACTGGCAGGCGTCGGCAGGCTTGTGCGCCGGCCGACCGACGAACGCCGGCAGTGCGCGCGGATCGCTTGCGGGGACGACGCGCCCCGCGTCCACTTCGTAACGGGCACTCGACCCCTCGCGCAGCAACACCCCGAGCGCCGCGAGCAGTCGGTCGACGTCGGTCGCCGAGCTCCCCACGCCGAGGCTCGCGCGCAGCGCGCCGGTGCGTCCGGTCTCCGCCGGGCGGAGCAGCGTCTCCACCAGCGGGTGCGCGCAGAACGCGCCGTCCCGCACGCCGATGCCGTGCTCCGCGCTCAGCGCCGCCGCGAGGCGACCGTGGTCCCAGCCCTCGACCACGAAGGCCACCACGCCGATGCGCGGGCTCTCCTCGCCGAACAGCGAGAGCACCCGCACCCCGGGCAGCACGCGCAGCCCCGCGAGCAGCCGCTCGACCAGCGCGCGCTCGTGCGCCTCGACCGCCGCGAGGCCGATCGCCGAGAGCGCCTTGCACGCCGCCGCG
>CAZUZY010000638.1:0-3087 GCA_964624885.1 uncultured Polyangiales bacterium | reverse complement strand
GGCCCCGCCCTCGAGCGCCTCACGCCCGGCGCGCGCGGCGCCCTCGCCCACGAGCTCCAGCCGCTCGCGGTGCGCATGGGCCAGATCGACGCGAGCGACCTCGACGATCCGAAGAAGGCCGAGGGCTACTTCCGCCGGCTGCTCGACGAGCACGGGGCCGATCTGCGCCCGGCCTCGGTCAAGCGCACGCTGCGCCGCCTGCTCGAGGCGCGCGACGAGCCGAGCTACCGCGCCGAGCTGCGCGCGGCCGACACCGCCATCATCGCCCCGGTCTTCGACCTGCTCGCGCTGAAGCCGAACGCGACTGACCGCACGCTCCTCGAGTCGCTCGTCGCCGACGCCATCAAGCAGGCCGGCTTCGCCCGCCCCGAGGGCGGGGCCCGCCTCCGCGCGTGGTGGTCGCTCCACCGCGCCGAGTACCGCGAGCACGACCCGCTGGAGCGCCTGGTCGCGCACCTGACCGACACCCGCCTCGGCCGCTACGCCGCGGAGCTCTCGGAGGGCACGCTCGGCCGCTCGCTGCGCGACGATCGCCCCGTCGGCGACGACCTGCGCGCGCGAGCGCCCAAGACCCTCACGCGGGTGCTCACCGCGCTCGGCCTCGCCTACCTCGCCGGCCTGCCGCTCGCGTGGCTGCTCACGGCGCGTCGACGGCAGGCGCCGGCCCGCGTGATCGGCACCGCTTCGGTGGTGCTCTACGCCCTGCCCGCGTTCGTCCTCGCCCTCGCCACCCGCGGGGCCTCGAGCGCCTTCGCGCGCAACGAGGTGTTCGTCGCGGTGGCCCTCGCGCTGGTCTCCCTCGCCCCCATCTCCCGTCAGATGCGCGCCAGCGTGCTGGACTGCGCGACGGCGAACTGGGTCGTCACCACGCGGGCCATGGGCCTGCCGAGGGCGCGCCGCTGGTGGATGATCGCGCGCGCCGCGCTCGGCCCCACGTTCGCCTACGCGGCCGTGCAGGTGCCGCTGCTCCTGTCCTCCACCCTGGTGGTCGAGGAGGTGCTCGATCTGCCGGGCCTCGGCCCCGCCGCGATGGCGGCGCTGCGGGCGCGCGATCTGCCCTGGCTCGTGCCGTTCGTGCTCGCCTCGGCCACGTTCTCCGCGGTGCTGGTCCTGTTCGCCGACGTGCTGCACGGGCTGGTCGACCCGCGGGTCCGCGCCTCGCTCTTGCGCGACGAGGGCGAGCGATGACCTCGCGGCGGAGCTCCCTCCTGCAGCGGCTCACCATGACCGCCAGCGCGGTCGCCGACCCGGCGATCGCGGCGTTCGCCGACCCGGCGCGGCAGGTGTTCCGTTCGTTCCTCGGCGCGCTCCGCGAGGACACCCGCGCGCGCGTGGGCGGCGGCCTGGCCCTCGTGCTGACCGGGCTCCTCGTCGTCGGGGCCCTGGTCTCGCCGCCGACCGGGCGCGCCGCGGACGCGCTGCTCGGTCCCACCACGAGCCACCTCCTCGGCACCGACGAGGCGGGGCGCGACGTGTTCCGCGCGCTGATCTCGGGTTCGTTCCCCACGCTCACGCTCGCCCTCTCGGCCGTGCTCGGGTCCGGCGCGCTCGGTGCGGCCCTCGGCGCGCTCAGCGGCTTCCTCCGCGGCGGGTTCGACGGGCTGCTGCGTCGCCTGCTCGAGGTGACGGCGGCCGTCCCTTCGCTGCTCCTCGTGCTGGTGGTCCAGGCGGTGTTCCCGGCCACCTTCACCCTCCTGCTCGTGGTCGTCGCCTGCCGGTGCCCCGAGATCGCGCTCGTCGCGCGCGCCGACGTGATCCGGGTACAGACCCTCGACCACGTGACGGCCGCGCGCGCGCTCGGGGCGAGCCCCGGCCGCATCCTCGCTTCGCACGTGATGCCGTGGGTGCTCTCGTCGGGCCTCGTCGTCGCGGCGTTCGGCGTCGGCACCGTGGTGGTGCTCGAGTCGGCCGTCGCCATCGTGGGCGTCGGTCAGGTGCACCCGCTCGCCTGGGGTGCGCTGCTCGGTCAGGCGCGGCGTCACCCCGAAGCGTGGTGGCTCGTGGCGTTCCCTTCGCTGCTGGTCCTCGTCACGGTGGCGGCGAGCGTCCTCCTCGGGGAGGCGATGCGCGACACGCTCGATCCCAAGGAGCGCCTGCGCGGGCCGCGGGGGTGAGGCATCCTGCCGGGAGCGCGCGTTCCGCCGTTCACGGCCGCACGGCTTGCGCCGCGAATCGCCGGGGAATCTCCGGAAGCCGCGGAGAACCGGCGCGGCTCAGGCGTTGCACACCACTCCGTCATGCGCATCCGCACGCCCCTCCTGTTCACGCTCGCGCTGGCGGGCTGCTACGTCCAGGGTCAGACCCAGGTCGGTGGCTGGGAGCCCACGCCGGTGGCCCCCGCGCCGGTCGCCGAGGTCGACGTGGACGCCGACGACACCGATCCGACGGCCCTCGCCACGTTCCAGCCCGTGCTGGATCCCTACGGCGCGTGGGTCGACGACGCGACCTTCGGCGTCGTGTGGGTGCCCTCGACCGCGGTCGTCGGCGTCGGCTTCTCGCCCTACGTCACCCACGGCCACTGGGCGTACACGAGCGAGGGTTACTACTGGGTGAGCGACTTCGCCTGGGGCTGGGGGCCTTTCCACTACGGCCGCTGGGTGTGGAGCGACGGCTATGGCTGGGTGTGGATCCCTGGCGCGCGCTACAGCCCCGCGTGGGTCGAGTGGCGCTCGGGCAACGGCTACATGGGCTGGGGCCCGACGTATCCCCACTACGGCTGGCGCGGAGGGGCAGCGGTCTACCTCACGGTCGGCGTGACCCCGTTCGTCTTCGTGCACTCGCATCACTTCTTCCACCCGCACGGGCCCTCCCACCACCTGCTCGGCCCCGAGCACCACCCCGCCATCCTGGGCGCGACGACCCCGTACGCGCCGCCTCCCCGACCGCTGCACGGCGCCCGTCCGTTCCTCGGACCGCCCCCCGTCGCCGCGGGGCTGCCGCCCGATCACGTCAAGGGCAGCACCATCGCGCCGCCGCTGCACGCCAAGCCCGCCGCGGTGCCGTGGGCCCCCGCGCCCTCGTCGACCCTCGCCCCCCAGGGCAAGCCATACAAGCCGCTGCCCGCCGGCAAGCCCGGCGCGCAGCAGC
>CAZUZY010000637.1:0-3088 GCA_964624885.1 uncultured Polyangiales bacterium | reverse complement strand
GCGGCGCGGCGCGCGCGGCCAGCGTCGCGGCCTCTCGGCGCAGCGTCGCGCGAGCATCCGCGGAGAGCGCCGCGAGCTCGGGGGCGAGCGCTGCGATCAGCCAGTACCCGGACAGGCTCGGAGTCTCCGTCGCCGAGAGGACGGTCAGGGTCGAAGGCGCATCGCGATCGATCGGCGTGCGGAGCTGCGCGACGCGCAACGCGACCTCGAGCGCGTAGGCCATCCCGCCGTCGGTCACCCAGCGGCCGAGGAAGTCGTGCCAGCTCGCCGTGGTCCCGAACGCCGTCCCCGCGACGACGTAGAAGGCGGCCTGCTCGTCGGCGTCGTGTCGCCCGCGGGGCAACCCGGCGTCCACGAACGCCTTGGCCCGCATGAACAGCGCGCGGCCGGCCGCGGGTGCGCTCGCGAGCCCTTCGACGAAGCTCGCCTCCCGGCGGGCCCAGCTCTCGCGGAGCCGCGCGTCGGCGCCCGCCGGATCGAGCGCGGGCATCGTCGGCACGCGGTAGTAGGCGTTGGCGACCTGCGCCAGCTCCCGGTCGAGGAGGTCCTTCTTCGCGCTCGCCATGCGACCGAGCATACGACCGTCGTCGGCGACCGGTACGCTCCTCGAGGTGGCGATGATCTTCGAGGTGGAGTACCCGAACGGCGAGCGCGCGTGGGCGGTCGGCAACCCCGGTGAGGTGCTCCGCGTCGACCCCGTCCCGCGGGGCCCGGAGAGCTGCCTCGGCGATCGCGTCGAGGTCGATTTCTCGCGCGCGCCGTGCCGCGTGCTGCGCATCGTCGGCGGTCCGCGGCGCCCCACGCTGCACGTCCGGGTGCCGCACGACGGGGCCGCGCGGGAGGCCTGGATCGAGGCGCGGGAGGCGGAGGGGTGGGCCACCCTCGACGACGCGCAGGTGGTCTGGTTCGTGGCGACGCAGGACGGGCTGGACGCGGCGGCGATCGCGCGGGCAGGGGGAACCCTCGTCGAGTGACGCGCGGCTACTCGGCGAAGTCGAGGCAGACCTTGGGTCCTGTGTCCTTGGGCGGCGCCACCTTGAGGCAAGGGCGCGGCTTCGCGTCCGGCGTGCCTGTGTCGGGGACCGGCTTCACGCCGGTGTCCGGCAGCGGGACGGGCGAGAGGCACGGTGGCGGCGACAGGCACGGTTGCGGATAGGTGCCGGTGTCGAGCGTCGTGTCCTCCGCGCCGGCGCTGGCGTCGGTGGCGCCCCCCGCGTCGGCACCGCTGCCGATGTCGTCGGGGCCGATCGGCGTCAGGCACGGCTGCGGCGGCGGCCGCTCACACCCGATCGCGATCGAGGAGATCGCGGCTGCCACGAACCGGCTGCGACGTTCGAGGATCTTGCGGCGCGCGTCGTCCATCCCCGGGAGGATAGCGCCGAACGCCCTTCACTTGCCGACGAACGCGGCCTGACGCTTCTCGACGAAGGCGGCCATGCCCTCCTTCTGGTCGGCGGTGCCGAACAGCATCGCGAAGGCCTGCGCCTCGAGCTCGTTGGCGGAAGGGAGCCCGGCGTCGCCGCGGCGCATGACCACCTTGGCCTGCGCGACCGCGACCGGCCCCTTGCTGGCGATCTTCGCGGCCACTGCCTTGACCTTGGCGAGCAGCTCGGCCTGCGGGAACACCGCCTCGCAGAGGCCGATGCGGTGCGCCTCCTGGGCGTCGATGATGTCGCCGGTGAGCACGAGCTCGCGCGCCTTGCCGGCGCCCACGCGGCGCACGAGGCGCTGGGTGCCGCCGAACCCGGGGATGACGCCGAGGTTCACCTCGGGCTGGCCGAACTTGGCCTTCTCGCCCGCGTAGATCAGGTCGCACGCCATCGCGAGCTCGCACCCGCCGCCGAGCGCGAAGCCCTGCACGGCCGCGAGGATGGGGAAGGGACACCCCTCCATCACCTGGCCGAGCTGGTGGCCGAGATCGGCGAGCGACTTGGCCTCGACGACGCCGAGGCCGCGCATGGCGGCGATGTCGGCACCGGCGATGAAGGCCTTCTCGCCCGCGCCACAGAGGATGGCCACACGGACGTCGCCCGCCGCGGACAGCTCCTGGAACGCGCTGAGCAGGTGGGTGAGCACCTCGCGGTCGAGCGCGTTGAGCTTCTCGGGGCGGTGGACGGTGACGAGGGCGACGTGGCCTTCGCGGGCCACGAGCACGGGGGCTTCCGACATGACGGCTCCTCTTTTGGCGACGCCCGTTGACCGGGAATGCGGAGCTGATTACCACGACCGACGCGCCATGCCGACCTACGAGTACGCTTGCCGAGCCTGTGGCCACCACTTCGAGGAGATCCACAAGATCAGCGACCCGCCCGTCGAGGTCTGCCCCAAGTGCGGCGAGAAGCAGGCCCAGCGGCTGATCTCCCAAGGCAACTTCATCCTCAAGGGGGGCGGCTGGTACACGACCGGCGGCTACGGCACCACGGGCACCGCCACCGGCGCCACCTCACCGGCTCCGTCGCCGTCGACCTCCACCCCGAAGACCGAGTCGAGCAGCGAGACCAAGGCCGCGCCCGCCGAGACCAAGACCGAGACCAAGTCGGAGCCGAAGAAGGACTAGAACAGCCCCGGAAGCTCCGGCCGGAGCGCGTGCAGGAACGAGTCCTCGCGCGCGATCTCGGCCACCAGATCGGCGTCGACCGCCCCGCGCGCGACCACCCCGAGCAGCGCTCGCAGGCGCTCGTCGTGCTGCAGGGCGCGCGCCTCCGCGTACTGTCGGGTCGTGTTCTTGCGGATCATGAAGGGCCAGTCCGACGCCGAGAGCAACAGGTGCTCGACGACGGCCTGCTGCAGCGCTGGTCCGTCGGGCCGCGGCCGCCGGTCGATCGCGGCCGCGAGGGCGTGCGCCCCCCGTCGCACGCGGCGGAGGAGGTGCGCGTTCTCCTCGCAGACCCACGTGTCGCTGCGGCCGGCCTCGCCCCAGGTGCTCGCGGCCGGCGCGGCCTGCACCAGCATCGGGCACACCTCGAGGTGGTCTCGGAGCGACACGGCGGCGAGGGTCGGGTGATCGGCGAGGAGGCGGAGCACCTCGTCGAGGAACCACGGCCCCTCGTACCACCAGTGCCCGAACAGCTCCGCGTCGAACGGCGCC
>CAZUZY010000636.1:0-3106 GCA_964624885.1 uncultured Polyangiales bacterium | reverse complement strand
CTGCGCCCTCCTCGCGGCGCCGCGCGACGAGCTCGCCCGCTGGCCCACGCTGTCGCCGGGCGAGCGCAAGCGCTTGCAGCTCGCCGCGGCGCTGCTCGCCGAGCCCGACGTGCTCCTGCTCGACGAGCCGCAGAACCACCTCGACCGCGACGCGCGCGCGGTGCTCGAGGCGGTGATCGGCGAGGCGAGGTGCTGCGTGATCCTCGTCTCGCACGACCGCGCGCTGCTCGACGCCTGCACGTCGCGCACGGTGCGCCTCGAGCGCGGCCGGGTGCGGGTGTTCCCGGGGCCGTTCTCCGAGGCCGCGGCGCACTTCCGCGCGGAGGACGAGGCGCGGGCCTTCGAGCGCGAGACCCTCGTCGCGGCGGCCCAGAAGGCGAAGCGGGCGCTCGTCGACGCGCGGCGGACCCACGCGGCGGCCGAGCGCAGCCTGTCGCGCGGGCAGCGCATGAAAGGGCCCCGCGACTCCGACGCGCGCAGCGTCTCGGCGCAGATGCGGGCGGAGCGCGCAGAGGGACACCTCGGTCGCGCGGTCGCCGGGCGCAAGGTCGAGGCCGAGCGGGCCGAGGCGCGCGCCGCCGCGATCGAGGTCGAGAAGAGCCTCGGTGGCTCAATGATGCTGGGCTACACGCCGAGCCCGCGGCCGTGGGTGCTCTCCTGGTCGGGGACGCTGCGGGTGGAGGATCGCGTGCTCGCGGAGGGCTCCTACCGGCTCGCGCGCGACGGTCGCGTGTGGCTCTCGGGGCCCAACGGTGCGGGGAAGTCCTCCCTGCTCCGCGCGCTCTCGGCCAGTCGGTCGGACCAGGTGCTGCACCTGCCGCAGACCCTCGGCGAGGCGGACGGGCGGGCGTATCTCGCGCGCCTGCGCGCCCTGCCTCGCGACCACCGGGGACGGGTCCTGCAGTGCGTGGCGGCGCTGGGTGTCGATCCGGCTCGACTCCTCGCGTCGGAGGATCCGTCGCCGGGTGAGGCGCGCAAGCTCGCGCTCTCGTTCGGCCTCGGCCTGCACGCGTGGGCGCTGGTGCTCGACGAACCCGAGAACCACCTCGACCTGCCCTCGATCGAGCGCCTCGAGGCCGCTCTCCGCGCGTTCCCGGGGGCCCTCTTGCTGGTCACCCACGACGAGCAGCTCGCGGCGCGGTGCACGACCGAGCGGTGGGAGCTCGGAGCGGACCGTCGTACGATGGCCAGGTGACCAAGCCTGCCCTCGCGCTGTCGTGCGTGCTCGCCGCGTGCTCGGGGGAAGAGCCCGCGCTCGTCGATGTCGACGCGGCGAGCGACGCCCCCCCGGAGACGCTCGTCTTCGACGGCGGCAGCGACACCCTCGACGCGACGGACACCCTCGCGGCGGACTCGGCCGACGCCCTCGCGGACGTCGGTCGTCCGCTCGACGAGTGGGAGGCCTTGTTCCAGGAGAAGTTCGTCCCGAACACGACCCTCACCGAGCCCGCGAGCGCGAGCTACCACTGCCTCTCGACCGCCAGCGCGCTCCGTCGTGCGCGCGCCGGAGCCTCGTTCTCACCCGCCTTCGTCGCCAAGCTCGAGGCGGCGACCAAGGCCTCTGCGGGGGCGCTCGTGGCGAGCGCCTCCACTTGGGGGGGTGATGGTTGGGGTCTCGACAAGGCGTGGGATGCCTTCGGCGACGGCACGACCAACCCCACGACGACGGTCTACGCGTTCCAGACCGGCCTCGCCATCTGGTGTCTCGCCGAGGCGGGCGACGTCCTCGCCGACGCCGCCATGAAGGCCCTCGCCAAGAAGGCGATGGACGCCTACCGCGAAAGCGCGTTCGTGGCGTACGGCAAGGGCTACCCCATCGACTGCACGAGCTGTGGCTACTTCTGGTACTCGCGCAGCAAGAACGACGTCGGACGGTACGTGAAGAACACCAACGTCGAGATGGCTGTCGCGGCGCTGGCCGTGGACCGACGGCAGGGCGACGCGACGAACAAGGCGGTCGGGGCCCAGGCGGCGGCATCGCACTACGGCGAGATCGTGAGCTACTCCAACTACGGCTACCTCGGTCGCTACGACGCGAGCTACGTGGCGGGTGCGAGCCTGTTCGACGACCACAACTCGTTCGAGGTCTACCTCCTGTTCCGCGCGGGGCAGCTCCTCGCGAACGCCTCGTTCCAGACCGCGGCGAAAACGCACTACGACGCCTACGCGCCCAAGGGTTCCGCGGCGTACGTCGCCTACGCCGCGTGCCACCTCGCGCGGGTCCACGCGCCCGCCGCCAAGGCGTGTCGGGACTACGTGACCGCGAGCGGCGCGACCAACCCAGCGGGGGTCGGCCTCGTGATGGACTACTGAGCGCCGCCGGCGGCCGCCGGCGGAAGCAGGGGACCGCCGGCGGCGGGAACGTAGATCGCCGGTCGAACGACGCCTTCGAGACTGGCATGCGTCTCGCTGTGGCTCAGGGTGCACCGCCCCTTGCGGTGTACCCACCCATCATGAAAGCTATCCCGCGCATGACCGCCTCCTCCGACTACCTGGGGCCGCGGCCGCCGCGTGGGGAAGACCTCCCCTACGACGACGGTGAGCCGATGGAGAGCGAGCGCCATCGTGAGCAGATGCAGCTGCTCATCGACACCCTGCGCGACGCCTGGCGCGAGCGCTGGGACTACTACGTGGGCGGCAACATGGCCGTCTATTTCAGCGAGACCCAGGCGCGGAACCAGGATTTTCGCGCGCCCGATTTCTTCGTCGTGCTCGACGTCGAGCGTCGTGAGCGCAAGAGCTGGGTGGTCTGGGAAGAGGGCGGTCGCTCGCCCGACGTCGTCATCGAGCTGCTCTCGGCCACCACCGAGGAGGCCGACCGCGGGCGCAAGATGCAGATCTACGAGCGGGCGCTGCGGGTGCCGTTCTATGCGATGTACGACCCGGTCTCCTTCGAGCTCGAGGCCTACGCTCTCGACGTCCACCGTCGCGAGTACGTCGCGCTGCCCAAGGACCAACGCGGCGCCGTGGAGTGTGCCCCGCTCGGCCTCCGGCTCGGCCCCCACGCCCTGCCGTGGAAGGGGCTCGGCGGCCCGTGGTTGCGGTGGATCGACGCCGACGGCCAACCCCTGGACGACGCGAGCGGTCGAGCCGAGCGCGCCGCGGC
>CAZUZY010000635.1:0-3130 GCA_964624885.1 uncultured Polyangiales bacterium | reverse complement strand
GCCGCGGATCCGCGCGTCGTCGTGCTGCGTCACGAGCGGCGTCGCGGCGTGGGCGCGTCGATCGCCGAGGGCGCCCTCCTCGCCCGAGCCCTCGGCGCCGAGGTCGTGGTCGTGCTCGCGGGCGACGGCCAGATGGACGTCGCGGATCTGCCCGCCGTCCTGCACCCGATCCTGGCTGGTGAGGCCGACTACGTGAAGGGCGACCGCCTGCGCTGGCCCGACGGCGCGCTGGCGTTCCCGCTGGATCGGCTGCTCGGCATCGTGGGGCTCGCGGCCCTCACCCGGCTCGCGACCGGGCGCTTCGTGCAGGACGCGCAGTGCGGCTACTGCGCGTTCTCCGCGCGGGCCCTCGATGCCCTCGATCTCGCGCGCCTGTGGCCGGGGTACGGCTACCCGAACGCGCTCTTGATCGCGCTCCACGCGGCAAGCCTGCGGGTGGTCGAGGTGCCGGTCCGGCCGGTCTACGACGGCGCGCCCAGCAAGCTCCGCCTCTCGCACGTGCCGCCGATCGTGGGCATGCTCGTGCGCGCGTCGATCCGGCGGCTGACGCGCACCGTCGAGGAGCGGAGTCCACGGCCGGAGCCCGCGCGTCGACCGGAGCGCTCCGCCGTGGTCGCCCGGGACTAGGCGGGGAGCTTCTTGCCGCAGACGCCGCCGATGCACTCGACGCCGAAGGCTGCGTTGCAGCAGTCCTTGGTCTCGACGCAGGTGTCGCCGATTTCCTTGCACTTGTCCGGCGGGGGCTTGTCGCAGACCTTGGGCAGCTTGCCGTCGGGGCTCTTGCACGCACCGTCGCAGCACTCGAAGCCGGCGTCGCAGCCCTCGCCGAGCTTCTTGCAGGCGTCGAGCGCCCAGTAGCCGCGCATGTTCTGGTCGGCGAGGTCCTGCCCGGTGAGCCAGAACGCCGGGTGGCTCGGGTCGACGCCGGCCTTGGGGGAAGCGTCGATCGCGGTCACCCACAGCTGCTTGTGGCGACACGGCGTGGCGGCCCAGCTCGGGGTCCCGCAGGTGCCGGCGTCGGACTGCAGCGTCTTGTTGAGGCGGTTGCCGTACTGCCGCTCGGAGACGAACACGAGCCAGAAGTAACCGCCCGCGAGCACGGGGTTGAACGTGGGCTCGTAGGCGAGGTTCTCGTCGCCGGCGCCGCTGGTCCCGGTGGCGACGCCCGCGTTGACCGCGTTGCTCAAGAGGACGTCCCCGGTGCCGTCGGGCTTGACGAGGTGGACGGTGGCGCGGGTCCCGCGCGTGCGGGCCATCGGCCCTTCCTCGTAGGCGATCCACTGGTTGTCGGGGGAGAACGACGGGTAGAGCAGCGCCTTGCCGCCGCCCGCGCGCACGAGCTTGGGAGCGCCGAACTTCTTGGTCGGCAGGTCGAACGGCATGACCATCAGGTCGCTCTTGGTGAAGTCGAGCCAGTTGCCGTCCTTGCGGAGGCTGTAGGCGAGGAGGCTGCTGTCGTTGGCGAACGTGGGCATCACGGCCATGCCGGCCGCGGCCACGCCGCTCGGCTCGAGGCTGGCCGCCGTCTTGGCGTCGAACAGCTTGAGGGTGGTCTCCTGGCTCTGGCCGGCGACGACGAGGTTGCCGTCGGCGCTGATGGCCTCGAACCCGGACGGGGAGCCGGAGTACTTGATCTCCTTGCCGGTGGGGTCGAACGAGGCCCACGGCGAAGGGCCGCCGTCGTACGAAGCGACGATGGTGGAGCCGTTCTTGGCGACGCTGTGGCACGCCACGCAGGAGTGGCCCGCCGACGGCTTGAGGAAGTCCTCGGGCTTGGTCGCGCCCGGCTTGATGCGCGCCACGCCGCCGCCGTTGATGCGCCAGTAGTAGATGGACCCCTTGAGGCTGCCGTTGGCGATGGTCCACGACTGACTGGTGGAGCGGAACGCGGTGCCCCCCGCCCCACCCGCGAGCCGGAACAGCGTGACCGAGAGCTTGTCGCCGGTGACGTTGGTGTCGAGGAGGCGGGTCCAGGTGGCACCCGCGATGGTCGCGCGGGGCGGCGTGCCAGCCTTGAAGTAGCTGGTGTACGTCATGTTCGGCTGGGTGATCTGCAGCGCGTACACGTCGCTCGCGCCGCCACCTGCCCACATCAGCTCGGGGGCCAGGATGCCCTTCGGGAAGACCGTCTTGTCGTAGGGATAGAGCAGCTTGGCGACGGCGGCGTCGCTGGTGGTCGCCGCGAGCAGCGCGCCCTTGCTGGCGTCGTCGAGGCCCGAGCCCTTGTCCTCGACGTCCTCGAGGTTCACGGTGACGGTCGCGCTGGCCGTGAAGCCGAGCGCGGCGCAGGTGACCTTGGCCACGCCACCGGCCGACCCGCTGGCCTGGAAGGTGCCGCCGGAGACGGTGCCGAGGTCGATGCGGTCGACGGTCCAGGTGCAGCTGCCCACCGCCGAGGTGCTGCCGTCGTCGAGCGTGGCCTTGGCCTCGAACGAGGTCTTGGTGGACGCCGCGGTCACGTCGCCGTTGACGACCTTGAGGGTCGCGGTGGCCGGGTCGAGATCGAGCTTGATCACCTTGCGATCGCCGATGGTGCCGTCGATGACGATGCCTCCACCGTCGGCGTCGTCGCCCGTGCTGCCGTCGGGCGAGGCATCGCCGTTGTCGATCGGGTCGGCGCCTGTGTTGCTCGGGCTGCACGCCGCGAGCGCGCCGCCGAAGAGCACTCCGATCACCATCACCGCCGAGACGTGTCGTCCGCGCATGAACGACGCTCTAGCACGTTCGTTCGCCTCGTCCGCGCCGTTCGGCGAGGCTTCCGTGCACGCTGTGTACGTCACCCCGACGTGACGAGGTGGACGACGCGTCGCGCCGCGCCGGCGCTCGTCGTGTAGGGCTCGTCGCTCGCCACGCGCAGCGCGGGCACGGTCAGTCCGTCGAGGGGCGGGAGGTCTTCGCGCCCGAGCAGGACGACGACGGCCGGCGCGAGGCGGAAGCCCAGGGCGATCCAGGCCTCCTTGGCCAGCGTGGCGCGGGAGATCGCGACCTCGAACCGCGCTCCGCTGGCGGCGAGATCTTCACCGCGCGTGTCGCGCACCTCGACCTGGTCGACCAGCCCGGCAGCGCCGACGACGGTGCGCAGGAACGTGGCGCGCGTGCCGATGGGTTCGACCAGGGTGAGCTCGAGATC
>CAZUZY010000634.1:0-3135 GCA_964624885.1 uncultured Polyangiales bacterium | reverse complement strand
GGGCGTCGAACCGGCTCGCGACGGCCGCGGCGTCCGCCGCCCCGAACGCGCAGCCGGGGCTCGCCGCACAGGCCGCGAAGAACCGCTCGAGCCCCTGCGCCCGCGCCTCGGCCACCCCGGTCAGGTCGGCCTCGAGGTCGGGCCCCAGCACCGTCGGCGAGTCGAGCACCAGCGCGCCCACGTGCTCGGGGTAGAGGCTCGCGTAGGCGAGGCCGAGCATCCCCCCGTAGGAATAGCCGAGGAACGACACCCGCTCGACGCCGAGGGCCCGCCGGATCGCCTCGAGATCGCGGGCCTGCGTCGAGAGCTCGAGGTGGGCGGCGAGCGCGCTCTTCGCGCAGCCCGCGCGCAGCGTGCCCCGCAGGGCGTCGACCGTCGCCGTGTCCGAGCCCTCGAGCGACAGATCGGCCGCGCGCAGGCGGTCGAAGGTGGCGTCGTCGGCGCACGAGAGCGGCGTGCTCAGCCCGACCCCCCGCACGTCCCAGGTGACCACGTCGAAGCGCTGGAGCGCCTTGCCGAAGCCCACGCGATAGGTGCCGTACTGCGCGGCGAGCCGCTCCACCATCGGCGCGCCGGGTCCCCCGGGGTTGAGGAACACCACGCCGGCGGCCTCTCCGTCGAGCGCGCGGGCCCGCCCGACGCGGAGCTTGATGCGCGCCCCCTCGGGGGCCGACCAGTCGAGCGGCACGGTCACGTCGGCGCACTCGAGCGGGTCGGCGCACGGCGTGAAGGTCAGCGGCGTGGGGCTCGCCGGCGCGTCGGTCGCGCAGGCGACCAGGGTCGCCAGCGCAGACCCGAGGGCGCACCGCAGGCCGAGGCGCGAGGCCGCCGTTGCTTGCGTCACCGGACGAGCGTACGCAGCGGGCGCACCGATGACAAACCCGGCCCTGCCCGACGCCGAGGACGCGCGCGCCCTCGCCGACGCCTTCGCGGCCGAGCGGGCGGAGGTCGTCCGCACGCGCTCGCGGTGGCTGTGGGGCGCCTCGCTCGCGGTGTGGGTGATCAGCCTGCTGTTCGTCGATCGCGCCGTCTTCACCACCGCCCAGGCCCTCGTCATCCGCCTGCCCGAGTGCGCGCTGGCCTGCGCGCTCCTCGTCTTCCTCCGTCGACCGCGCTCCCTCGACAGCATCGAGGCGGCGATGGTCGGCGGCTCGGTGCTCGTCGCGGTGGCGAGTGGCTACGGCTTCGTGCACGTCCCGGTCGAGCGGCTGCCGGTCAAGATCGTGAGCCTCGTCCTCAGCAGCCTCCTCTTCACCCTGCTCGGGGGCTTCACCTGGCGCTGCAACCTCGCCGTCGCCGTGGTCACCCAGCTCGCGCTCCTCGTGGTGGCCGCGCGAGGGGCTGGCTCGCTGTGGCTGCTGTCGCTGACGGCGACCGGCTTCGCCTACGGCGTCGCCGTGGTCTCCGCGGCCGCGCGCGATCGACTCGGTCGGGACGCGCTCGCGACCCGTCGGGCCCTCGTCCGTGCCCACGATCGGCTCCAGCGAGACGACGAGCTCAAGCGGCGCCTGTTCGTCGACCTCGCCCACGATCTGCGCACGCCCCTCGCGGTCATCCGCGGTGAGGCTGCGCTCCTCGAGGGGGAGAGTCGCTCGAAGGAGGACGCGGCGTCGCTCGCGCGGATCGAACGCAACGCCCTCGCCGTGGCCGATCTGGCCGACCAGTTGCTCGACCTCGCGCGGCTCGAGGCCGGGCAGATGCCGGTCCGGACCCGCCCGAGCGACCTATCCGTCGTGGCGCGGGAGGTCGCGGCCCAGCTGGCGCCGCGTGGGGGGTCGAGGGTCGTCGTGGAGGCCGACGCGCCGCGGGTGGCTGCGGTCGACCCCGGCCACGCGAGCCGCATCCTCGGCAACCTCGTGGCCAACGCCCTGCGCCAGCTCGACCGCGCGGGCCGCGCCGGGACCGTCACGCTGCGGGTCGACGGCCCCGCGGAGGGCCGCGTGTGGGTCGACGTGGTCGACGACGGTCCGGGTGTCCCCGTGTCCCGGCGGGAGGCCATCTTCGAGCGCTTCGTCTCCTTCGACCGCGAGGGTGGCGCCACCTCGGGGGTCGGCCTGCCCCTGGCCCGCGAGCTCGCCGGACTCAACGGCGGCACCCTCACCCTCCTCGACGGCGGGCCGACCACCTTCCGGCTCGAGCTGCCGGCCACCGACGAGGCGCCGCGGACCGAGCCGAAGCCGGCCTCCTCGGGGCGAGGTGCGGTGCCCTCGTCGGAGAGCCGACCCCGCGACGGGGGTCGGGTCGTCGTCGTGGTGGAGGACGACGCCGACATGCGACGACTCCTGGACCGGACCCTCGGCAAGAGCTTCCGCGTCGAGCTCGCCGCGACCGTCGACGCCGCGCGGGAGCGCCTCGCCCGACCCCCTCGTCCCGCCGCCGTGGTGAGCGACGTGATGCTGCCCGACGGGAGCGGCTACGACGTGCTGGCGGCGGTGCGTTCGGCGCTCGAAGGCACCCCGGTCCTCTTGCTGTCCGCGCTCGGCGAGGCCGAGGAGCGCGTGCGGGGCCTCAGCGCCGGCGCGGACGACTACCTCCCCAAGCCGTTCGCGCCCGAGGAGCTGCGCAGCCGCGTGGCGGCCGCCGTCGACCGGGTCGAGGGCTTCGAGCGCGCGCTCTCGGCCCAGCGCGAGGCCGTGCTGATGGAGGTGCACGACGGGGTGAGCGGCAGCCTCTCGCGCGCGTTCTCGCTGCTCTCGGGGCTCGGTGAGGGGGACGACCTCGACTTCGCGCGGGACGCCATCCGCGACGGGATCGACGAGGTCCGCGCCCTGCCCGGCCTCTTGTCGCCGCGCCCCGCGACCCTCGGGGCCGTGGCGGCCGACATCCGTCGCGCCCTCGGCGACGCCTGCGCCGCGACCGGGCTCACCCTCGTGCTCGACGAGGAGGGCATCGAGGCGGCGGAGGACCGCGAGCTCGACGCAGCCGTCGCCCACGCCCTGCGGCGGGCCGCGCGGGAGGCGACGACCAACGTCATCAAGTACGCGGGCGCGCGCACGCTCACCTGCCGGCTCGACGCGGCGCCGGACACCGTCACCCTGCGCCTGGAGGACGACGGTCGCGGGTTCCCCGAGGCCGCGAGCGCAGGGCAAGGGCTCGGGATCATGGCGCGCCGCGCGCTCCGCGTCGGCGGTCGCG
>CAZUZY010000633.1:0-3138 GCA_964624885.1 uncultured Polyangiales bacterium | reverse complement strand
GGCCCCGACCGCGCTCGCGCGCGCCTTCGCAGCGGCGGGCGCGCGGTGGGTCAGCAACCGGAGGCACGAGCCGATCGGGCTCGACGCGAACCTGCGCGCCGCGCTCGCGGCGCCGGACACGGCGCGCCCGCTCCTTTCCGCGCTCGCGTTCCTGGGGTGAGCCACCCGGGCTATGATGGGCCGCGATGCGAACGCTCGATGCCCCTCCCCGCGCCGTCGTCGGAGCCGATGGCTCCCCTGCCTTCGGCTCGTTCTCGGGGCCGCTGCCGCACGTCGACCTCGCGCCGCTGCGCGTCTCGATGCTCCGGCGGCTCGCGATGCGCAAGCGCTGGGTGTACGTGGCCATCGCCAACCGCGAGGTGTTCGTCGGGCTCGCGATCGTCGACCTCGGCTACGCGACCAAGACGTTCGCCTTCGTCTATCGCGACGGGACGCTGCTCTCGGATCGCACCGCCCTCGGCCCGAGCACGGCCGGCCTGGTGAGCGACACCATCGCCGACGGCGCCCACGCCCGGTTCTCGCGAGAAGGCGCGTTCGCCGAGCTGCGCCGTCACGGCGGCCTGATCGACGTCCACGCCAAGTTCCCCGGGCTCTCGCTGCAGGCCCGCCTCGACGCTCGCACCCACCGGCCGCCGCTCTCGGCCGTCGGCCCTATCCCCGGGGGCGTGCTCAACGCGACGGAGAAGCAAGCCCTGCTCTCGGTCACCGGCGAGGCACGCGTGGCCGGCGCGCGCATCCCCCTGGACGACGCGTTCGGGGGCTACGACTACACCCACGGCTTGCTCGCGCGCCACACGCGGTGGAAGTGGGCCTACCTCCTCGGGAACGCGACCGACGGCACGCGGGTCGGCATGAACCTGGTCGAGGGCTTCCTCGGCGAGCGCGAGTGCGGGGTGTGGCTCGACGACGTGCTCCACCCCGTGGGCGAGGGGATCTTCTCCTTCGACGAGAAGCGTCCGCTCGCCCCGTGGAACATCCGCACCACGTGCGGCAACGTGGACCTCGCGTTCACTCCCCACGCGCTGCACGCCGAGGAGGAGAACCTGGTCGTGGTGAAGTCGCACTTCGTCCAGCCCATCGGCAAGTACCGCGGCACCTTGCGCGCGGGGGGGCGAGCGGTCACGCTCGAGGGTGTGCTCGGCGTCGCCGAAGACCAGGACGTGCTGTGGTGAAGCGCTGGCTCGCGCTGTCGGCGCTCGTGCTCGGGTGCGGCGGCAAGGCCGGCCCGGCGGTGGTCAACGCCGCGGTGGGCGGCGCGCTCTACGTGACCGCCGGTGGGTGCAAGATCGCCGGCTGCCCGACCAACCTCGCGTGCAACACGATCACCGAGCGGTGCGAGAAGATCCCGTGCGGCGCGCAGGGCTGCGGGCTCGACCAGCGCTGCGACCTGCTCCGCGACGTGTGCGTGCCGAAGGCGTGAGGCGCTGCCTCGAACTTGGCCGAACGCGGGCACGTCCGGTAGCGACGACCGCACGCCATGGACTGCAAGACCCGTGAGGTCCGCCTGGAACGGTGGGACCGACCCCGAGCCTTTCACGTCGTCCCGTGCACCTTCCGCGTGGACGTCCCCCTCGACATGAGCGGCTGCATCGTGTCGGCCCTGCGCGCCACCATGTCGCGTGGCCTTCGTCGCGTCCCGGGCGGCCAGATCCTCGCCAGCGACGCGCGCCGCTCGGGCGCGGTGTTCGTCGAGGTCGAGGCGCCCGACGAGGAGGACTCGACCATCGCCTGGCTCGAGGGCGACCTGCTCTCGCGTGCCCTGCCCGCCGAGGGCGCGCGCATCCGCACCGACGTCGACGAGCTGATGCGCTGGGCGCTCATGCTCGGGCACGACGTCGACTCGTTCTACGTGGGCTTCGTCGCGGCGGAAGGTCCCCGCGCCTTCCGTCCGACCCGCTTGCTCGCGGCGCTCGACGGCGGGATCGTCGAGCACTTCGAGGTGCGCGGCTCGCGGCAGTACTTCGTCCGCGTCGCCGGCTAGGAGGCGTGGACCGCCGGGGCCTCGCGACCGAGCCCGGCGACGATCGCGACGACGCCGCTCAACACCGCGGCGAAGAAGCACCACACCGAGGCGAAGCCCACGCGGAACAGCGTGCCGGCCACCGAGAACGACGCCAGCGCGACGAGCGCGATGGCCCGCGCTCCGCGCAGCGTGGAGACGAGCAGCGGCGCGAGGATGGTCGCGACGTACACGAACGGCACGAGCGGACGCAGCACCGCGTCGGTGTCGACGCCGTAGTAGAGGTTGCCGAAGGCGATGCACGCATACGACGGTCGGAGCACCGCGCACCCCATGAGGTACCCGCCGACCAGCGTGCCGACGCCCGTGAGGAGCCCGAGGAGGCGGGCGCGCCGCGGGTCCTCCTCGGCGACCCACAGCGACAGCGGCAGGTAGGACGGCCACACGAACAGGGCGAAGAACAGGAACACCCGGCCGATCGGGTCGGCGCTGCGGCCCCACGGCGCGGTGACCAGCACGCGCCACAGCATGCCCTCGGAGACCTGCTGGATGGCGAAGAGCAAGGGGATGGCGGCGAAGGGCAGCAGGGCGCGGCGACGCACGCGACGCAGGCTCACCGCACCGATGGCGGTGAGGGCGACGGCGGCGCCGAAGCTCGCCTGGGCGTTGAAGCACACGGGAGCGGAGCCTAGCTCGAACGGTCGCCGGGCGACGCGCTAGACTCGCGGCGTGCAACCGAACGTCGCCGCCGCCTTCGTCGCTCGCCGGAACAAGCTCGCCGCCCAGCTCGGGGGACAGTCCGCGCTGCTCGCCGCGGGGCGGCCGCGCGCGCGCAACTACGCCGCCAATCGCTACCCCTTCCGCGCGGAGAGTCACTTCCTCTACCTGGTCGGCCAGCCGCTCGCCGGTGCGGCCTTGCTCGTCGAGGGTGGACGCAGCGTGCTGTTCCTCGAGCGGCCCGCCGCGGACGACGCGCTCTGGCACGGCGAGGTCGAGGGCCCGGAGGCCGTGCGCGCGGCGACCGGCGTCGACGAGGTGCGCTGGCTCGACGCGCTCGGCGCCGCGGTCGCCGGCAAGTCGGTCGCCACGCTCCCGCCCCAGGAGGATCAGACGGCGTCGTTCCTCGGCGAGGTGCTCGGTCGCGCTGTCGATGCGGACCGCGCCCTCGAGGTCGGTGG
>CAZUZY010000632.1:0-3141 GCA_964624885.1 uncultured Polyangiales bacterium | reverse complement strand
GCGGCGTCGCGCGGTCGTGCGGCCTCGTCGGCCTTGAGGATCGGAAAATCGAGGTCGCCGAGCAGCGTCGCCCGCGGGGTGCGGCTGCGGAAGCGCACCCGTCGCCCTCCTGCGCCGTCGGGCGCCTCGGGTGGGTGCAGCTGGCTCAGCACCCGTCGCGACGGCGAGCCGAGGTTCGCGTCGGACAGCGCCGCGAAGCTCGCGAGCACGTCGCGCGCCGTGATCGGGGTGCCGTCGTGGAACCGCGCGTCGGCGGGCAGGGTGACGAGCACCGCGTCCTTCTCCCACACGGCGGTCTCGGCGAGGGCGCCGGTCGGCGCGAGGGTCGTCGGATCGGGTCTCGTCAGCGTGAGGTGCACGAGCCGGGCGAGCCGCATGCCGTGCACGTCGACCGAGAAGCGCGGGTCGAGCGACAGCGGGTCGCTCGGCACCACCACCTCGACCCCCTCCGCCCGCGTCGGACCGCGGCAGCCCGCGACGACGGCCAGCGAGCCGAGGAACGAGCGGCGGCGCACCGGTCACCCCCGCCGAGGCAACAGCTCGGCGATGGCAGCCGTGATCTCGGCCAGCTCGAACGGCTTGCGGACCCAGCGCGTGCGCGGGGTCACGTCGGCGATCTGCGCGGCGGCGATGGTCGACGAGCCGCTGATGAAGACGATCCCCGCGGCCGGATGGGCCGCGCGCACGGCGGCGACGGCGCCCTCGATGTCGGTCGCGATGGGGGACAGGTCGAGGAGCACGGCGTCGATGGTGCCGAGGTCCGACAGCCGTCTCTGCAAGGTGTGGCCGTCGTGGACGGCGATGACCTCGCAGCCCCGCGCGCCGAGGCCGGCGTCCAGCAACGCGCAGACCGCGCGGTCGTCCTCGACCACCAGCACGCGGGTCCCGAGCACGGCCGAGCGCAGCGTCTGGGAGCTCGCCGTGTTGCGGGGGATCTCGCTCTGCGTGGTGGTGCTCGGCACGCGCAGCTCGAAGCACCCGCCGACGGTCGCGAGGCCGAGCTCGGTGGCCAGGGCGGCGAGCTCGGCGCCCTCCACGAGGCGCAGATCGCCGCCGAGCTTGCGCGCCGTCTGCCGCGCGTGCCGCAGTCCGATGCCCGCGCCGCCCGCACGCTTGCTGCCGCCCGTGAAGAG
Organism: uncultured Polyangiales bacterium; assembly: GCA_964624885.1. GTDB lineage: Bacteria > Myxococcota_A > Polyangia > Polyangiales > JADJMO01 > JADJMO01. The sequence goes on along the minus strand of CAZUZY010000632.1, from coordinate 2,008 downwards.
GGTGGGGGTGAGCTCGGGAGGGATGCCCGGCCCCTGATCCAGCACGTGCACGACCAGCTCGCGGCCGACGCACCTCGAGGCCACCAACACCTCCCCGCCACGCGGGCTCCACGCGAGCGCGTTCAGCACCAGGTTGGTGACCATGTGGCCGAGCGGAGCCCCACAGGCCACGTCGGGGTCTTCGGGGGCTGCGTCGCGAGGATTCCGCGTCCGACGAAGCGTGACCCCGGCGCGTTCGGCCTCCACCCCGAGCGCCTCGACCACCTCGCCGAGGATCTCGCTCGACGGGCGCGGGCGCTCGCGGGGCGGTGCCGCGCCGATGGCTTCCCGGGACAGCGCGCGTGCCTCCCGCGCCTTCTTGGCGGCGATCTCGATCGCGCGTCGCACGAACGGCTCGGGCTGACCTTCGCGACCGGCCTCCTCGAGCCACCCGAGCACGACCGTGAGCGCGTTCGACGCGTCGTGCAGCGCCTCGGCCATTCCCACCCGATCGAGCGCTCCCTCGGATGCGCCCGAGGCGGCCCCCCCTGCCTCCCTGTCGCGCTGGGCAGGGGACGGTCGCTCGGAAGGCGCGCGGGCGCGAGGATCCACGGAACATCAACGTAGCACGTCCACCCTGTCGGCCGTGATATGCAACACCATGCGCGCGAGCGCTCTCGTGGCCGCAGCGGCCCTCCCTCTCGTCACCGCGCTCGGTGCCCGCCCGGCGCTGGCCAAGCCCCTGCGCTGCCCGAAGCAGGCGGTGCTCGTGCCGGCGGGGGCGGCGCCCATCGGCACGCGACCCGACCTCGACTTCGACCCCGACGAGCGCTCCACGCGCACGTTCAAGCTGAGTGCGTACTGCATCGACCGCACCGAGGTCACCGTCGCCGAGTACGGTGTGTGCGTCACCGCCGGGGCCTGCGAGCTCCGGTTGCCCGCGTTCCTCGGCGCCGATCTGCCCATGACCGAGGTCGACTGGACCGAGGCGCGCGCGGCCTGTCGCTTCCGGGGCGGGCGGCTGCCGACCGAGGTGGAGTGGGAGCACGCGGCGCGCGGCAACGACGACCGGCTCTACCCGTGGGGTAGCTTCTTCCCCGACTGTCCGTACGCCGATTTCTGGGGTGATCTCTGGGGCTCCTGCAACGGCTACGGGCCGAGCCCGGTCGGCACCGCCCCGAAGGGCGCGTCCCCCTTCGGTGCGCTCGACATGGCCGGCAACGTGCTCGAGTGGGTCGAGGACGACTACGATCCGCTGGCCTGGGCGCATCTGCCCGACGTCGATCCGGTGCACCGCGACCCGTGGTCACCGCGCAAGGTCGTGCGGGGTGGGAGCTGGGACTACGACGCAGTCCACAGCCTCCGCGTGTCCGATCGCGACGCCTATCCGTCGGTGGTGCGTGACGCGAGGCTGGGCTTCCGCTGCGTGTATCCGCCGTCGCCTTGAACCTCGTCGCGCAACACGAGCTCGGACGCCGCGAGCGTGAGGGGCCCAGGCCTGTGGGTGACGAGCACGAGCACCCGCTGACGCGCCGCCGCGCGCAGCACCTCGATGGCGCGCGCCTCTCCCTCGGCGTCGAGGTTGGCGGTCGGCTCGTCGAGGACGAGCAGCGGCCGATCGCTGGCGATCGCGCGCGCGAGGGCGACTCGCTGGGCCTCGCCGCTCGAGAGCGTACGACCGCGAGGCCCGAGCCAGGTGTCGTCGGGGAGCGTCGCGAGGCGCTCGTCACCGAGGGCCGACAGCACGGCCCGCGCCCGCGCCAGGTGGCCCGCGTCGGTCGGCGCGTGGGGGCACAGGTTCTCGGCGAACGTGCCGGGCAGGGTGGGGGGCGAAGGCGGCACCCAGGCGACGGGCCGGCCGAGGCCGGGCGGTCCGACCAGGGGCTCCCCGTCGTAGCGCGCGATCCCGTGGTGGGCGCGTGCGCCGACCAGGGCCTCGAGCAAGGCGCTCTTTCCGGCGCCTGGCGGGCCCACGATCACGAGCGGCGCCCCCGGCCGCGCGCTCGCGTCGATGCCCGTGCCGAGCGCG
>CAZUZY010000631.1:0-3145 GCA_964624885.1 uncultured Polyangiales bacterium | reverse complement strand
GGCGCCCGGACCCGGGCAAGCGCCGCGCTTGCCGTGCGGCGCGCCCAGCGCGGCCCAGCACTCGCCCGCGTGGCCGGGGACGTCGCACGCCTCGCACTTGCCGCCACAGGCGACGTTGCAGCAGAACCCGTCGACGCAGTGGTTGCTCGCGCACTCGGTGTCGACCGCGCAGGCGACGCCGTTCGGGCGGGCGCAGGTGCCCTTCTTCTCCGCCGTGTCGCAGCGGGCGCCGCCGGTGCAGGCGGCCGACGCGCAGCAGGTGCCGTCGACACAGTGCGCGCTCGCGCACGCCCAGCCGGCGCTGCAGCTCGCGCCGTCGACGTCGCCGAAGAGGTCGCTGGTGTTCGAGCCGATCGGGATCGAGCCTGCGTTGGCGACGCCGCCTCCGATGACGATCACCCTTCCATTCGGGAGGAGGTCGGCCGTCGCGGCGTAGCGGGGTCCTCCGAGCACCGGGCCGACGATCCACTTGGCGGCCACGGGGTCGAAGACGTTCGTGCCGTCGAGGAAGCGGCCGCCGGCGAAGACCGCGGCGCCACCGGCCGCGGGCGAGAGCGCCGTGTAGGGCCCGCGGCCGACGCTGAGCGTCGTCGTCTGGTAGGTGCTGGTCGTCGGGTCGAAGGTGTCGAGGGTGGCGAGGTAGGTGGCGCCGCTGTTGCCACCCGCGAGCACGATCTTTCCGGAAGGCAGCGTGCGGGTCACGTGCTGTTCCCGGCCGCTCGGGAGAGAAGGGCCGGCGGCCCAGCTGTTGGTGGCGGCGTCGTAGAGCTGGGTCACCGTCGTGGCGACGAGCCCGTCGGTGGTCCCTCCTGCCACCAGGACCTTGGAAGAGGGCAGCAGCGTCGCCGTGCAGCCTCGGACCGCCAGGACCATCGGCTTGGTGGTGGTGAAGGTCCCGGTGCTCGGGTCGTAGACCTCTGGTGTGGTCGTGCTCAGGCCTCCACAGGCCGCGAGCACCTTGCCCGTGGGCAGCACCACGAGCTGGTGGTGACGTCCGCCGACGTTCTTGCTCGACCAGCTGTTGGTGACCGGGTCGTAGAAGTCGGCGACGTCGCTGGCCGTCCCGTAGCGGCCTGCGGTGACCATCACCACACCACTCGGCAATGTCACCGCGGCCGTGGGGCCGAACAGGTCGTCGGCCTGGTAGCTGCCCGGCATCGGAGAGGTGCTCGAGAACGTGTTGGTCTTCGAGTCGTAGATCTCGGCGACCGTCGTGTCCCCGCCCACGACGAGGAGCTTGGTGGTCCCGATCTTCGCCGTCGCGTGCAGCACGCGCTTCTGCGCGAGGAGCGGGCCCGCCGACCACGCCGGGTCGAGGGTGACCGGGTACTCGAGGCCCGTCGGATCGAGTCGCGCGACGACCTCGCCACCGAGCGTCGAGGTCGTGAGGGTCAGCGCGAGGGCTCGGCTCCGTCCGCGGGCGTCGACCGCGACGATCGGTGCGGTCTGCACGTGCACCCAGCCGTCTCCGCCCACGGCCTCGATGCGGCCCTCGCGCAGACGCAGGTGGGCGACCGCAGGCCCGTGGCTGATGCGCAGGCGCATCTCCGTCGGGGCGGTCGGCGCGTGCAGCACGCGCAGCTGCTCGACGCCGCCCGGAAACGCGACGAACAACTCGTCGCTCTCCGGCGCCACTGCCTTGGCGAGCCGCACCTCGCCGAGCGGCTCGGGGCGCACGGGCTCACCCACCGACTCGACCTCGAGCCATGCGTCGGCGCGACCGCCTTCGACGCGCACGGTACGACCACGCAGCTCACCGGGCGCGAACGGTCGCGTCACCGCGAGGAACCCGCCGAGGGTGCGATCGGTCGACAGCCGCGTGAGCACCGCCGTGACCCGGGCGGTGGAGGGCGGCGTGACGGTGGTCTCGACGGGCGTCTCGGTCGAGGCCTTGGTGCTGCAGCCAGCGACCAGCAGGGTGGCGGCCGCGCCGGCGCTGCGGGCGCGGCGCCGGACGAGGGTCAGGGCCACGCCGAGCAGACCGAGCGCGGCGTACGAGGCGGGGCCGCCCCCCGCGCGCCCTGTCGAGCACCCACCGGACGAGGCGGTCGGATCGGCCGAGGCCGGCACGCAGTTGTTGGTTGCGAGCTCGCAGGCGAAGCCCGGCGCGCACTCGCTCGAGGACTCGCAGCGGTTGCCGCAGGCACCGTCGACGCAGCGGAACGGCGAGCAGTCGGTCCGGGTGCCGTCCTTGGCCGTGGCCGACAGCTGGTCGGCGGCGCACGTCGAGCGGACGGCCTCGCACCGCGAGCCCTGGCAGCTGTAGCCGGGCGCGCACTCGGTGTCCTTGCTGCAGGTCTTGTTGCAGGCGACGGCGCCACATGCGTACGGGACGCACGACGAGTCCTTGGGGGCCACGCAGTTGCCGACGCCGTCGCAGCTCGCCGTGCCCACGAACGCGGAGCCCGTGCACTTGGCGTCCGCGCAGGTCTTCTCCGGACCGTGGGCGAAGCCCGCGCAGGTCGTGCGGTCGATGGCGCCCGCGCACACCCGCGCCTTGCAGACGTCGCTCCCGCCGCTGTCGCAGGCGGCGCGAGCACCGTGGGGCGCGCCGGCCACCGCCGAGCACACCCCCTGCCGACCCTCGACGTCGCACGCCTCGCACTGACCGTCGCAGGTGGTCGTGCAGCAGACGCCGTCCACGCAGTGTCCGCTGCCGCAGCTCCCGTCCGCGGTGCACTTGCTGCCGGTCTTGGTGCGGCAGGTCCCGAGAGACCCCGGAAGCGCGCAGGAGCCGTCGATGCCGCAGGAGGCGTCGCCGCAGCACACGCCGTCGCTGCAGAAGCCGGTCGAGCAGTCCTTGGCGGTCGTGCACGGCTTGCCGACCCCCTCCGCGGGCACGCAGACCGAGCCCTTGCAGTAGTTGCCGGCTGCGCACTGGGTCGAGGACGTGCAGCTGGAGAAGCACGCCGTCAGATCGCACACGTAGGCCCCGCACGCCTTGGTCGTGGAGGTGCAGCTGCCGGCGCCGTTGCAGGTCCCGATCCGTGTCTCGACCCCGGCGGTGCAAGTGTCGGCGCCGCAGGCCTTGGTCGAGGTCGGGAAGGTGCACTTGGTGGTGTCGAACCCGTCGCAGGTGGCCCCGCAGGTGGAGCCGGCCCCCGTGCCGCCGCACGCCGCGCGGCCACCGACCGGCGCGCCGACG
>CAZUZY010000630.1:0-3146 GCA_964624885.1 uncultured Polyangiales bacterium | reverse complement strand
CCGCCGAGGGCGGCGCCGGCGTGGGCGACACCGACCAGCTCACCGCCGCGCGCACCCTCGAGGCCACGCTCGAGGACCGCGCGCGCGCCATGCTCGAGAAGCTCGTGGGCCCTGGGCACGTGGACGTGCGGGTCAGCGCCGAGCTCGACCTCTCGCGCCTCGAGCGCCTGCAGGATCAGTTCGACCAGGCCAAGGTCGCTCTCCGCAGCGAGACCAAGACCCTCGAGCAGAACGGCGGCATCGTCGACACCGTGGCCGGCATCCCCGGCGCCGAGAGCAACCTCCCCGGCGGCGCGGGCTCCGCCTCCGCCGGCCCCGCCACGTCGGGCTCCCCCGCGCGCCTCTCGCACACCCGCAACTGGGAGGTCTCGCGCATCACCGAGAAGCGCATCGTCACCGGCGGCGTGCTCAAGCGCCTCACCGTCGCGGTGGTGGTCGACGGGGTGAAGCAGGGCGAGCTCGCGGTCGCCCGCACGCCGGAGGAGCTCGCCAAGCTGACCGCGCTCGTCCGTGGCGCCATCGGCCTCGACGACAAGCGCGGCGACGTGCTCACGGTCGAGTCGGTGCCGTTCCTCCCGGTCGAGGTGGCCCCCGGCAACGAGAGCGGCCTCCCCGCCAACAAGAGCGAGTGGCTGCTCGGCTGGTTCAAGAAGCTCCCGAAGAAGGCCCAGCTCGGCATCGGCGGAGGCGTCCTGCTCCTCGTGCTCGGCATCACCTTCTTCGTGCTGCGTGGCGCGCGGCGCATGTTCAAGAAGTCGACGGCCATGGTCCTCGACGCGGTGCAGGCGGGCAACGCCACCTACGAGGAGGCGCACCCGACCGCGACCAAGAAGACGGTGGTGGAGATCGTCGACTACCGCACGGCCGCGGTCGACCGCGCGGCCCGCGATCCCGCGACCGCCGCGCTCGTGCTGCGCGGCTGGCTCGGCACCCTCGAGCAGAAGAACCCGACCCCGGCCGAGAGCGCGGGCTAGCGCGGAGCGACGGTCCGGGAGCGACAGAAGCAACCCGGAGCCTCGTCCCGGCTCGGGAACTCGAACCGTGACGGTCCCGGCGTGAGACGCGGGCGTCGTCGCCCGGCCGTGCGCGAGGCGGCCGTCGGCCGTGCAGGCCCCGGCACCGCACTTGCTCTACCCCCGCCGTGCTCACCGGCCCCGAAAAAGCGGTCCTGTTCCTGCTCGCGCTCGACGAAGACGTCGCGCGGCCTGTCGTCGCGGAGCTCGGAGAGGAGGAGCTGCGACGGCTACGCACGGTCGCGAGCACGATGCGCGACGTCCCGACCAAGGCCCTCGACGAGGCCTTCAAGGAGTTCGTGGAGCGCTCCGACGCCGCCATCGCGGTGCCGCGCGGCGGGCTGCCCTACCTGCGCCGCCTCGCCACCGCGGCCCTCGGCGAGAAGCGCACGCGGGTGGTGTTCGAGGACGGCGTCACGAGCCCCGTCTCGCGCCTCGAGCACGCCCCGCCCACCACGCTCGCCGCGATGCTCGAGAAGGAGCCGCCGCAGATCGTGGGCGTCATGCTCGCGAGCCTGGCCCCCGAGACCGCCGCGGCCGCGTTCGCCGCGATGCCGCCCGAGCGTCAGGTGGCCGTCGTCACCCACGTCAGCCGCATGACCGACGTGCCCGCGCACGTGCTCGAGGACGTGGCCACCGCCCTCGCCGACGAGCTGCCCTCGGCCGAGGTCGCGGCGAGCATCAGCGTCGACGGCCTCTCGCGCGCGGCCCAGCTGCTCAACGCCGCCGGCCGCCGCGTGAGCGACGAGGTCATCGCCACCCTCGAGGGCATCGACGACAACCTCGCGCGCCAGATCCGCGAGGCGATGTTCACCTTCGACGACCTGCGCCGGCTGTCGGCGCGCGGCATGCGCGACCTGCTCCGCGAGGTCCCGACCGAGCGCCTGACGGTGGCCCTCAAGGGCGCAGCCGAGGAGGTCATGACGGCCATCCTCGGTGGGCTCTCGAGCCGCGCCGCGCAGATGATCAAGGACGACCTCGAGCTCATGTCCGGCGTGCGCAAGAGCGAGGTTGAGAAGGCGCGGGCCGAGATCGTGCAAGTCGCTCTGCGTCTCGAGGGCGAGGGCAAGCTCGACCTCGGGCGCGACGGAGAATGACCATGAGCGACCTCTGGCTGGACCAAGGAGCCGAACCGATGCGAGGACCCTTCGTGCCCTCCTGGCTGCCGCGCCGAGGCGCCACCCCTCCCCCCCCGCCCCGCGAGACCAGCTTCTCGCAGCTCGCGGAGAAGCTCCCCCAGATCCCGAAGAGCCCGCCCCCGCCGGCGATCCCCTACGCGCCCGAGGGCTACATCTCTCCCGACGAAGCCGACGCGCTGCACGCGCAGGTGGCCGCCGCCGAGGCCCAGCTCGCCGACGCGATCGGAGAGCTCGCGCGCGTCCGTCGCGAGGTGCTGGCCGCGAGCGAGCCCGAGGTGGTGCGGCTGGCCCTCTCGATCGCCGAGAAGGTGGTCGGCAAGACCCTCGAGCTCGACCCCGCCATGATCGGCCAGTGGGCCGCGGAGGGCATCGCCGCGCTGTCGACCAAGGAGGACGTGGTCGTGGCCATCGGGTCCGGCCTCGCCGAGCACGTGTTCGAGGCGGTCCGCGCGACGGGCGCGACGCTGGTCGTCGACCCCACCCTCGATCGGTACGGCTGCGAGGTGCGGGGCCGCTTCGCGCGGGTCCGGACCTCGGCCGCCGACCGCTTCGCGCTGGTCGCCGAGTCGCTGCACACGGAGAACGAGCCGTGATCGACCTGCAGCACGTGATCCACCGCGTGCGTCACGCCAACCCCACCCGCGTCGAGGGGCGCGTCGAGAAGGTGGTCGGCCTGCTGGTGGAGGTCGCCGGGCTCGCGCCGCCGATCGGCACCGAGCTCGAGGTCCGCGTGCGCGACCGGGTGCTGTTGCTCGAGGTGGTGGGGTTCCGCGACGGTCGCGCGCTCGCCGCGCCGCTCGGCCCCATCGCGGGCATCGAGCCCGGCGCCTGGGTCTCGACGCGCGCCGAAGCGGCCGAGGTCGAGGTCTCGGACGCGCTGCTCGGTCGCGTGCTCGACGCCTTCGGGCGCCCCCTCGACGGCATGCCGCCGCCCAAGTGCCTCCACCGCGCGCCGCTGCACGCGCCGCCGCCGCCGCCGTTCGCGCGTCGCCCG
>CAZUZY010000629.1:0-3170 GCA_964624885.1 uncultured Polyangiales bacterium | reverse complement strand
GGCCATCGGCTGGCCCGGGAACGGCGTGCGACTCGGCGGGGGCGCCGCGCCCGCGCCGCCGTAGCTGCGCTGACGGGCGTACTGCTTCATCGCCTCGTTGATCAGGTAGTCGATGGAGCACTCGAGCTCCCTCGCCATGCCCTCGAAGGTCTCCCAGAGCTGGTCGCGGCACTGAAAGGTGCGCGGGCTCTTCTTGCTCGCGTCGTTCGCTTGGTTCATCGCGTCGGCTCTCGCTTACTTGGTCTCGGGGGCGGCCGGCAGCTTGGCGCGGCGCTCGATCTCGGGCTTCACGCAGTACGTCACGTAGTCCCCCACGGTCGCGATCGACTTGTTGTCGAAGCCATCCTCCGGCTTGGCCGGGTTCTTGGGGACGGGGCAGCCGGGCTTGTCCCAGTTGCACTCGTCGTCCTCCTTGCACTTGGGCACCGGCTGCTTGTCGGTCTCCCACTTGGCGAGCATCGAGAGGTCGCTCGGCTTGCCGGTGGCGTAGTAGTAGCCGAACGCCGTGAGCAGCGGGCCGATGGCCTTGCGGTCGGTCGGGTTGCCCGTGAGGATGTCGGCGATCGCGGCCTCGACGCCCATGTCCTTGGGCAGCAGGGTGAACGCCTGGCCGTAGGAGCTCGGCTCGCCGAGGCCCATCTTGCTGCCGCCCGTCTCCTTGCCCGGGAACACCGGGCCCTCGGGCCCCCCGAGGCTGTGGGGGAGCTTGCCGAGGAACTCCTTCACCGTGGTGCCCGACTTGGTGCCCGCCTTCTGCATCAGCGCGAGCACGCTCATCGCGCCGTCGAAGCGCACCTTCCAGTTGGGCGAGTCGAACAGCTCGTAGAAGGTCTTGATGGCCTTCTCCGGCGGGTAGTTCGAGATGCGCAGGAGCGCGCCGTGCTTGACCTCGTCGGGCGCGTCGCTCTTGGCGATGGCGAGGAACGCCTTGAGGCTGTCGTCGCTGGTGGTGTCGACGTTGCCCTCGAGCGCGGCGAGCGCGAGCGCGCGGTGCTCCTTCTGCGCCTTGCCGTCGCTCGCGAGGGCGACCAGCACGTCGACCACCGCCTTGCGGCCGGTGAGCTTGGCGATCGGGAACATGTAGGTGAGCCGGTCGTCGCGGACCTTGTTCATGTAGGTCGCGAAGAGCTTCGGATCGGCGAGGACGGTCTTGCCCTGTGGGTTGCCGCCGAGCGTGGTCTTGACCTCGTCTTCGACGGACTTGGTGTAGCCGTCGCCGAGGGTGGCCTTGAGCAGCTCGGCGAAGTTGGCGGAGAGCTCGTCGCGGGCCTTGTCGTAGGCCTCGGCCGCCTTCTTGTCGCCGCTCGCGGGCTTCACGTCGACCGTGATGCGCGCGATGGCGTCGAGCTTGACCGACCGGACGGCGGGGCCCGCCTTCAGCAGGGCGGGGAGGCGCGTGGAGGCGGAGGTGCCCAGCTTGCGGAGGATCTGCTCGAGGCCGTAGGCCTGCCCCGAGTTGTCCATCTTCTTCTCGAAGTTCTCGAGCCGCTTGTCCGCCGCGTCGCCGTCCTTGCCGAGCGCCCACTCGGCGAGCGCCGCCGCCATCGACGTGCGGAGCTTGCCGTCCATCTCGAGCTTCTCTTCGTTGAAGAGCGCGAAGGTGGCGTCCTTGAAGCTCACGGCCGGGTCGGCGACCTTGCCGTCGCCAGCCTTCTCGAGCGGCACCACGACCTTGGGCCCGAGCTTCTTCCAGAGGCCCTCGAGGATCTCGCGGCGCTCGGAGGCGGACATCTTCTGGAGCTCTTCGATCAAGCGGTTGAGGCCGACCGGCTGGCCACCGCGGCGCTTCATGTCGACGAGCGACCAGGCCGCCTCGACGCGCAGCTCCTTCTCGTACTTGTCGTGCACCAGCACCGCGACGAGCTTGTCGGGACCGTTCTGCGTCTTCTCCCAGCGACGGAGGTCGTCGGTGTTCACCCGACAGCCGCTGACCGCGCACAGAGCGACGAGCAGCGCGGCCGATCCGAGCACGGCGGATCGCGCACCCCGGCCTGCTCCCACACCCCACCCCAGCCAACCGGTCGAACGATCGATACGCATTCGGTTCCTCGTACATGGCGACAAGGTCGCCCGGCCGACTACCAGAGTGCGCCATCGTAGTCCGAAGGAGGCCTCGCCCTCAATCCTCTTGGCTTTCGCCGCGGGGCGGTGTCGATGGCAGCTTTCTTGGCCCACGCGAAAGCCTACATGTAGGTAGCAGGCAGCATGGCGCCCCGCCGCAAGGCCTCCGAAGAAGACCTGGGCACGTTCGGCGAGGACGAAGACGAAGGCACGCCCGAGCCGCGCGCCGTCGCGGTGCGCCGGGCGCGGAAGCTCGTCGCGGCCGCGCCCGTGGTCGAGCGCAAGGAGTCGATCGACGAGGCCGACAAGCCCATCCGCCCCGGTCCCCCGCCGCCCATCCTCTACGACAAGCCGCTGCCGCGCCCCGACTACGCGCGGGGTCGTGAGCTCGGCGCGCTGCTGTTCTTCGCGGCGGCGGTGTTCGTCGCGCTCGGCCTCGGCAGCTACGATCTCCGCGGCGGCCCCGACTGGGTCGGCCCCGTCGGCGCGCGCACCGCGCAGATCCTCGTCTCGGCGATCGGCCTCGCCGCGTGGGCGATCCCGGTGGAGCTGGTGCTGTTCGCGTTGCCGTTCCTGCGCGGCCGCCCGAGCGTGATCACCCCGGCGCGCGCCGCGGGCGACGTGGTGCTCGGCGTGGTCGGCGCGGCGCTGCTCCACGTGGGCTCGCTCGGCAAGATCGTCTTCGGCGGTCACACGGCGGGCGGCACGCTCGGCGAGCTGTTCGGCGAGCTGCTGCGCGCGCTGTTCTCCACGGTCGGCACGTTCCTCGTCGGCCTCACGGTGGTCGCGCTGGTGCTCATCGCGCGCGCCACGTTCTCGTTCATCGACTTCGCCAACCGCGCGGGCGCCACGAGCGCCGCGGCCGCGACCAGGGCGGCGTCCACGGTGCGCGGCGTGCGCGAGGCGTGGCAGGAGGCCAAGCTCCTCGAGGGGGGCCCTGGCGCGCCGCTCGTGCTCGCGGGCGGGGATTTTCCGGCCGATCGCCTCTCGTTCGCGCCGCCGCCCGACAGCGTCGAGCTCGGCGAGATCAAGGTCCGCGAGGACAGCCGCCTGCCGCCCGAGGCGCACGCCATCGCGCTGCGGCTGGCCGCCGACGCGCCGCGGGCCTC
>CAZUZY010000628.1:0-3212 GCA_964624885.1 uncultured Polyangiales bacterium | reverse complement strand
CTGCTGCGCGGCGCCGCGTTCGGCCCGCTGGACCGCTTCGCACTGCGGCGCATGCTGGCGTTCTCGCTGCCGCTGGTGCCGGCCGGCGTGGCCGCCTTCGCCGCCTTCTACGGAAATCGCGGCCTGCTGAGTGCGTTCGCCGGCCTCGAGCAGGTGGCGCAGTATTCGGTGGCCTCGCGCATCGCGGCGCTGACCACGCTGCTGGTCGTCGGCGTGCAGGGCGCGCTCACGCCGCTCGTGTACCTGCATCACCGCGACGCCGCCGTGCCGAAGCAGCTGGCGCGCCTGTTTGCCGCCTTTGTCGCGCTGGCGCTTGTGCTGTGCCTGGCGGTAAGCCTGTTCGCACCCGAACTGGTGCGCGTCGCGGCCGCTGCGTACGGCCCTGCGGCCGCGCTCCTGCCCTGGCTGGCACCGGCCGCGCTGCTGGCGCAGATGTACGTGTTCGCTCCGGGTCTGGGCATCGCGCGCGCCACCGGTGCGCAGCTGGTCATCACGGCGGCGGCCGCGGTGCTGTCGCTGGCCCTCAACGGCGCGCTGATCCCGCACTACGGTGCGTTCGGCGCTGCGCTCGCCAACCTCGTCGCCGCGGCGGCCTACTTCGGCTGCTGGTGGGTCGCCGGCCAGCGCCTGTACCGCCTGCCCGTGGCGTGGCAGCCCATCGGCATGGCACTGGCGGCCTATGCGGCAGCGCTGGCCGCCGCGCGCGCCATGGATGCGGTCGGAGCACGCCTGCTCGTGCTGCTCGCCTTCGCCGCCGTGGTCGCGCGCCTGGGCCTGCTGAGACGCAGGCCCGCGCACGACAATTCCCTGGGGCCCGCAGCTTGAACATGCCCTCCATCAGCCGCCATCGCGCTCCGCCCTTGTTCGCGAAGGCGTGCCGGCCCTGCCGCCCGGCGCAGGAGTGTGTGCGGACGGGCGATCGGGTGCCGATCTCAGCCGCACCGCGGCGGCCGCACGCGCGCGACGCGCGTCGCCATGCGCCGGGAGTGCCGAGCCGATGAGGACCGTGCTGACCGTGGTCGGTGCGCGACCGCAATTCATCAAGGCCAGCGTGGTGTCGCATGCGCTGGCCGACAGCGGCGTGCTGCGCGAGGTGCTGGTCCACACGGGCCAGCACTTCGACGACGACATGTCCGAGGTGTTCTTCGCCGAGCTGGGCATGGCCCCGCCGTCGCATCGGCTCGGAATCCACGGCGGCGGCCACGGCGCGATGACCGGGCGCATGCTGGCGGCCATCGAGCCCGTGGTGCTGCAGGCGAAGCCGGCCGCGGTGCTCGTCTACGGCGACACCAACTCCACGCTCGCCGGGGCCTTGGCCGCCGTCAAGCTGCATGTGCCGGTGGCGCACGTGGAGGCCGGACTGCGCTCGTTCAATCTGCTCATGCCCGAGGAGGTGAACCGCATCCTCACCGACCGCATCTCACGCTGGCTGTTCACGCCTACCGAGGCGGCGCGCCGGCATCTGCTGCGCGAAGGCGCCGATCCTTCGAGCATCGTCGCGGTGGGCGACGTCATGTTCGACGTGGCACTGCATCAAGGCGCGCGCGCGGGACGCGAAGGCGGAGTGCTCGATGTGCTCGGCCTCGCCGGCCAGGCGTTCGTGCTGGCCACGGTGCACCGTGCGGAGAACACCGACGACCCGGCACGGCTCGCCGCGATCGTGGCGGCACTGCGCCGGCTCGCGACGCGCCTGCCGGTGGTCTGGCCGCTGCACCCGCGTACGCGCGCGCTGCTCGACGCGCACGGGATCGCGCTGCAGGGGCTGATGCTGAGCGGGCCGGTCGGCTACCTGGACATGGTCCGCCTGGAGCGCAACGCGGTGTTGATCGCCACCGACTCCGGCGGCGTGCAGAAGGAAGCGTTCTTTCACGGCGTGCCGTGTGTGACCCTGCGCGACGAGACCGAGTGGGAGGAACTCGTCGCCGCGGGCTGGAACCGCCTGGCTCCGCCGCACGACGCGGAAGCGGTGCATGCGACGCTCCTGGCGGCACTGGGCACGCGTGGCGCGCCCGTGCAGCCGTACGGCAAGGGCGATGCGGCGCGGCGGATCGTCGAGCGGCTGGCGCGGGACCTCGACGCATGAGGCTGCTCTACCTGAACCACTATGCCGGTACGCCGCGGCTCGGCATGGAGTACCGACCCTACTACCTCGCGCGCGAGTGGGTGCGGATGGGGCACCGGGTGCAGATCGTCGCAGCCGACTTCTCGCATGTGCGCGCGCGCCAGCCCGAAGCCGGCGATGAACCGATCGACGGGATCGGATACCGCTGGCTGCCTACGCCGCGCTACGTCGGCAACGGCGTCGGGCGCATGCGCAACATACTCGCCTATCTGCGCGCCCTGTGGCGTGATGCAGCGCGTTGGGCCGCCGAGTTCCGGCCCGATGCGGTGATCGCCTCCTCGACCTATCCGCTGGACATCTGGCCGGCGCGCCGCATCGCGCGGATGGCCGGCGCGCAGCTCGTGCACGAGGTACACGACCTGTGGCCGCTGTCGCTGATCGAGCTTTCCGGCATGTCGCGCCTGCATCCGTTCGCGCTCGCATGCCAATGGGCCGAGGACACCGCCTGCCGCGACGCGGATCGAGTGATTTCGATCCTGCCCAAGGTGCACGAGCACCTGGCACGGCGCGGCCTCGACCTGCGCAAACTGCATGTCGTACCCAACGGGGTGGATCCGCAGGAATGGGAGCAGGGGCCGGAGCCGCTCGACGCGCAGACAGCGCGCGCGGTCGACGACGCCCGGCGCGGCGGACGGATTGTCGTGGGGTATGCAGGCGCCATGGGCCCGCCCAACGCCTTGGACGCGCTGCTCGACGCCGCGCGTCTGCTGCGCGACGAAGCCTTCGCGTTCGTGCTGATCGGAGACGGCCACTTGCGCGGACACCTCGAACAGCGCGTGCGTGCCGAGTCGCTGCGGCACGTGACCTTGCTGCCGCCGATCCCCAAGTCGCAGGTGGCGGCATTCCTCGATCGCATACAGATCGCTTACATCGGTCTGAAGAAGCAGCCGCTGTTTCGCTTCGGCATCTCGCCGAACAAGTTGATGGACTACATGATGGCGGCGCGCCCGGTGCTGATGTCCATCGAGGCCGGCAACGATCCGGTCGGCGAGGCGCGCTGCGGCGCGAGTGTCGAGGCCGAGAACGGCGCGGCCGCCGCGACGGGTTTGCGCCGGCTCGCCGCGCTCCCGGCCGAGGAGCGCCAGGCGAT
>CAZUZY010000627.1:0-3215 GCA_964624885.1 uncultured Polyangiales bacterium | reverse complement strand
CCGCGAGCGAGGCCGACGGGTCGAGCGGCTTGGTCCACGGGGTGCGCGCGGGGTCGAACGGCGCGGTCTCGGCGGGGATGAAGCGCGAGAGCGAGGTGAGGAGGAACGCGCAGGCGTCGGGGCGTCCGGCCGCGAGCGCGCGCGCCACCAGGGGCTGCAGCACCGCCGCCCGCGCCGCACCCACGGCGAGCGCCTTGGTCGGGTCCGGCGTCGTCCGTAGCTCCTGGCTCGACCAGCGCTCCGCGACGGCCTCGGTGAGGCACCCGAGGAGATCGGCGCCGACGCCCTCCGCCCAGCGCTCGACCGCGGCCGCGCTGGGCAAGGGCCCCTCTCCGCTCATGACGTCGAGCGCGACCCACCACACGAACGGGCTCTTGCGGAGCAGCGGCTGGCTCCTCGCCACCGGACCGAGGCGCACCGCCGCGAGCAGCTGCGCCGCGCACCCGAGCACGATCTCGTCCGCGAACCCGAGCTCGCCGTCGCCCAGCGGCGCGGGGTTGCCCGTGCCGAGCTCGGCCTCGACCAGCCACGCGAGCGTGCGCCGGCTCGCCTCGCCGACCACCAGCGCTGGCGGCGCGATGCGCTCCCAGGCCCGGCCCTCGCGCAGCTCGCCGTCCGCGTCGAACGAGACGCCGACGACGGCGCCGCTCCGGGCGAGCAGCCGCACGAGCCCCTTCCGCAGGACGTCCTCGAGTGCCCGCATCGTCCGCCGCGACCAGCGCTCGGGCAGCTGCGCCTTGCGGCGGAGCACGGGGCCTACCATCGCGGCGGTGCTGGGCTCGAAGAGCGCGCGGGCGACGGCCACGAGATCGCGTTCGGCAGGCGTCATCGGCGGCCCTCGAGCAGCGCCGCGCCGGGCCAGCCGTGCACCTCGAGGAGACCGCGCCGCAGCGTGATCACGACCTCGTCGCCGAGGTCCCACGCCGGGTCGCCCGCGTGCCGATCGGTGAGCTGGTGCACGCGCTGGTTCGCCGACCCGATCCAGCGACGCGCCTTCTCGGGCCGGGTGCGATCGTAGGGGCCGTCGACGAGGACGTCGGTCGCGGCGAGGAGCGCGCGACCGTCGGGCCGCTGCTCGAGCGCCTCGCGCAGGTACCCGGTGAAGACCATCACCGAGCGACCCGTGGCCCGCACCGCGCGGGCGAGGGCCGCGCACGCCTCGGCCTGGTCGAACGGCTCGCCACCGAGCAGGGTGAGGCCGTCGACGCCCGCCGCGACGATCTCCTCGACCAGCGCCTCGACCGCCTGCGCCACGCCGCCCTCGGCGGGGAACATCCCGGGGTTGCAGCAGCCCGCGCAGCGAATCGCGCAGCCCTGCACCCAGAGGGCGTAGCGGGTGCCCGGGCCTTCGGCGGTCGTGCGAGGGACCCGGTGCGCGACGCGGAGGAACATGGACCGCCCAGCGTACCAGAAGGTGTGTCGGACGCGGGGTCAGGGCTTGCGCAGGAGCATCGAGCTCGGGGCGGTCGATGCGGCGAGATCCGCGAGCAGCCAGTACTTGGTCGGCGCGGTGCTCGGCGCCGCGTAGTACCCGTCGGTGAACGACCCGGCGTAGAGGCCGGCGTAGGTCCACTGCCCCGCGCCCCCGACCCCCTCGTTCAGCATCGTGGTGAACACGCCGAGCTTGGCCGGCGTGCCCCCGAGCGCCGCGTAGGGGATGCGCATCTCGACGAACGAGCCCGCGCGGGCCACCGTGACGGTGGTCGAGTCGACCGTCGTCCAGGCGCCGGCCGCGTACTTCTTGAGCTGCGAGAACGTGCCGTCGGTGCGCCACGCGAAGTAGGCCTCGGCGCCGAAGCCCGTGCCGAACGTGGCCGCCTGGTCCTTGTACTGCTCGGTCTTCGTCGCGCCGGTGCCGGCGCCAGGGTCGGTGTCGAGATACACGAACACCCACTTGCTCGCGGTCGCGCCGGAGCCGATGTCGGGGCCGGTGACCCCGACGAAGAGGGCGCTCGCGTCCCAGGTGACGTGCGCCGAGTAGCCGGTGGAGGTCGTCGCGAAGGTCTCGTCCGTCGCCGAGAAATCGTTGGTGCCGTCGATGGTGATGGTCTTGCGCCAGGGGGTTCCGGCGTCGCTCCCCGTGTCCGTGCCCGTGTCCGTGCCCGTGTCGGTGCTCCCCGTGTCGGTGCTCCCCGTGTCGAGGCTCCCCGTGTCGACGCTCCCCGTGTCGGCGCTCCCCGTGTCGCTGCTGGCGTCGACGCCCGCCTCGCTCGCGCCGTCGACCGGCGCATCGGTGGCGGCCTCGGTCGACACCTCGAGCAACACCGCGTCGGGCCCGATGTCCGGCCGCTTGCCGCTGGCGTCGTCGCCCTCCGCACAGCCGACGCACAGGAGGGCCGAGACCCAACCACCGCGCACCCAGTTCATGCCTCAGGATATCATCGGGCCCGCCCGCCGACAGGGCGCGTTGCGCGCGCCTTGCGGAAGGTCAGGTTGATACGCGCAGCCCCGACCTGCTCGTGAAAGCCGTCCGCGATCGGCAGGACGCCGTGGAAGCGCAGGCGCGCCGGGCCGCCCCACACCAGCACGTCTCCGTGCACGAGCGGCACCCGCAGGGGGCGCGCAGTCCGGCGGTCTTCCCCGAGCAGGAAGGTCGCCGGCAGGCCGAGCGACACCGAGAGGATGGGCGCCCCGAAGTCCTCCTCGTTCTTGTCCTGGTGCAGCGTCATGCGCGCGCCCGGGACGTAGCGGTTCACGAGGCAGGCGTCCGGCGCGAACCCGGCGAAGCCCACGCGCGCCGCTCCTCGTTCCGCGAGGGCGCGCCACGCGGCGGGGAGCGCTGGCCACGGGCGCTCCGTCTGCGGATCGAGCTCGGAGTAGCGATAGCCGTGGGCGTCGGTGATCCAGCCCACCTCACCGCAGTTGGTCATCGCCACCGACATGCGATGCCCGCCCGGTGTCAGCATGTGGCGCAGGGGGGCGCTTGCTGCCACCGCCGCGACGTCCGCCAGCAGGCCCGGCGCATCGTCGAGCGCGAACCCCGGGAGCAGCCACGCACCATCGGCGAGCGCCCGTGGCGCTCGGGGTTCGACAAGCAAGGAGAGCTGTGTGCCCTTCACCCGCGCTCCCGCTCGAGCAGGCGCCGCTTCCGATCGACCCCCCATCGATAGCCCGAGAGGTCGCCGTCGGTCCGGACCACGCGGTGACAGGGGATGGCCACGGCGAGCGCGTTGGCCGCGCAGGCCTGGGCCACGGCGCGGGCGGCGCGCGGCGCG
>CAZUZY010000626.1:0-3218 GCA_964624885.1 uncultured Polyangiales bacterium | reverse complement strand
GGGTCGGCGACGCCGACGCCCGCTTCGCGCGCGCCGATCGCGTGCTCGCCAAGCACGACCAGCTCTCGCGCACGGCCGTCTCGGCGCTGCGCGCGACGAGCGACGTCCTGCGCGCCGAGGAGGCGCTCGCCCGCGGACGTCCCACCGACGCCATCGCCCAGCTCCGCGTCGCCACCGGGCGCATCGCGCAGGCCGAGGCCGGCGAGCAGAGCGGCGCCCTCGGTCGGCGCTCCGACGACGTCCGCACCGCCCTGCGCCTGGTCACGCCGCGGGTGGAGGCGCTCGCCCGTCGGCTTCACGACCTTCCGTGAACCTCGTCACGAAGGTTCGTGAAATCACCGGACCTCGGCGCGGAAACCGGGGAAAATCGCGCCAGCGGGCGTTGGTACGGTCCTCGCGAAGGGGGCCTCCATGCGCAACCGATTCTCGAACACTGGGCTTAGGGCTGGCTCTGCGGCGTTGCTCGCTGCGCTGGTCAGCGGGGGCTTCGCGGCCGTGGGCTGCGGGGGTGACGATGGAACGCCGCCGGTCGACTACGACACCGGCACGGACACCGGGGTGGTCTCGGAGACGAGCACCGACTCGGGCACGACGGACAGCGTCACGGACTCGGGCAGCGATGCGCCCGACGCGCCGGCGCCGACCGCGCGCACGACGCCGACCAACGGCGGTGCGATCGCCGTCTCGAAGGACGACACAGTTACCGTCGCGGCCAACCGCATGACCGGCGACGTGACGATCGCCAAGCTCGACCTCGGCGGCGCGACGCCGCTCACCAAGGTGGCCGACATCGAGCTCGGCGCGGGCTCGGAGCCCTGGGCCGTGGTGATCGGCAACGACGACGACACCGCCTTCGTCATCACCCGCAAGACCCAGACGATCCGCAAGATCACCGGCCTCAAGAGCACGCCGAAGCTCGACGCGGCGAGCGGCAAGCTCGGGAGCGAGCCGACCGGCCTCGCCATCTCGCCCACCGGCCAGGAGCTCTACGTGGCCAACTGGGCCGAGGGCAACGTCACCGTGGTCAAGGCGAGCGACCTCTCGATCCTCAAGACCATCGACCTCAACGACGCCCTCGCCAAGTCCGGCGTGCTCGGCCCGTCGGTCACCGCCGGCCGCCCCGGCCTCGCCCACCCGCGCGCGCTGGTCGTCACCAACGACGGCAACGGCGTCGACTCGGACGAGACCCTCTACGTCACCGAGTTCTTCTCGCAGGCCCGCACCGACGCGCTGCCGACCGACGACAGCCAGTTCGACGTCGCGCGCCAGGGCGTCGTCTACGCGGTGAAGCTCTCGGACGCGAGCGTGAGCACGATCACCCTCGCACCGGTCACCGACACCGGGTTCAAGGACAGCGCGGGCAACACCACCGGGTGCTTCCCGAACCAGCTCTCCGCGGCCGCCCTCAACTCGGGGCGCCTCTACATCACGAGCGTGTGCGAGTCGCCGCGAGGCCCGACCGGCCCGGTGATCTCGGGCACCACGACCAACACCGCCAACTTCAAGACCCAGATCCACGCGGGCGTGTTCGTGATCGACACCGCGACCAACAAGGAGCTGCCCGCGCAGGGCCAGCTGCTCAACAAGGCGTTCCAGAAGCTCTACGACGACGGCGCGGTGGCCGACGACGCGACCCGCCGCATGCCGCTCATCCCGAGCGACCTCGCCTTCGCCCCGACCACCAAGGTCGCCTACGTGACCTCCTACGGCTCGGACGCCGTGTTCCGCGTCTCGTACAACGACGACGGCACCCTCAAGGAGGTCGGCGCGGCCACCCAGAAGTTCATCAGCCTCTCGCCGAGCGGCAACCTCCCGGTGGGCATCGCCGTCGCCAACGCCGGCGTCGCCACCAAGCCGTTCGCCGTCGCCATCAACGAGAACAGCCGCAATTTCTCGGTGATCGCGCTGAGCACGCAGACCGTCTCGGCGACCGTCGCTTCTTCGGCGGCCACCGTCTCCGACAGCAACGTGAAGGGCCAGAAGTTCTTCGCCACCGGCCTCGGCCGCTGGTCGTTCAAGGGCCAGGGCTGGAACTCGTGCCAGTCGTGCCACCCCGACGGGCTCACGGACAACGTCACCTGGTACTTCGCGCGCGGCCCGCGCCAGACGACGTCGCTCGACGGCACCTACGGCGACAAGAAGGACGCGACCAAGCGCCGCGTGCTGAACTGGAGCGGCATCTTCGACGAGGTGCACGACTTCGAGCTCAACACCCGCGGCAACTCGGGCGGCATCGGCGCGGTGGTGTGGAAGAGCAGCACCCCGCCCACCGCCGACGACCGCATCATCTTCGACGGCACCGCGGTGAGCGGCGCCCAGAAGGCGAGCGCCACGCCCCAGGCCGGCCTCAACGGCGCGGTGAGCTCGATGGTCACCGGCGTCACCGGCGTCTGCGCCGACGGCGACGCGACCTGCAACAAGTCCGCGCTCAAGGACTGGGACGACATCGACGGCTTCGTGCAGAAGATCCGCGCGCCGAAGAAGGCGACCAACCTCGACGCCGCCAAGGTGACGGCCGGCGAGGCGCTCTACAAGGCGAACAACTGCGCCGCCTGCCACGGCGGCTCCACCTGGACCATCTCGCGGGTGTTCTACGCGCCCAACGAGACCAACAACGCGGTCGCGGGGCTGCTCCGCACCAAGGAGTACACGCTGCCGACGGGCTTCCCCGCCGCGCTCAACCCCGCCGCCAACGTCTCGGCGCGCAAGGCCACCCTGCGCTGGCCCGACGCGGCGACCGCGGGCGCCCAGGACCAGATCCAGTGCGTCCTGCGCGACGTGGGCACGTTCGCCTCCGGCGGCGTGTTCCCGACGGGCATCGCCCTCAAGGAGGTCCGCGCCGACATGACGACGCTCGCCCAGGGCGCGACCGGGTTCAACCCGCCCTCGCTCCTCGGCATGATCACCGGCGCGCCGTACTTCCACGGTGGCAACGCCCGCACCCTCGAGGAGGCGTTCGGCGCCACGTTCCAGAAGCACCACCAGTCGCTCTCGACGCTGTTCGCGCCGTCGGCAACGGAGGTCGCGCAGCTGGTCGCCTTCCTGTCGAGCATCGACAACGACTCGACGGTGATCCCGGTGCCGACGTCGGGCACCATCACCTTCGACCCGGACCTCTGCCCGAAGACGTTCCCGTGATGCTGAGGGGGGCTCACGCCCCCCGTGGGTCTCGGTGGCCGCGCCACCTTCGCTTCGCTCGGTGTCGCAGACCAGCCTCG
>CAZUZY010000625.1:0-3244 GCA_964624885.1 uncultured Polyangiales bacterium | reverse complement strand
GCCGCGGCCTCGCCCGAGGCGCCGAGGCCGACGACGACCACCTTCTTGCCGGAGAGCGACCGCATCAGCGCACCTTCAGCTGGGCCACGCTCACGAGCGCGAGCAGGATGGTGATGATCCAGAACCGGACCACGATCTTGGTCTCGGGCCACCCCTTGGCCTCGAGGTGGTGGTGGAAGGGCGCCCGGAGGAACAGGCGGCGCGGGGTGCCGGTGAAGCGGCGGGTGGCCTTGAACCACATGGTCTGCACGAAGCTCGAGCCGGCCTCGACGACGAAGATCCCGCCGAGGATCAGCGACAGGAGCTCGCTCTTGGTGAGCACCGCCAGCATGCCGATGCCGCCGCCGAGCGCGAGGGCGCCGACGTCGCCCATGAACACGCTGGCCGGGAACGCGTTGAACCAGAGGAACCCGATGCCCGCGCCGACCATCGCGCCGCAGTAGATGGTGAGCTCGCTCGCCGCCGAGATGCTCGGGATGTCGAGGTAGCGCGCGACGGAGAAGTAGACGTCGGGCCGCGCGATGGCCTTGGCGATCTCCGGGGCGATGTTGAGGTGCTTCGCGAGCACCATGCCGCTGACCACGGTGCCGGTGAGGTACGCGATGACCAGGTAGGTGACCGCGTTGATGATCACCGGACCGATGGCCAGGCCGTCGGCGCCGTCGGTGAGGTTCACGCCGTTCGACATGCCGACCACGACGATCAGCGCGAAGGCGAAGTAGACCCCCGCCGGCAGCGCGAAGGTGTGCTTGCTGAAGGCGAGGAACGGCACCGCGAGGTGGTGCCGGATGGCGAGCCAGTCCTGCGGTAGGCCCTTGTGACCGAGGAACACGTACCCGAGGGCCGCGCCGCCCACGAGGAACTGGCCCACGAGCTTGTACCGCGCGGGCAGGCCCTCGCTGCTCTTGTGGCGGATCTTGAGGAAATCGTCGAGGTAGCCGATGACCCCGTAGCCCGCGGTGACCGCGGCGGTCGACCACACGAACACGCTCTTCGGGTCGGCCCACAGCACCGTCGGGACCAGCAGGCAGAGGAGGACCAGCGCGCCGCCCATGGTGGGGGTCCCGCGCTTGACCTGGTGGTGCGCGGCCTCGTCCTCGCGGACGACCTGGCCGATCTGCTTCTTCTGCAGCTCGCGGATGAACCACGGGCTCATGAGGAAGCTCATGAGCATGGCCGTCAGCGTCGCGGCGACCGCGCGGAACGGCACGTAGCGGAGGACGTTCAGGCCTCCGAGGTGGTGTCGCAATGGGTAGAGGAGCTCGTAGAGCATTGTGGTTCAGCTCCCCTCCTTCGCCCCTGCATCCGGGATCTCGCCGCCGTGGGCCAAGATCGCGTCGACCACCACCTCGGCCCCCACCCCGCGGGAGGCCTTCACGAGGACCAGATCCCGCGGGCCGACCTCGATCAGGGCGGCGGCGTCCGCGGCGTTGGCGAACCGCTCCCCGCCATAGCGCTCCGCCGCGCCGCCGAGGGAGATCACCCGGTCGGGCTGCACCGCCGCGATCGCCCGGGCCACCTCGTCGTGAGCCTCGTCGGCGAAGTCGCCGAGCTCGCGCATCTCCCCGGCCACGACGACCAGGCGCCGCCCGGCGGCGTCGGCCATCCGGCGGGCGGTGGTCAGCGAGGAGACGAACGCGGTGGGGCTCGCGTTGTAGGTGTCGTCGACCACCCACGCCCCGTCGCGGCGACGGCGCAGGGCGAGGCGGCCCGGCGTGGAGCGTGCCGCCGATAGCCCGTGGTGCGGCACCGGTCCGAGCCCGAGGAGGGCGAACACCTCGTCGGCCGCGGCGATCGCGCCGGCGGCGTCCAGGAGGGCCACGTCGCCGAGCAGGGCCAGCGAGAACGGGCGACCCCCGAGCGTGGCGTTGGCCCGCCCCTGATCGTCCCACCGCTCGTCCTCGATACGCACGTCCGCCGTGGCCGCGCGTCCGAAGGTCTTGCGGCGGGTCGCGGCCGGCGCCACCGCGAGCGCCGCGGTGGCGAACGCGTCGTCCGCGCAGGCGACCGCGACGGCGCGCGTTCCTGCGAAGATCGCCGCCTTCTCCTTGGCGACGGCCTCGCGCGGACCGACGCGGCCGACCCACCACGGCTCGCCCGGCACGCGGGGTGCTCCGGCGAGGCCTTCGGCGTGGGCGAGACCGACCGAGACGAGGATGGAGACGTCGGGCTCGGCGATCGCGGTCAGCGCCGCGATCTCGCCGCGGACGCTGGTGCCCATCTCGATGACCGCCGCGCGGTGCTCGGCACGCAGCCCGAACAGGGTCATGGGCACGCCGATGCGGTTGTTGAGGTTGCCCCGCGTGGCGAGCACTCCCTCCCCGAGCCGGGTGCGCAGCGCGGTCGCCGTGAGCTCCTTGGTCGTGGTCTTGCCGACCGAGCCGGTGACCCCGACGACGATGGCGCGAGACCGACGGCGGTGCTGACGGGCGAGCGCGCCGAGGGCGACCAGCGTGTCCTCGACCACCACCCCTCGCGCGCCCTCGCTCGGGGTCTCGACCAGCACGCCCGCGGCGCCCGCCCGCAGCGCGCTGGCGACGAAGGCGTGCCCGTCGAACGACTCCCCGCGCAGCGCGACGAACAGGCACCCCGGCCAGATCGCCCGGGAGTCGGTGCAGACCCCGGTGAACACGAGCTCGGGCGCGACGCCGAAGAGCGCGCCACCGCACACGAACGACACCTCGGCCGCGGTGAAGCAGGCGTCGTTGTGCGGGATCACCGTCGCCACGTGGCCCTCCACTGCGCGAGGGCCGCGCGGGCCTCGGTGACGTCGTCGAACGGGCGCTTGTCGTGTCCGACGATCTGGTAGTCCTCGTGCCCCTTGCCAGCGACGAGCACCGTGTCGCCCGCGCGGGCCTCGGCGACGGCCCACGCGATCGCCGCGGCCCGATCGGGCTCGACGTGCCGCGCGGCGTGCCCCGTCAGGCCGGGGAGGATCTGCGCGATGATCGTGGCCGGGTCTTCGGTCCGCGGGTTGTCGCTGGTGACCACCGCCACGTCGGCGCCGCGCGAGACGGCGTGGCCCATCTGGGGGCGCTTGCCGGCGTCGCGATCGCCGCCGCAGCCGAACACGCAGAAGAGGCGCCCCTCGGTCAGGGGCCGCAAGGTGGCGAGCACACGGTCGAGGGCGTCCGGCGTGTGGGCGTAGTCGACGAGCACGAGTGGGTCGCCCTCCTCGGACGCGCGCTCGAGCCGACCGCGCACGCCGTGGGCCGCGCCGAGCGCCGCGACCGAGGCCGCGGCC
>CAZUZY010000624.1:0-3307 GCA_964624885.1 uncultured Polyangiales bacterium | reverse complement strand
CCGGCTCGGTCGCGGAAGCCGTCGCACCACGGGGCCGACGAGCACGGGTCGAGCCCCGTGGGCACCCGCACCTGGTGCTTCTTGAAGTTGAAGAGCACGTAGGCCAGCGCGAAGCGGACCTCGCGCGGCGTGCGCAAGGCGCGGGCGTGGTAGCGATCGTCGAGCACGCGGCCCTTGCGGCCCGTGGCCTTGTTGATCGCGCGCGCCAGGCGGATGCCGAAGGAGCGCGCGCCCGCCCGCAGGGCACCGGAGTCGGTTGCCTCGACCAGCAGGTGCAGGTGGGTGTCCTGCACGGAGAAGTGCACGACGCGGAACGCGTTGCTCTGCGACGCGCCCAGCACGCCGACGACCACGGGGAACAGCTCCATCGAGCGCAGCGAGGGCAGCCCCGCCAGGCAGCGGAGCGTGACGTGCACCGGCGCCCAGCCGACGTGCGCGGGGCGCGGACGGTGAGGCACGAGGGGGCGAGACGCGAGGCGCTTGCGACCGGCACCGGGGCGGCGGCCTCCCCACCCGTGGGTGCGCGGCAGCTCGAGCTGCACGGGTCGCCGACGCCTCGCCATTTGATTGAGCGTATGTCGCGGATACTGGCTGTCAAGGCCTGGGGAAGATCCGGGTGCAGACCGGGTAGATCCCTACAGAACGGACCGGGAGCATGGTTCACGGCGTCCCGTGACCGGGGTGACGGCGCGTGTTCCTGTCCGAGGACATGGGTGACAGCGGCCGACCATCCCGCCGGCGGTGTCGTCGTTCAAGCGAGCCCGAGGCCCGGAGCCTCGGGGAGCTCGAGAACGGGGCCGACGTGGTCCGCGAACCGCGGCTCCTTGAGGAGGAACGCCGTGTCCAGGTCGACGAAGTCCGCGCCGCCGAGCGCCAGCGCGACGTGCGCCATGCCGTACAGCCCGAGCCAGGTCTCGACCATCGCCCCCACCATCAAGGAGAGCCCGGCGGCCCGCGCAGCACGCCCGAGCGCGAGGGAGGGGAGCAGGCCTCCCGACTTCACGCGCTTGAGGTTGACGCCGTGCGCGGCGCCGCGCGCGACCAGGCGGTCGAGATCGGCGAGGTCACGCACCGACTCGTCGGCGAGGACGGCGACGCCCCCTTCGGCCGTGACGCGGGCCATGCCGTCGAGGTCGTCGCGCGCGCAGGGTTGCTCGAAGCACTCGATGGCGAGGCCACGCAGGTCGCGGAGGAGCGAGAGCGCTTGCTCGGCCGAGAGCGCCGCGTTGGCGTCGAGACGGAAGCGGGCGTCCCGTACGGCCCGCGCGATCGCGGTGAGCGCGGCGCGGTCGTAGGCCTCGTCCTTGCCGACCTTCACCTTGAACGCGGTGAACCCGGCCGCGCGGTGCCCGACCGCCAGCGCCACCATGCGCTCCACCGGGAGGATCGGCAGGGTGACGTCGGTCACGAGAGGCCGCCGCTGCGAGCCCGGGGCGAGGAGGGCGTGGACCGGCACGCCGACGGCGCGGGCCACGGCGTCGAGCAGCGCCTGCTCCAGCCCCGCGCGCGCGACCGGTCGATCCACGAGCACGCCCGCGAGCACGGTGAGATCGCGATCCAGAGGCTTTCCGAGGAGCGCCGGAGCGACGGCCTCCACGCTGGCCGCGAGCTCGTCGACGCGCTCGTGGGTGACCGGGTGCAGGGCCGCCGCCTCGCCGCGCCCCGAGACCCTGCGCCCTTCGTGCTCGACGAGGACCTCGACCTGCACCGACGTGGTGTGATCCACGCGCGCCGACGCGATCACGAACGGATCGCGCAGCGGGACGGCGAGGGGCTCGGTGGTGACGGACAGGAGGCGCATGGCCCCGAGGATGGGAGCACGGAACGAGCGTCCGAGCACCGTCGACGCGATGGGCTTCCCCCTCGCCGAGAGGCCACCCCTTGCTCTCCGTTCCGGCGCGTGGCCTCCTGCCGGCCCATGCGTCGAAAGCTCCTCGCCCTGCTCGCCGTCGCCACCTTCGCCCTCGCTTGCGGCAAGCCCAAGGCCGGCGACGCCTGCCCCGACAACGGCGCGCGGGTCTGCGTCGACGGGAAGGTCTCGCTCTACTGCGCCAAGGGCAGCTGGCAGACCGACACCTGCAAGGGTCCGAAGGGCTGCGTGGAGGCGGGCAAGATCGTCACCTGCGACACGACCGGCAACGCGGTCGGCGACCCGTGCCCGGCGGGGCTCGAGGGCCTCCAGAGCTGCGCGGCCGACGGCAAGAACCGCCTCACCTGCGCCGGCGGCAAGTACACGAGCGAGCCGTGCAAGGGCAAGGAGGGGTGCACCCTCGTGCAGGGCACCGGCGTCACCTGCGACCTCGGTCCGCCCGAGGTGGGCGGCCCGTGCAAGCTCGAGAAGCTCCAGGCGTGCACCCCCGACGGCAAGTCGTTCATGGTCTGCGAGAAGGGCGCGTTCGTGGTCAAGCAGCGCTGCCCCGGGACCAACGGCTGCCAGTCGCAAGGAGGCGGGCTCGTCTCCTGCGACCCCAAGGGCGAGCTCGCGGACGGCGACCTCTGCTACCTGATCAGCTCGGCCTGCGCGAAGGACGGTCACACGTTCCTCGAGTGCAAGGACGGCAAGCTCGTCGCGGGGCAGCAGTGTCCTGGCGAGGGCGGGTGCGGCATGGGCGACTGCGACACCGGGCTCGCCAAGCTCGGCGAATTCTGCAAGCCCGGTCGTCACGCGTGCAGCGACGACAAGAAGGCGCTGCTCGCCTGCAAGGACAAGGACGGCATCGCCACCTGGGCGGTCGACAAGAAGTGCCCCAAGGAGTGCGCGCCGAAGGACGGCAAGCTCGAGTGCAAGTGAGCGGTCTCAGCCGCCGACCAGCACCCCGTACGCCCACTTGTGGATGCGGTTCAGCTTGTGGTTCGCCATCCGGTCAGCGATGTCGGCCACCACTGCCTTCGAGCGTCGCTCGCGCAGGATGTCCTTCACCGTGTAGTAGATGCGGTTCGCGGCGCTCACCCCGAGGGTCTCGAACCAGTCGAGAAAACTCCCGAGCTCGTCCGGGCCCACGAGGGCGTGGTCGTCCTGCAGCACCTGGTCGAAGCTGAACGCGCCCACGGCGTCGACGAACGGGCGCAACCCCGTGAACGGTCGTGGCGGCTTCGCGCGACCGTAGGCGGCGATCGCCGCGCGCTGGAGCGCGTCGTGGGCCGCGCGCACGCCCTCGGCCGGCTCCGGATGCAGCGGCACCGACACGAGCAGGAGCGCGGCCTCGACCCACGCCGGGTCGGCCTGGCCCGGGAGTCGCGCGCGCGCGGCGTCGAGCGACGACGCGGCGTTCCAGTCCGTCGCGGCGAGGGCGGCGCGGACGTCGTC
>CAZUZY010000623.1:0-3331 GCA_964624885.1 uncultured Polyangiales bacterium | reverse complement strand
CGACGCGGCCGCCGACGCCGCCGACACGAGCGTCGCGCCGTCCTGCGCTGCGCTCGCGGCGTGCCCCACGACGCCCGCCGTCACCGAGGGTGGAGGCCCGAAGCCCATCGAGCGCTGCGCGTTCGTGCTCACGGACGAGGGCAAGGGCGCGACCTACGAGGCGGCCATCACCGGCCTCGCGGCCACCCTGAAGAAGGTCTCGGTCGCCGACGTCCTCGGCGATCTGAACCGCACCGCGACCACGGTGAGCGGCGCCACCGTCGGCGCCACCGGGTTCTCGCGAGGGTTCGCGTGGGACGCCGACGACGAGGGCAAGGCCTGGTGGATCCCGCAGGGGCTGAGCGGCTCGTTCGACGCCACCGCCACCGGCACCGTGGCCGGCAAGAAGGTGGTCGCCGTCACCTGGTACTACGACCTCGCCGCGCACCCCGGCTCCACCGGCGAGAAGGGCATCCGGCTCTCGCTCGCCGACGTGAGCGGCGGGACCGTGCGCTACCGGCACCTCTTGCTGGTGCTACCCAAGGTGGTCGGCGGGCGCGCCGACTTCGATCCCATCGACATCCACGCCGGCGGCGTGGCGTGGGTCGGCGACAAGCTGTGGGTGGCCGACACCGGCCGGGGCCTGCGCATGTTCGACCTGTCGCGCATCTTCCAGGTGGCCACCGACAAGGACAGCGTCGGGTGGGACGGCGCCACCTACCAGGGCGGCCTCTACAAGTACGTCGTGCCGCAGGCCGGCGCGTGGATCGACGGATCGAAGTGCAACCCGGTGTTCAGCTTCGTCGCGCTCGATCGCTCGACGGCCACACTGGTCACCGGCGAGTACTCGGCGACCGCGATCACGGGGCGTCTGCTGCGCTGGCCGGTCGATCTCGCGACGGGCGCGCTCGCCCCCACCACCTACGCCGAGGGCGCGTGGGTGATGGGGCAGCGACAGGTGCAAGGCGCGGTCACGCGCGGCGGCGCCTTCTATCTCTCGTCGAGCGCCCCGGCGGCGGGCGCGGGCGTGCTCTACGCGGCGCGGGAGGCCAAGAAGACGCTCTCGTACAAGTGGGTCGACGCGCCCGAGGACCTCATGTTCGACGGCGTCGGCAACCAGCTGTGGAGCGCGAGCGAGGCGTTGAACGCCCGCTACGTGTTCGCCGTCGACGCCACCGCCGTGAAGGCGCCGTGAGTGCCCGGGCGGAGTGCGCCGCCCGCTCCGAGCGTTGTCCGCACGTGCGCACCTGGGCGCTCCCGTTCCTACTCGTGTCCGGCTGCCGTTCGCCGATCGCGCCGCCAGCGTCTCCGCGCCCGTCGCCCGTGCCGAGCCACGCGACGACGGTCCGCGTCCCCGTCTCGGACCGCGACCTCGAATCGTGGTTGCGGTCCGGGTGCGGCCCGGTCGAGACCACCCCTGAGTCGCCGGCGATCGCGGCCCTCGGGGCGAAGCTGTCGAAGACGGCGCCCCCCATCACGCCGGGCACGATCGTCCACGCGCGGGGCACCGAGCTCTGGGTCGTCTCGTCCGATGGCTCGCGACGTCGGCGCCTCAAGCAGGCCTCGCCCGGGGACGAGGAGACCGTCGCCCGATGGTCACCCTCCGGCGATGCTCTGGCCTTCGTGACCCACCACGGCGGTGGGGACCCTCGCGTCGTGTTGCTCTCGCCCACGTGCGCCTGGGCCCGGGTGCTCGGACCGAGCCCGATCGCCAGCGCCCTCACCTTCAGCACCGACGGGCGCCTCCTCGCCGACTCCGACGGCGCATGGGACCTCGTGTCGGGCCAGCGAGCACCGCGGCCAGGGTGCTTCGCTCGATGCGTCGAGGAGAGCCAGGGGGCGCTGCGCGTCGTCGACGCGGAAGGTGGCCACGTCGAAGTGACGATCCCGAAGATGAACGGCGTCGCTCCAGAGCGCGTGTGGTCCACGGCCCTCTCGCCTGACGGTCGCAGCCTGTTCCTCCTGGTCCGCTACCGAACGTTGGTCGATGGTGGCCTCGTAGACACGTCCCCCGTCCACCAGGTGGGCCTGCCCGAGACGCTGCCGAAGGCCAAGGGGCCGCCACTGGTCACCAGGCTCTTCGCCGCCGGATTCACGCCGATCCGTGAGGGCTGGCTGTCGCTCTCGCCGACGGGGACCCACCTCGTCGCGGTGGGGGAGTCTGCCCTCGAGGCGGCTCCAGGGGCAGATGCGCAGTGGGTCGATGCGAAGTCGGGCAAGACGATCGACCTCGGTTCGACCTACGGATTGGTCGGGCCTCGTTCGTGGATCGCCGCCGCCTCGTGGGCGCCGGACGGCTCGAAGGCGCTCCTCAGCGTCGCATCGTGCGCCGACGCGAGCACGGCCCCGGGCTGTGCGGCGGAGAGGCGTGATCTGATCGCGGTCGACGCGAAGCGTGCCGTGTTCGTCGCGTCCGGCTCCCGGGCGTCTTGGCACCAGGTGGTGCTGGCGGAGTGACGACGACCCGCCATCGTGCGCGCTGGCGTTGCAAGCCTGTGACGAATCCGTCGATGACGCGTAGGACGCTCGCGCACGCTACCGCGCGCAACGAAAGCCAATGTCCGCCTCGAGCCGCTGCGGTAGAATCGTGGATCCAATCTGGATGTACGAGGCTACCCTGTACCTTCCGTTCGCAGCAGCCCGATCGAACAGGTCTGGTGGTGTCTTGTAGCTGCCGCCCCAGAACCACACCGTATCCTGATCATTCACGACCTCGCGAGAGGCCGTCCATTCCGCGACGTTACCGATCAGATCGTGCACGCCCCACGGGTTCGCACCCTTCGGGAAGCTGCCGACGGGAGCCGTGAAGGCATAGCCATCGGACCAGTGCTTCTCTGGGAGCGACTTCCCTCCGCATTCGAAGGTCGACGCACAGACCGCCTGCCACGAGTCCGCCAGATTGCTGCGGCGATGGGCTCGTTGCCCCAGGGATACTTCGTGGCCCTGCTCCCTCCACGCATGGCCCACTCCACTTCCTCTTCGCTGGGTAGCCGTCGCCCCTTCCATTTGCAGTAGTCCACCGCCTGGGACCGGCTGATGCCGAAGCGACGACAGAACTCGGTCATCCCGGCTTGCTTCTCGATGCAGGCGTCCACGAGCTCCTGTCTCCCTTCACGAGTGGCTTCTCCTTCCAAGGCAAGGCGGCCTCCTTGCCGTCACCC
The DNA here is from genome assembly GCA_964624885.1 of uncultured Polyangiales bacterium. Lineage (GTDB taxonomy): Bacteria > Myxococcota_A > Polyangia > Polyangiales > JADJMO01 > JADJMO01. The sequence goes on along the minus strand of CAZUZY010000623.1, from coordinate 191 downwards.
ATGTCCTTGGACAGGAAGCCGGGCCGTCACCCACGTCCGTACACCGGACCCCCGTGGACGAGAGGTGCTTGACATCAAGCCGCCACAATATACGCTCAATCAAATGGCGAGGCCTCCCGTGCAGCTCGAGCTCGCCCGCACCGGTGGCTGGGGTGGGCGTCGTCGTGGCGCCGGCCGCCCCCGCGTCGCGC
>CAZUZY010000622.1:0-3339 GCA_964624885.1 uncultured Polyangiales bacterium | reverse complement strand
AGCTGCGGTTCGGCAAGGACGCCGCGCGCGACTCGGCCGGCCGCCAGATGCTCGCCAAGCTCACCGAGCCGAGCCCCGAGCGCCAGCTCGCCGAGGCCGCGCGCGACGCGGTGGCGGGGCAGTTCCCCGCGGCGCGCGGGGTGTTCAAGAACCTGCTCGCGACCGACCCCAAGAACGTCGACGCGGCGCTGTGCCTCGGCGCGCTCGAGCTCAAGCAGTCCGCGTGGAAGGACGCCATCGCGGCGTTCGAGGCCGCGAAGAAGGCGCAGGACAGCGCGCGCGCCCGGGGCGGGCTCGTGCTCGCCCACGAGGGCAGCGGCGACTACGACAAGGCCAAGAAGGAGGCCACGGCGCTCGCCGAGAAGTCGAAGACGAGCGCGGTCGCGCGGGTGTTCCTCGCGCAGCAGGCGTGGCTCCGCGACCGGGACGAGAAGGCCGCGATCAAGTGGCTCGACGAGGTGACCAAGCCGCCGGTGTCGACGAGCGCGGCGCCGGCGGAGCTCGTGGCGGCGTTCACCTTGCGGGGGACGATCCACCTCGAGCGCGGGCGCGTGACCGACGCGATGGCGGCGTTCAAGGCCGCGGTCGACGCGGGCAAGGGCGCGCCGTTCGCGGCGCCGCACTACGGCCTCGGCGAGGTGTTCCTCGCGAACGGGCAGTACCCGCAGGCCATGGCCGCCTACGACGCCGCGTTGCAGGTGCAGCCCACCTACACGCCCGCCAAGATCGGCAAGGCCCGCGCGCTCCTGAAGCAGGAGAAGGCCCTCGACGCCAAGAACCTGCTCCTGCCACTGAAGGACCCGCCGTTCGCCGGCGAGATCGGGTTCTGGCTCGGACAGGCCGAGGAGAAGATCTCGAAGCCCGCCGAGGCCATGAAGATCTACGAGGCCGCGATCAAGGCGCAGCCGGGCGAGGCGCGGCCCTACGTCGCGCTCGCCAACCTGCAGAGCAAGGAGGGCAAGGTCGAGGAATCGGACGCGACCCTCGCGCAGGCCGTCAAGTCGGTGCCACCGAGCGAGCGGCTCTACCTCTCCATCGGCGAGCTGCGCTTCCGCCAGGAGCGCTACAAGCTCGCCGTCGAGCAGTTCGACAAGGCCCTCGAGCTGCAGCCCGAGAACGTCGAGGCGCTGTTCATGAAGGGGCGCGCGCTGCTCCGCATGGACAAGGAGCACGTGGAGCAGGGCAAGGCGGTGCTCGACCAGGTCGAGAAGAAGGACGCCAAGTACCCGGGCCTCGCCCTCGAGCTCGGGCTCTACTACCAGAAGACCGAGCAGATCGAGAAGGCGCTCGAGCGCTACAAGGCGGCCCTCGAGGCCTCGCCCGACGACGTCGACATCGAGCTGCAGGTCGCGCGCGCGATGGTCGAGGCCCGCGACAAGACGGCGGAGGAGCGCCTGCGCAAGGTGCTCGAGAAGTGCCCGAAATCGGCGTCGCCGGACGTGTGCATCAGCGAGACGAAGCACTTCCTCGGGCGGGCTCTCCTGCAGAAGGGCAGCTACGCCGACGCGGAGCGCTACCTCAAGGAAGCGGTCGACAAGGCCGACAGCAACGCGCAGTACCACCTCTACCACGCGTGGGCGCTGGTCGAGCTCACCCGGCTGCCCGAGGCTGACATCGAGATCACGCGCGTGCTCGAGCTCGACAAGAGCCTCGGCAACGCCTACTGGCTCAAGGCCGAGATCCTGCTCAAGAGCCAGGACAACGCGGGCGCCATCCGTGAGTCGCAGAAGGCGCTCACGATGAACCCGAACCGGTGGGAGGCCTACGCGACCATGGCCCTCGCCCACAAGCGCTTGAACCAGGACCAGGTCGCCTACAAGGAGTACGAGCGGGCGGTCGGGGGCGATCCACAGAACCCGAAGGCCCCGTTCTGGCGGTACCAGATGCTCGACATCCTCGACCACGCCGGTGGCGTGAAGGGCGCGCTCACCCTGGCCAAGGACTGCGTCAAGTACGGCGCGGCGCTCGAGCCGAAGCCGCCTTGGGTGCCGAAGGCCCGGTACTTCCTCGGCAAGGCGCTGCGCGGCGTGGACGACGCCGCCGCCAAGAAGGAGCTGATCGAGTTCCTCAACGCCACCACCGGCACCACCGAGATCGCGCGCGCAGATGCGAAGGCCGAGCTCGCCGCCATGGGCTCCCCGTACGCCGGCCCGTGAACGACGAGATCGAGATCCAGCTGGCGTTCGCCTCGGCGCTCCTCGACGAGGGGCGCCTCGAGGAGGCCGAGAGCGCCTACCGCAGCTGCGACGACAAGCTCGGCGCCGAGCGCAGCCCGCGGCACGCCGAGGTGCTCGTGTGCCTCGCCACCATCGCCAAGAAGCGCCGTCAGCACCGCGACGCCGCCGCGCTCCTCGACCAGGCCCTCGCGTTCTTCCCCGCGCACCGCGGCGCGCTGTCGCAGCGCCTGGCCGTCGCGGAGGAGCTCGAGGACGCCGCCACCGCCGCTGCGATCCGGCTGCGCATGTTCACCTTCGCCGAGAGCGACGAGGCGCGCCTGCACCTCCTCTCCTCGGTGGTGGACGACGCGCTCTCGGCGGCCGTCGGCGCCTTGCGCTCGGCCCTCCAGCTGCGCCCGCGCGATCGCGCCCTCCTCGAGCGCATGGCGAGCCTGCACGAGGCCACCGGCGCGTGGACCGACGCGGTCAACGTGCGGGTCACGCTGGCCGAGGGCGAGCCGCTGCCCGAGACCCGGGCCCGCGCGTTCTCCACCGCGGCCGACCTGTGCGCGACCAAGACCGAGAACGTGGACCGCGCCGTGGCGCTCTACGAGGCGGCCATCGCCGACGACCCGGCCGTGCCCGGCGCGTTCGCGGCGATCGAGAAGGTGCTGCTCGACAGCGGCGACGTGGTCGGTGCCGAGAAGGCCTACGTGCGCCAGATCGAGCGGCTCGCCGAGCACGGCAACGTCGCCGGCCGGATCGCGCTCCTGCACAGGCTCGCGAGCCACCGCGACGATCGGCTCGCCGACTGGCAGGGCGCGGCCGCCGCGCTCGACCAGCTGATCGCGCTCGCGCCCGACGACCTCGACGCCCGCGTGCAGCTCGCCGGGCTCCTCGAGGCGCACGAGCAGGACGCCCTCGCCGTGCGGTGCCTCGAGGTGGCCGCCGAGAAGGCCCCCGAGCACGTGGCGACGCACCACGCGCTGCACCGCTTGTTCGTGCGGGCCAACGACCGCGACCGCAGCTATCTGGTCGCGAGCGTGCTCGCGCTGCTCGGCGAGGCGGGCGAGGTGGAGCAGGCCACCTACCGCAAGCACGCGCCGCTCGTCGCGCTGAGCCCGTCGCGCGCGCTCGACGACGCGGCGTTCGCCCTGCTCGCGCCGGGCACCGCCGACCTCGC
>CAZUZY010000621.1:0-3351 GCA_964624885.1 uncultured Polyangiales bacterium | reverse complement strand
ACGCCACCGACGAGGAGCACACCCCCCACGCCGGTGACGATCGTCGCGCCGCTCGCCAGGCCCTTCGCGCTGTCGAGCGAGCCCTGCGTGTCGCAGAGCTTGGTGGTCTTGTCGCAGTGCTGGTCGCGCGCGGCCTTGGCGGCGAACCCGAGCCCGAGGCCCACGCCGACGCCCACCACGCCGAGGCCCATCGACACCATCGCCAGGGTGCGCTGGGTCGAGCCGCCGCCCTCGCGCTCGATCGGCCTCGGGGGGTCGACGGGCCCGACCGGGGGCTTCGGATCGACCTTCGGCTCCACCGGCTTCGGCGGCTCCACCGGCTTCGGCGGCTCGGCGATCGGCGCCAGCTTGATCTCGAGCGACTTGCTCTCCTTCTCGGCGAGGGTGACCTCGGCGGTGAACGGCGTCGCGCCGGTCGCGCGGGCCTTCACCACGTGCGGCCCTGGATCCGCGTCGAGGGCGACGTTCCACGCGGCGTTGGCGATCGGCTCGTCGTCGAGCTCCACCACCGTGTCCTTGGGGGCGTCCTTGGGGAGCACCAGCGTGAGGTGGGGCACGCGCGGCTCGAGCTTGGTGGCGGCCTCGAGGGCGGGCTTGGCCCACGCCTTCTTCTCGGCGCTCGGATCGGCGGCTGCGCGCGGCGCGAGCTCCCGGTAGTGGCGGACCGCGCTCGCGACGAGGCCGAGCGCCTCTTCGACCTGGGCCTGCCCCTTGAGCGCGCCGAGGCCCGCCGGATTCAGCTTGTAGCTGCGGCGGAACAGATCGCGTGCCTCGCGACAGGTGGCCACGTCGCCGACCGGGGAGGCCTTGCAGTTGCCCGCGTCGGACTTCTTGCGCGCCTTGTTGAACAGATCGGTGGAGAGAGCGAGGTCGGACTCGGTCGGCGGATCGGCGCGGGCGACGAGGCTCGTCGAGACCGCGGTCGACAGCACGACGAAGGCGAGCGCCGTCCTTGCTCTCTGCGTCACTGGATCGAGTCGTCCTTCCACGTGTCCGGCTCCTTGGTCCCGGACGCCTTGGTCCCCACGCCGGGGGAGGTCGAGGCGGTCGGCTTGCCCGCGGCGCCCTTGGGCGCGGAGGGTTCCGCGACCTTAGCAGCAGAAGGAGGGGGTGGTGCGACCGAGGCGAAGCTGGGGGCGCCGGTCTTCTCGGGGGTGCCGACGGAAGGCGTGGTGGACGGGATGGCGCTGGTGGCCGTCTCCGTCGAACCCGACGGAGCGGTTCCCACACCCGGCGTCGGGCGACGGGGTCCGAGCGCGAACGCCGCGCCCCCCGCCGCGACGACGAGGGCCACGCCGAGCGCCCACAGCGGCGCGCGCGAACGCCCGGGCACCGTGGGCTCGCGCACGGCGCTCGACAGGGTGTTGGTCGGCTCGGGCTCGCGCGCGGTCTCCGGCAGCTCCTGCTCGGGCTCGCGGGCAGTCGGGGGCCCGATCTCGGTGAGGCCGCGGAGGGCGTCGGCGAGCGCGACCGAGAGCGCGCGGGCGCTCCCGAAGCGGTTCTCGGGGCGCTTGGCGAGGCCCACTCGGATGAACTCGTCGAAGCCGCGCGGGAGCGAAGGATACTCCTCGGTGGGTCGCGTCGGCTCGGCGACGGCGATGCGAAGGGCCAGCGCGGACAGGCCCGGCGCGGAGAACGGCTCGCACCCCACCACCATGCGGTAGGTCATCGCGGCCACCGACCACAGGTCGCTCCGCGCATCGACGCGCGCGCTGTTCTCGAACTGCTCCGGGCTCATGTACGCCGGCGTGCCGACCACGGTGCCGTCGGCGGTGGTGGCCGCGGCGTCGTTCTCGAGCCGCGCCTTGGCGACGCCGAAGTCGAGCAGCTTCACGTAGAGGCCGTCCTGGTCCTCGCAGAGGAACACGTTGGCGGGCTTGAGGTCGCGGTGCACCACGCCGGCGTCGTGCGCCACCTGCAGCGCGCGGCACAGCTGCGAGACGATCTCGACCACCTCGTCGAGCGGCAGCCGACGCTCGCGGCGGAGGCGCGTGTTGAGGGCCTCGCCCTGCAGCCGCTCCATCACGAGGTAAGGAGTGCCGTCGTCGAGGAGGCCGTGGTCGAACACCCGGCACACGTGTCGGGACAGCTCGCCGAGCTGGGCCGCGAGCATCGCCTCGCGGGTGAAGCGTCCGCGCGCGTCGTCGTTCGAGGCGACGGTGACCGACAGGAACTTGATGGCCACGCCGTGGCCGAGCGACAGGTGGTCGGCGGACCAGACCGCGCCCATCCCGCCGCTGCCGATTCGCTCCTTCAGCCGATAGCGGCCAGCCACGATCGTGCCGGGCTCGAGCGAGGACATGGAGACGCCCATCCTAGCAGACGGGTGCTAACCTCGTGCCACTGCGGTGGACCCGAACACCAGGAGCCCAGTGACCAAGTCGGGCGGCGAGACGACCGTCCGCACCGAAGGCAAGTCGCGGGGCCGCGCGCCCGCGCTCTCGGTGGTGTGGCCGGGTGGGTTCCTGCGCGTCCCCCTCGGGCCCGACGTCGGCGAAGTGGTGGTGGGGCGGGCGGCCGAGTGTCAGCTGCGGGTCGACGTACCCTCGATCTCGCGCAAGCACGCGCGGGTCCTCGTCGATCCGCTGACCATCGAGGATCTCGGCAGCGCCAACGGCACGCGGGTCTCGGGCGTGCTCGTCCCGCCCCACGAGAAGATCCCGCTCCACCCCGGGATGCTCGTCGAGATCGGGAGCGCGGTGCTGCTCGTGCACGCCGACCCCACCGCGACCCCTTCGCCCTCGTCGGGCGGCACCTCGATGGACGCCCTCGAGCGCCTGACCGAGCTCGCGGCCAAGAGCGACCTGACCCTCCTCCTGCGCGGCGAGACGGGGGTGGGCAAGGAGGTCTTCGCCGCGCGCATCCACGCCCTCTCCGCGCGCGCCGAGCGCCCGTTCCTCCGGGTGAACTGCGCGGCGCTGACCGAGACCCTGTTCGAGTCCGAGCTGTTCGGCCACGAGAAGGGCTCGTTCACCGGGGCCAACGCCCAGAAGATCGGCTACTTCGAGGCGGCCCACGGCGGCACGCTGCTGCTCGACGAGATCGGCGATCTCTCCCACCCCATGCAGGTCAAGCTGCTGCGGGTCCTCGAGGCGCGCGAGATCGTGCGGGTCGGCGCGGTCAAGCCGCGGCCGGTCGACGTGCGGGTGCTGGCCGCCACCCACCGCGACCTCGAGGAGATGGTCGCCGACGGCACGTTCCGGCGCGACCTCTACTACCGGCTCGACGGCCTCACCCTCCACATTCCGCCGCTGCGCGAGCGCCCCGCCGACATCGAGGCGCTGGCCCGCACCTTCGCCGCGGCCCAGGGGCGCGAGCTCACCGCGGCGGCGGTCGCGCGGCTGCGCAGCC
>CAZUZY010000620.1:0-3356 GCA_964624885.1 uncultured Polyangiales bacterium | reverse complement strand
AGCGCCGACGCCAGGCGCGCGCCGTCGGTGTCGCGACCGAGGACGCCGCGAGCCCCGGCCGCGAGCAGATCCTGGGTGGGCTGCGCGGACGCCACGAGCACCACGACCGGCGTGGACCGACCGAGGGCGCGGGAGAGCGCGTCGTCGCCGCGCTGGGCCGACGGCGAGCCGGGAGGCACGGGGCCGAGGTCCCACACGAGCACCTCGCCCGCCTCGTCGACCACCTCGAGGCCCGCCCGCTCGAGGGCGAGCCGCAGCCCGGCGCGCGCGAGGGCGTCGGTGCCGGCGATGGAAACGCGCAGATCCATGGGCTTCCTCTGCGATGCCGCGAACCGGCCCGAGGGCGCATCGGCCGAACGGGTGGGGGCGGCGCTGCCTGAACGACCGATGTGCGGACGCGGCGGCGTGCGTAGGGTGGAGTCCACGGAGGCGAGCAGCATGTTGGATCTTTCGCAGGGGCTCGCGGACATCGTCGCCAAGAACGGCGACGGCATCGTCCGCATCGAGAGTGGATGCCGCGGCGGGGGCTCGGGTCTCGTCTGGGCCCCGGATCGCGTGGTGACGGCGGCGCACCTCCTCGAGGACGACACCGTCCGCGTGGGGCTCCCCGACGGCCGGAGCGTCGAGGCCAAGGTGATCGGGCGCGACGAGGGCACCGACGTGGCGCTGCTCGCGCTCGACGGGGAGAAGCTCGCCCCGCCCGCGCGCGTGGGTCTCGACGACGCGAAGGTCGGTCACCTGACGATTTCCCTCGCGCGCCCCGGCAAGACGGTGCGCGCCGCGCTCGGGATGATCGGCACCCTCGGCGAGGCGTTCCGCGCGCGCGGTGGGGGCAAGATCGATCGCTACCTGCAGCCCGACGGCGGAATCCCGGCCGGATTCGCGGGAGGCGCGCTGTTCGATCTCCACGGCCGCGTGCTCGGGCTCAACACCCCGGCGCTCCACCCCGAGGCGGGCCTCACCCTCCCGACCACGACCCTCGAGCGGGTGGTCGCGGAGATCGCGGCGCACGGCCGGGTGCGGCGCGGGTATTTCGGCGTCGGCGTCGCGCCGGTGCGGCTCCCGGGCGCGCTCGCGCAGCAACACGGGCAGAAGGGCGCGGCGATCGTCGTCGCGATCGAACCCGGTGGGCCCTCGGAGAAGGGCGGGCTCGTGCTCGGCGACGTGCTGCTCTCGATCGACGGACAGGTCGTCGAGGGTCCCCGGGAGCTGTCGGCGCTGCTCGAGGGGCGCATCGACGTGGACGTGAAGGTCGTGCTGCTGCGGGCCGGCCTCCGGGCCGAGGCCACGGTGCACGCCACGGCCCGGCCCTGATTTTCCGCTCCCGACGATTCTCGGTCACGGAATAGGCTCCTCGAACGACGTCGTTCGTAGAGGAGCTCCATGTCCGAACCCGAGGCGCGCGTCGCGCCGAGAACGCGTCTGCGGCGCCGGGCGCTGCGTGGCTTGCAGATCGTGGCCGGGCTCGCGGTCGGTGTGGTGCTGGCCGAGGGGGTCTTCCGGCTGCGCGACCGTGGCGCGTTCCCGCACCTCAACCTCTACCGGCCGGACGCCGACCTCGGTGTGCGACTGCGGCCGAACACGACGCAGAGGCTCGTCGTCGGCAAGAACAACCCCCTCACCACCGTGGCCATCGACGCCGAGGGCTACCGCGCGCTCGAGGCGCCGGGCCAGCCGCGCAACGACGCGCCCGCCGGCGTGCTCGCGATCGGGGATTCCCAGGTGTTCGGGCTCGGGGTCGAGGGCGAGCAGACCTTCGTCGCGGAGCTCGGGCGGCTCACCGGCAAGGCTGCCTACGACGGCGGCGTGCCCACCTACGGGCCCGCCGAGTACCAGGCGGTGCTCGACGAGCTGCTCGCCCGCAAGAGGCCGGCGGTCGTGGTCTACGTCGTCAACTTCGCCAACGACCTGTTCGAGGCCAACCGGCCCAACAAGACTCGCCACTTCGTGTGGGATGGCTGGGCGGTGCGGGCCGAGGCGGCGCCGGCGTCGTGGACCGAGTTCCCGGGCCGCACCTGGCTGTTCCGCGACTCGCACGCGTTCTTCTGGCTGCGGCGCGCGGTGGCGCGGTTCGGGCCCGGCATCGAGACCATCGACTTCCGATCGGAGGGCAACTTCGCGGACCTCGTGCTCGCGGGCAAGAGCGCGACCGCGGCGCACGGCGACGCGCAGACCTCGGGCGACAAGATCGTGGCCGACTGGGAGAAGTCGATGGCCGAGATCACGAGCGCCGCCGACGACCAGCAGAAGAAGCTCGCCGACCTCGCGTTCGGCAAGTGGCCCGACCTCGCGAAGACCAAGGAGGGCGCGGCCTACCAGAAGGGCAAGGGCAACCCGGGCGACATCGTCTCCGAGCGGCTCATCCTCTCCGAGGCGGCGCTGGGCCCGGGGCAACGGATCCAGGAGCTCACGGCCGGCGCCAAGATCCGCGCGCGCGTGGAGGAGATCATCCGCAAGCGCGCCGAGGAGGCCGCGGACGCCGAGGAGTCCAAGGCGATCCTCGCCACCTTCGAGGAGCGCGCGCGCCTCGAGAAGCGGATCGCGTCGCTGCGTGCGCTGCCGCTCCGGTTCCTCACCGCCGCCTCGCCGCTCGCCCCGTGGCTCGAGAAGGCCAAGAAGAGCTGCGCCGCCCACAAGGCGCGGCTCGTCGTGGTCGCGTTGCCGCTCGACGTGCAGGTCTCCCCGACCGAGTTCGCCAAGTACGGGGTGGGGGTCGAGGACACGCAGCCGACGATGATCTTGCTGCGCGATCTGGTCCAGACGGCGACCAAGCTCGGCATCGCCTCGGTGGACGCGACCGCGCCGCTCGCCGCCGCCGAACCCGGGGCGTTCCTCGACGGCGACCTGCACATGACACCGAAGGGCCACGCGGCGCTCGCGAAGGCCGTGTTCGCCCGCCTCGCGCTGCCCGACCCGCAGCCCCCCGACGAGCCGCCGCCCCGGCCCGTGGGGCTCGCCAAGCTCGAGGCGTGCGCCAAGGCCGAGGGGTCCCCAGCGCCGGTCGGCGCGCCCGACTACGACTGCCTGCGCACCTACCTCAAGGACTGCAAGAAGCTCCTCGCCTGCCAGCAGGGCCTTTCGAGCGCCAAGCCGAAGTGCCTGCCCGGCCAGGGGAACGGTGGCAAACTGCACCGGTGCTTCCAGACCTGCACGGAGAGCAAGCCGGTCTGCAAGGCCGGCACGTGCACCGAGACCTCCAAGGGGGTGAGCCTGTGCATGTGAAGCTCGCGTCGCTGCTCGCGCCGTTCACGCTCGGGTCTCCGCGGCGGCGGGCGCGACTGCTCGCGGCCTTCGCGCGCGCCGAGCACGCGAGCATGCTCGATCTGCGGCTCGCGGCCGCGGCCACGCCCTCGCCG
>CAZUZY010000619.1:0-3368 GCA_964624885.1 uncultured Polyangiales bacterium | reverse complement strand
CTCCGCCTGGCGCGCCGCCTCGGCCTGGCGTGCCCCCTCGGCTTGGCGTGTCGCTTCGGCCTGACGCGCGGCCTCCTGGCGCGCGGCCTCCGCCTGGCGCGAAGCCTCGGCGGACTCCACCCGCTGCGTGTCGGGGCGCCCGGCGACGGGGTCGCGCGGTGGCAGCGGCTGCGCGGCCTTGCCACCCTGCAGCACCTCGTAGGCCAGCGCCTTGACCCCGTCGTCCTGAGGGGCGATGTGCTGCAGCCGCTTGACGATGTCCTTGCGGAGGTCGGTCTTCTGCTGCTCGCCGGCGAGGCGCGCGGCCTCCTTGTAGATCGTGACGGCCTTGTCGTTCTGGCCGATGGCCACGAAGCCGCGCGCGAGGAGCGCGATGAGCTCGACCGACTTGGGGTCGCTCTTGAGGCAGACCTGGATCTTGGCGATCGCCGCGACGCCGTCGTTCGGTCCTCCCCGCGCGAGGTAGAGCTCGGCCGCCGGGCGCGCGTAGCGCGGCTCTTGCCGGTGGTGGAGCAGGCGCTCGTAGACCTTGAGCGCATCGTCGACGCGGTTCTGCGCGGTCAGCTGCTCGGCGGTCGCCGCGAACTCCGCGATCGCGCCGTCGGTGTCCTTGATGCGGGAGAACGCCTCGGCGAGCCGCAGGTGGGCGAGGGGGTTCGAAGGATCGAGCGAGACGATCCGCTTGTAGACCTCGACCGCCTCCCGCTCGCGCCCTTCCTTCTGGAAGCGGTCGGCGATCATGTCCCAGGTGGCGAGCGCGTCCGAGGTGAGCTGGAGCTTCTCGTAGAGCTCGGCGAGCCGGACGGGGACGTGGGCGTACTTGGTCTGGACCGTGGCGGGCTGCTTCGAGAGCAGGTCGCGGACCGTGTTGTAGACGGCCACCGCCTTGAGGTGGAAGCCCTGCGCGGAGTAGAACTTCGCGACCTCCTCGTAGGTGCCGATGGCCCCGAGGATGTCGCCCTTCTTCTGCTGCGTGTCGCCGATCTTGAGGAGCCAGCGCGGGTCGCTGCGTTCAGCGGCCGCGAGCTTTCGGTACTCCTCGATGGCGAGGTCGTACTTCTTCTTCTCGATCGCCTTCTGCGCGGCTTGGAGCGTCTTCTCCTTGTCGATGGCCACGACGTGTTGTCCCTGACGCTCCGGTGGAAAAGACGGAGTGCTCGGTCACGACCCGACCAGCGGGGCGCAACGAGAGCCACTCGCGCGAAATGGCGCAAGAAAAACGCTACCGATCTGCGTCGTCACGGTCAAGGAAGTGGTGGGTGGGCACAACGGCCATGCGCGCGGGCGATCGTGGGTGCGAAGCCGCACGCCTCGAGGGGAGGTATGGCCCGACGTGTAGGAGAACCTGCGGTCGTGGCGGACTGCGTCGACCCTGCACCGGGCGGCGCAGCTCAGTCAACGCGACGCGCGCGCACACCCGACGCGACCAGCGACAGCAGCTCACCCGCCACCGCCATCACGTCGCGCTCGTCGAACCCACCCTCGGTGAGATCGCGGTAGATGGTCTTGGCCACCAGCTCACGAGCTCGCTGCGCGTCCCGCTCCTCCACGCGTGCTTCCGTCGACATGTGCACTCGTTCAGCACGGCCCGTGCCGAGCTTGCCCGCCCGTGACGCACCGCCATGACCAAATGCGTCGAGCCCTGGTTTCGCGACCTTCCGCGGTCGACGCAGTGCGCCGCCCTGGCATCGCGATCGCGATGCGCGTAGCCGCCTTCGCGCTCGCGACGCGAACGTGGCTACGCGATCCGCCGCGCCCCGGCTGGGTTACCCTCCGTTCGTCATGGAGCATCGGGCGTCTTCGCCGCGGCAGTCACGCCTCGCAGGAGCCGCCCTCTTCCTCCTCTCGGTGTGGTGCGTCGGCGCGGTCGGGCTCCATCGGATCGGGCACGGGCGGTGGAGCTTCTTCGAGTGCTTCTACCAGACCGCGATCACCATCTTCACCGTGGGCTTCAGCGAGCTGCCGGGCACCGACACCGTGCCGTCCGCACGGGGCTTCACGGTCGTGGTCATCATGCTCGGCGTCGGCGCGGTCGCCTTCGCCCAGGCGAACATCACCGCCCTGCTCGTCGAGGGCGCAATCGGCGAGGCATTTCGGAGGAGTAGAATGCAGAAGCTCATCGAGAAGATGAGTGGGCACGTGGTCATCGCGGGGTGTGGTTCCACCGGGCGCTACGTCATCGAGGAGCTCCGGGCGATCGGTCGCCCGTTCGTGGTCATCGACCGCGACGAGCACCGCCTCAAGGAGCTCTCCGACGAGCTGTGCGCGGGCGAGATGCGCTACGTGTCGGGCAACGCCACCCACGACCACGCGCTGCTCGCGGCGGGCGTCGACCGGGCAGGGGGGGTCGTGGCGGCGCTGACCGACGACGCGGACAACCTCTACGTCACCCTCTCCGCGCGCTCCCTGAACCCCGCCGCGCGCATCGTCGCCAAGGCGGTCAACCTGGAGGCGGAGGCCAAGCTGCGGCGGGCCGGGGCCAGCGCGGTCGTCAGCCCGAACACGATCGGCGGTCGTCGGATGGCCTCGGAGCTGGTGCGCCCCGAGGTGGTCGAGTTCCTCGACCAGATGCACCGCACCGACCACGCCCTGCGCCTCGAGGAGATCGTCATCCCGAGCGAGTCACGCCTCGTCGGCGCCCGCCTGCGGGATGCCCCCATCCGTCCGCGCACCAACGCCCTCGTCGTGGCCACGCGCGAGAAGAACGGCGCCTTCCACTACAACCCGGGGCCCGACAGCCAACTGTCGGCGGGCATGACCCTCATCGTGCTCGGCGAGCGGCGCGACGTGGAGGCGCTGCGCACGATCGTGCACGAGGGGTAGGGTCGGGTTCAGTCGCCGGTCGCGTCCGCCGCGTCGGACAAGCCCGTGTCGGGGTTCGGCTTGGGCTTCTCCGGCGGGTTCCCGTGCTCTTCCTTGAGCTTCTTGGTGAGCCGGTCGAGCACCACCACCTCGTGGTAGCTCGGGTACTTGGGCATCTGGCAGACCACCCGCACGCCGTTGGCGGTCTTGAGCAGCTCGAGCGACGACGTGCCCCCCTTGTCGCCGTACTCGAACAGGATGTACCCGGCCTGCTCGTCCTTCTCGACGATCTTGTAGCCGAGGTCGACCCGCACCAGGCGGAGCGCCGTGTTCCAGGTCTGCGGATACGAGTAGGGCGAGTCGTACGACGACTTGGCGCCCGACTCGCCGACGATGGCGACGACGCCGCAGAAGAAGAGGCCCGAGGCCGCGCTGGTCGCGAACAGACGACGCATGGCCGTGCCGTACGCGAGGTGCGGACCGTGGGCCCAGTTCTCTGGCCCTCCTCGTGGGCCATCCATGCGGGTCAGGCGAACGCGCGGCGGAAGGCGGCGGCGAAGGTGCGC
>CAZUZY010000618.1:0-3394 GCA_964624885.1 uncultured Polyangiales bacterium | reverse complement strand
GGCCGAGGTGCCGCCGCTGCCGGCCACGACGGGGGCGCGGGCGCCGGCGCCACCGCAGCCGACGAGCCCGACGAGCCCGAGGAGCCCGAGCCCGAGGAGCGGGGTGACCGGGAGGAGCCGCGACAAGGGCTGCATCGATGGATCCTGACACGTCCGAGACCCGGTTGTTCCCGAAACCGGCGCCCGGTTCCCCCGTGCCGGGGCCGCGGCACCCGGAACAAACCCGCTCTTGCGGGGGTTCGGCGGTCCGGACTACACACGCAGACGCACCATGAGCTTCGACATCCGAGCCCTCAACGAGCTGGTCGCGAAGGAGAGCGCCTTCGCCGATCGCGTCACCAGCGAGGTCTCCAAGGTCATCGTCGGCCAGGACCACATGGTCGAGCGCATCCTCATCGGGCTGCTCACCGGTGGCCACGTGCTCCTCGAGGGGGTGCCGGGGCTCGCCAAGACGCTGACCGTGCGCACCCTCTGTCGCGCGGTCGACGCCAAGTTCGCCCGCGTGCAGTTCACCCCCGACCTGCTGCCCGCCGACCTCGTCGGCACCGTGATCTACGACCAGCGCACGGGCGAGTTCCGCAGCAAGCTCGGGCCCATCTTCGCGAACCTCGTGCTCGCCGACGAGATCAACCGCGCCCCGGCCAAGGTGCAGAGCGCGCTCCTCGAGGCCATGCAGGAGCGGCAGGTCACCATCGGCGACGGCACCCACCCGCTGCCGAACCCGTTCATCGTCCTCGCCACCCAGAACCCGATCGAGCAAGAGGGCACCTACCCCCTGCCCGAGGCGCAGGTCGATCGCTTCATGATGCGCGTGCTCGTCGACTACCCGACGCGCGACGAGGAGCGGCAGATCATGGACCGCATGACCGGGACGGTCACGCCCGAGATCCGGCCTGTGTGCACCCCCGAGGAGCTCTCCAGCGCGCGCCGCACCGTCGAGCAGATGTACGTCGACGACAAGGTGAAGGACTACATCGTCGACGTCGTCCACGCCACGCGCGCCCCGGCCAAGCACGGCCTCCGCGAGCTCGAGGGCCTGGTCGAGTACGGCGCGAGCCCCCGCGCCTCCATCGCGCTGAACCTCGCCGCCCGCGCGCGCGCGTTCCTCGCCCACCGCGGCTACGTCACGCCCGAGGACGTGAAAGAGGTCGGGCCCGACGTGCTGCGCCACCGCATCGTGCTCACCTACGAGGCCGAGGCCGAGCGCATGACCGCCGACCAGGTGGTCAAGCGCGTGTTCGAGGTCGTCGAGGTCCCCTGACTTCGAGTCCAAGATGATCCCCCGCGAGCTGCTCGCCGCGCTGCGCCAGATCGAGATCCACACCTCGCGTCTGGCCACGCACGCGCTCGCCGGCAACTACCAGAGCGTGTTCCGCGGGCAGGGCATCGTGTTCCGCGAGGTGCGGCCCTATCAGCTCGGCGACGACGTCCGCACCATCGACTGGAACGTCTCGGCCCGCATGGGCGAGCCCTTCGTGAAGCTGTTCACCGAAGAGCGCGAGATGACCGTGATGCTGCTGGTCGACGCCTCGGCCAGCGGCCGGTTCGGCACCAAGCGGGCCACCAAGGCGCGCCTGGCGGCGGAGGTGTCGGCGCTGCTCGCGTTCTCCGCGATCAAGGGCGGCGACCGCGTGGGGCTCGTCACGGTGAGCGATCGGATCGAGAAGCTCGTGCCGCCGCGCAAGGGCGAGAAGCACGTGCTCCGCGTGGCGCGGGAGGTGCTGGCCGGCGAGCCCACCGGCCGCGGGACCGATCTCGCGCTCGGCCTCGAGACCCTCGGGCGCCTGAGCAAGCGGCGCTCGGTCGCGTTCGTGGTCAGCGACTTCTTCGTCGAGGGCACCCGCCGGCGGCAGGCGTTCGAGAAGGCCCTCGCGCTCACGGCGCAGAAGCACGATGTCGTGGCGGTCGAGCTCCGCGACCCGCGCGACGGCGCCCTGCCCGATCTCGGCCTCCTCACGGTCGAAGACCTCGAGACGGGCGAGGACGTGGTGGTCGACACCAGCGACCCGCGGGTGCGCGCCGCCCTCGGTGCCGCGAGCGACGCGCGGCAGAAGGCCCTGCGCCAGACCTTCCAGAAGCTCGGCATCGACCACGTGATCGTGCGCACCGACGGCTCCTACGTGAACCCCATCCGTGAGCTGTTCGCGCGGCGCGCCCGCAGGCGGAGGGCGTGAACGTGGACGCGGGCGCTCCGGAGACCGGCGTCGAAGCCGCCTGCGTCGAGTCGGTGCCGACCGGCGTCGAGCGGCCGACCGTCGCGGTCAAGGCTCCCGCCCACGCGCGCGCCGGAGAGCTCGTGCCGCTCGAGATCGTGGTGCGGCACGGCGCCGGCGAGACCGTGACGCTGCCCGGTGACCTGCCGCGGCTGGTCCAGGGGGAGGTGCGCGTCGCCGACGACGGCACGTTCGGCAAGGGCGCGCCGCCCAAGAGCGCGCCGGTGCCCGGCGACCCGGCCCACGCGACCACGGCGCTCGAGGTGCCGTTCGTCGTGCTCTCCACCTCGACCCCGCGCAAGACGTTCACGCTGCCCGCGGTACGCGTGGTGGTCCTGCGCCGCGGTGGCGGTGAGCTCGCGGTGTGCACCACCCCACGAGAGATCTCGATCGATCAGCCGATCGCCGAGACCCCGGACCCGCAGGTCCGCGAGAACCCGCCCGCGCGCCCGCAGGTCACCCGTGACGAACGCCTCCAGACCATCGCGACCTGGGCGCTCGCGGCGCTCCTGGTCGGCGTCGCGGTGGCGCTGTTCGTCGTGTGGTGGCGCGCGCGACCGAAGCCCGAGCCTCCTCCGCCGCCGCCCGAGCCCTCGTGGAAGAAGGCGCTCGCCGCCATCGCCGCGGCCCGCGCCGACCTCGAGCGCGGAGAGGTCGAGACCAAGGCGTACTACGACCGCGTGTCCGACGCGCTCCGCGAGCACCTCGGGGCCACGTTCTCGTTCGACGGCCTCGAGATGACCACCGACGAGATCCTCGCGCGGGTGTCGCGCGTGCCTTCCTTCTCGCTGCCGCGGGACGATCTGCGGGCACTGCTCGAGGCGTGCGATCTGGTGAAGTTCGCCGGGATGCGCCCCGATCGCGAGGAGGCCCTCGTCGTCGCCCAGCGCGCCGAGAAGCTCGTGCGGGCCACCGCCGCCTCCTCGACCCTGGCCCCCTTCGTGCGGGACGATCGATGACCGGCCGGCGCATCTTCGTCGCGTTCGTCGCGTTCCTCGCGGCCCTCGGCCTCGGGCTCGTGGCCGCGGTCGTCCGCCTGTGGGGCGAGCTGTCCGCGCTGCGCTGGGAGCGGCCCGCGTTCCTCGCCGCCCTCGCCCTCGTGCCCCTGCTCGCCCACCGCGCGACGCGGGGAGAAGACGCGCGCGTGCCCCGCCTCCTCTTCGGCAGCGTGCGGGGGGCCC
>CAZUZY010000617.1:0-3396 GCA_964624885.1 uncultured Polyangiales bacterium | reverse complement strand
CACCACGATGGGCTCGCCGTGCCCCGCCGCGGCGTCGATCGCCGCCCGCACGAAGTCGGCGCGCGCCTCGTGGTCGCCGCCGTACCCGCCGCCCTCGAGCGGGAAGAGCGCGAGCAGTCCGGCCGACCGCAGCTTGATCGCGGCGCCCTCGCGCAGGTTGCCGGTGGCGAGCGAGACCCGGTGCCCCGCGCCCTTCGCCCAGGCCACCGTCCCGGCCACGTCGCCGAGCGGCACGTACGGGCGACGCGACAGCTCCTCCTCGAGGTGCTCGGTGTAGCGGGCGAGGAGCGCGCGGCGCGCCTCGTCCAGCGCCGAGACACGGGCCGCCGTCGCGATCGCGCGGGCGAGCGAGAGATCGGTGCCCCCGGCGAAGCGCAGCCCCGCCGTGTGATCGGCGCCGAACAGATCGATCGAAGCGCGCGCCATCGCGGTGCGCCCCGGCCCCGGCGAAGGCCCGCGGAACGTGAGCAGGGTGCCGTCGATGTCGAACAGGAGGACCGCGCGCCGCATGCGCGGAAGACTACAGCGTCGCGGACAGGCGCTCGCTCGCGCGGAGCGCCATCGCCATGATGGTCATCTGCGGGTTCACGCCGAGGCTCGACGGCAGGGCCGCGCCGTCCATCACGTAGAGGCCGGCGCACTCGTGGGTCTCGTGGTCGGGGCCGCACACGCTCCGCTCGGGGTCGGTGCCGATGCGGGCGGTGCCGAGCGGGTGGTAGGCGGTGATCTCCACGTCGCCCGCGCGGAGCGGGCGCGTGGCCAGGGCCTCGAGGTCGGCGTCGTCGCGGATCTCGTGGCGCCCGGCGACGAACGGCAGCACGCGGCGCGCACCCGCGGCGCGGAAGATCTTGCACACCTCGACCACCCCGCGGCGCATGCGCTCGAGGTCGTGGGCGTTCATGTCGTAGGTGATGAGGAGGCGCTTGCCGACCGTGCGCACGGCGCCGCGCGCGGTGTCCTGCACCATCAGGCCGAACGTGGCGAGGTGGGGGAAATCGGCCATCACGTCCATGTAGCGGCGACCGACGAACGGCACGCCCATCGACATCACGTCGAGCGGGGTGGATCCGCCCTCGAGCATGATGCCCTGGTCGGCGAGGTCCTCCACGCAGTAGCCCTGCGGGATGCCGCGCGACTGGTCGACCACCTCGTCGAACAGCGCGCACACCTTGGTGGCGGGGTGGATGGAGAGGTTCTTGCCGATCATCGGGTGCGAGAGCCCCGAGCGCTGCAGGAGGCCCGGCGTGCAGAGCGTGCCGCCCGCCACGATCACCGCCGCCGCCTTCACCTTGAACTTGCGCCCGGAGCCGAGCGTGCCGCGGACACCGCGCGCACGACCGGCCACCACCTCGACCGCCTCGACCTTGGCCGCGGTGACGAGCTGCGCGCCGCGCTCGAGGGCCGCGGGCACGTAGCTGACGTCGGTCGAGCGCTTGGCGCCGGTGGGGCAGCCGAAGCAGCAGATGCCCTGGCCGTCGCACCCGGGCGCGTTGCGGGTCAGCGGCTTGTGGTGCAAGAGGCCGAGCTTGCGCGCACCACGCTCGACCACCCGACCGACGCCGCCGGTGAGCGAGAACTCCGCGGGGGCGACGCCGAGCATCTCCTCCACCTCGGAGTAGTAGGGGTCCATCGAGGCGCTCGACAGCTCGCCGAGGCCGTAGCGCGAGCGCCACCGGGTGAAGACGCGCTCGGAGAGGCGGTAACACGTGCCGCTGTTGATGACGGTGGAGCCACCGACCGCGCGCCCCGCGAACACCGGGATACCCGCGTTGCCGAGGGCGACGGTGAGCCCCATGTCGCGGTACAGCAGCTTGGTCATGTCGGGCGCGCGGCCCGTGAAGCTGCCGCGGCGGTGGTAGTCGCCCTCCTCGAGCAGCAGCACCGCGTGGCCGCGGCGGGCGAGCGCGTAGGCCGCGGCTGCGCCGCCCGCGCCGGTGCCGATCACCACCACCTCGGCCTCGAGCTCGAGGGTCTCGTCGCGCGCGTCGCCCTCGGTGCGGCCGTCGACGACCTGACCGAGCCAGCGCGGCTGCTCGTCGCGCACGGCGTCGACGCGGTAGCGGCAGCCCACGTGCTCGAACATGTGAGGTGCGTCGAAGTGCGCGTACTTGATCGGGGTGAGCAGCGCGCGCAGGGCCGAGCGCTGGAGGTGCAGGCGACCGTTGACCCACGCGTCGAGGAACGACTCGGCGTCGTCGCGCGACAGCGACGTGAAGCGCCGCGCGCGGGTGGGGAGCGGCGCGAGCTCGACCATCCACAGGAGCGCGCGCAGCCCGTCGGCGAACTCCCGCGGCGTGCCGCGCAGGAAGTGGGTGAGCCGGGTGAGGGTCGCGGGGCCTCCCCCCTCGAGGCCACCGTGGGCGGGCATGGCCGCGGCCGCGAGGGCCGTGACGATGGCCTGTTCACGGGCAGAGAACGGCGTGTCCCGCGTCGTCGGCTCGGTGGTGCCCAGCTCCATGTCGAGCATTCTGCATTCTCAGAACGCAGAACGCAAGGGGGAGGGGGTTGACCCCGGCGGCCGGACACGCCAACTCCTCGGGCGCATGTCGACTTCGCCCAGCAAGTACGTCCCCGCCAACGAGGGGGACTGGTCGGTCCCCAAGCTCATGATGGTCGCCGTCGTCGTGCTCGGCGGCTTCTTCACGTTCATCTGGTTCGCCTCGACCTGATCCCCGCGCGGATCAGCGCCAGGTGACGGTCGCTGGCCGGCCGAGGAACCGTCCGTAGGCGCTGCACGCCTGCTCGAAGCCCGCGCGCTGCGCGCGGCTCGGCGTGGTGAACGGCTCGGCCTCGATCGCGACGGCGCGCTTCTTCACGGCGCGGGTCCACGTGCCGAACACCCGTCCGTCGTCGACCATCGTCGCGCGGAACACCCCGTTTCCACCGGGCACGACCCGGTCCATGCCGCCCTCGGGCACGACCAGCGAGCGGTCCTTGAGCCCGAGCACCAGCTCGTCGAAGCCCGGGAGCGCGTGGTAGGTCGGCGTGCTCGTCGGCGCGTCGCGGACGAGCGGCGACAGCCACATCGCAGTGCCCTGGTGGTCCACCTCGACCAGGGTCGGCGTCGCGATCACGATCGCGCGGCGCGCGTCGGTCGTGGTCAGCCCCGTCCAGCCGACGAAGTCCGCGAGGCTCGCCGGGCCGTGGCTCTGGAAGTAGCGGGTCGCGAGCAGCGCGAGCGCCTCGTCGCCCGTGGGGTCGCGCGGGTGGGGCGCGCAGTCCGCGAGCAGCGCGAACGTCTGCTCCTTGCCGCGGTTCGGGCCGACGCAGACGACCCCGCGGTGGGCCGCGTAGCCGAGCAGGTGGTAGCCGCGCTGACCCTCGGTGCCGATGCCCCCGGCCTCGAGCGCGGCGCGCGCCTCGGCCCGCGTGAGCCGCACGGAGCCGGCGAGCGCC
>CAZUZY010000616.1:0-3403 GCA_964624885.1 uncultured Polyangiales bacterium | reverse complement strand
CCCCGCGCTGCTCGCGGGGCCGACCCTCTCGCGGGAGCCGAGCCTGGTGCTCGCGCTGATCGAGGCCTCGACGGGCAGCGCGCGCGCCGACGCGGCCAAGCTCCTCGCGGCCGTGCTCCTCACGACGGTCGAGGCGGCGGTCGACCCGCGGGCGACGACCCCCCACCTCGCGCGCGCGATGGGCCTCGCCGGGCCGGAGGAGGGCTGGGGCGACGTCGCCGAGGCGCTGCTCCTCTCGTGCGCGGCGCCGCGCAAGGCGGTGGCGTGTACGGACGGGCCCACGCTCCTCGCCGTCGGCACACGACTCGCCACGACCCGACCCGCCGTGCTCTGCGCGGGTGGCGTGGCCCTCGCCGACGCCGACCTCACGACCCCCCGTTTCCGCCTCGACGTCGCGCTCGCGTGCACGAACAAGAAGAAGCTGCTCCCGGCGCTGTCGGTGACCGACGAAGCGCGGGGACCGTTCCTCGCACCCGAGGGCGCGCTGGCCCGCGCCGCGCTCGCCTCGCTGCAGAAGAAGTGCCCGCTGGCCCGCGGCAACCTCGCCTCCGCGGCCGCCCTGAAGGCCGAGTACGCCGCCACCTTCACGGCGATCGACGCGCAGTGCCCTGCGCCCTGAGACGGCGCGATCAGGCGCGGAGGAACGCCGCGACGCGGGTCGCGAACTCGTCGGCGTGGGTGAGCGGCGCCATGTGCCCGGCGCCCGCGAACACCTCCAGCCGTCCGTCGAGGTGCTCGGCGAGGAGCGCGGTGACGCGCGCGGCCGCCCGGCGTGTCTCGGTGCCGTGGAGCAGGAGGGCACGGGGCCCCGGTGGGTACGCGGCGAGCGGCGCGCGATCGGAGGAGACCGCGTGCACCTCGTGGAAGGTCTTCACCGCGCGCTGCACGAACATGGCCTGCATGACGGGACCCATCCGCGCGAAGGTCCCGGTGCCGCCCCACCAGTCGACGAAGCGCTCGCACCAGGGGGCGGTGCCGACGAGCGTCGGCGCGAAGAAGTCGCCCGCGGCGTCGAGCGCGGCCAGATCCGAGAGCGCGGGATCGGGCGGACTGTAGAGCACGCCGAACGCGACCGGCTCGAACAGGACCAGCGCCCGCGGGTGCACGCGCGCGGCAGCCCGCAGCGCGAGCCATCCGCCGTAGGAGTGGCCGACGAGCGAGACCTCGGGGCCCGCGGCCGCGGCGACGGCGCAGACGACGTCCTCGTCTTCCCGCGGGTCGAAGCCGGGGCGGAGTGGGTCTTCGCGCCAGACAGCGTTGCGCCCGTAGCCGACGAGATCGGGCGCGAACACGCGGTGGTCGGTCGAGAGCTGCTCGACGAGCGCGCGGAACTGTCGCCCGGCCATGCCCGACGCGTGGACCAGCACGACGGCGGGGCCGCGCTCTCCGCGGGCGTCCACGTGGATCGGTCGGCCGCCGACGGTGAGCTCCATCGGGGAGCCATGCCGCGGGAGGCCGGGCGGCGGAAGGGCTGGCCTTGGCGGATCGGCCAGGCTACCTGACGGGCATGACCGCGGCTCTGCACTACCGTTCGCGTCGCACCGCGGCCGCTGCCGAGGCCGAGCGGCAAGGCCGGAGGTCACGCGGCTACTCCACCGCGCGCGTCGTGGTGTTCCTGCTGTTCGGGGGTGCGCTCGTCGTCGCGCTGCGTGGCGAAGGTCGCGCGTTCGTCGCGGCCGCTCTTCTGCTCTTGGTGTTCGTCGTGCTCGCGGTGCTCCACGAGCGCGTCGTCGATGCCGAGTCCTACGCCCGACGCGTGGTGGCCTGGGCCGAGCAAGGGCTCGCTCGCCTCGACAACCGCTACGAGTCGGTGACCGCCGGCGTGCCGACGGTCGACGACACGCACGCTTATCTGGGCGACCTCGATGTCCTCGGACCGCGCTCCTTGCTGGCTTCTCTCGACACCACCCGCACCTCGCCCGCGCGCGCCCTGCTCGCGGGTTGGCTGCTGTCGCCGAGCCCGCCGGCCGAGGTCCGCGCGCGCCAGGAGCAGGCCCGACGACTCGCCGAGCGGAGCGATCTGCGCGAGGCGCTGTGGGCGGAGGGGGCCCGGCTCGCCAAGGAGCCGCCGTCGATCGAGCCGCTTCTCGCGTGGATCGAGGGGCCGTCGCTGCACCTCCCGAAGAGCCTCGCGTTCCGCGGGTTCGCGCTGTTGTTGCCAGCGTGCACGCTCACGCTGCTCTTCTTCGGCAGCGCGCTCACCTTCCTGCCGCGAGCCGCGTGGGTGGCTCCGCTGCTCCTGCAGCTCGCGCTGCAGGCGCGGCACCGGGTGGCGGTCAACGCGGCCATCAACGCCGTCTCCGACCACCACCTCGACCTGGCCCGGTACGCGCGGATGTTCGCCGTCGTCGAGGAGGGGGGCCTCCTTCCGGGACCGAGGACCTCGGCGGCCATCGCGCGGCTCTCGCGGATCGCCTCGTTCGTCGACGCGCGGCGGAACGAGGTGTTCCGGTTGTTCATCGGGCCGCTCCTCTCCTGGGATCTCTCCTGCGCCCTCGCCTGCGAGGCGTTCCGGTCCACGGTCGGCGCAGACCTGCGCGGGCGCCTCGCCGAGCTGGCTCGCATCGAGGCGCACGCGGCCCTCGGCACCCGCGCGTTCGAGCGCCCCGACGACGTGTTCCCCGAGATCCTCGACGAGGGGCCGCCCCACCTCTTGGCCGAGGAGCTCGCGCACCCTCTGATCGCGCCCGACAAGGCGGTCCGCAACTCGGTGACGATGGACGGCGCCGGCACGGTGCTCCTCGTCACCGGCTCCAACATGTCGGGGAAGAGCACGCTGCTGCGGGCGCTCGGAGCCAACGTGGTGCTGGCCCTGGCCGGCGCTCCCGTCCGCGCCAAGCGCCTCGTGACCTCCCCCTTCGACGTGCGCACCAGCATGCGCATCCGCGACTCGCTCGACGACGGTGTGTCGCACTTCTTCGCCGAGCTCCGCCGGCTGAAGGCCGTGGTCGACGCGGCCGACGCGGCGACCGCCGAGCCGGCGCGACCGCCGGTGCTGTTCCTGCTCGACGAGATCCTGCACGGCACCAACTCTCGCGAGCGGCACATCGGGGCGCGCGCGATCGTGCACCACCTCGTGCGCTGTCGGGGGTGCGGCGCGGTCTCCACCCACGACCTCGACCTCGCGGCCCTCGAGGGTGAGGCGCAGGGGCACGTGCGCAACGTGCACTTCCGTGAGCAGGTCGACGGCGACACCATGACCTTCGACTACGTGCTGCGCGAGGGCCCGGTGACCTCGTCCAACGCGCTGCGCCTCATGCGCATGGTGGGCCTCGACGTGGAGGAGCCGCGGTGATCGGTCGCGGGATGGCGCCGATCGATGCCTACGACGCGGGCGACGCGCTGGAGGATCTCTCGGCGCTCGAGCGCGCGCTGGTGGCGTCGTTCGGCGCCGCGCGGCGGC
>CAZUZY010000615.1:0-3403 GCA_964624885.1 uncultured Polyangiales bacterium | reverse complement strand
GACCCCACCGCCACCGTCGCCGTCCTCGCGCGCGACGCGCCGGCGCTCGAGGCCTTCGCGGCGCGCCTCGACACCGTGGTCCCCACCTGCCGCGAGGGGCGGTTCCCCAAGAGAGGACCGGTCCTCGCGACCGTCGACCAGGTGCGCGGCCTCGAGTTCGACTTCGTCGTGCTGCCGGACGTCGGCGACTACGACCGCACGCCCGCGGCCCGACGCATGCTCTACGTGGCCATGACCCGCACCCGCCACCAGCTGGTCACGCTCGGCACGCTCTCCTGATCACTCCATGCGGGCGAGGAGCGCCGCGCGCGCCGCGCCGAGCTCGGAGGTGGCGTGCTCGTCGCGGGCCTTCTCGGCGACCACGAGCCCCGCCTCGTACCAGGCGATGGCGTCCGTGTTGCGCGACAGCGACTCGCACACGCCCCCTGCGAGGAGGAACTGCGGGACGTACGCCGGGTGCTCCTTGCGGAGCCCCTCGAAGGCGGCGAGCGACTCGTCGAGGCGCCCCAGCGACTTGAGCTCCATCGCGTGTGCATAGAGGGTGAATGGATCGCGGTTGCCCGCCGCGAGCATCTTCTGGATGGCCTCGAGCCTCTTGGACATACGGGGCTCGTAGCCGATCACGCCGCCGGGAGCAGCCCCGCTAGAACTTCGGGCGCGACGGCAGGTTGGCGAGCGCCTTGGCCGTCTTCTCGCGGATCACCGCGGTGCTCAGCCGTTGCACCTCCTCCACCTCGCGCAGCTCGCACAGCTCGCGGGGCACGTCGGCGAGGAACCGGCTCGGGGTGCGCGGCTGGGGCTGACCGCGGATCGACCGCGCGCGCGCGCGACACAGGTACAGACGCTCCTTGGCCCGCGTCACCCCGACGTAGAAGAGGCGGCGTTCCTCGTCGATGGCGTCGTCGACCACCGAGGCCACGCCCGTCTCGTCGTCGGTGCGGAACTCGACCACCTCGTTGGCGTTGGGGTTCACCGACCGCTTGTGCGGGAGGATGCCCTCCTCAAGGCCGATGAGGAACACCACCTCGTACTCGAGGCCCTTGGCGCCGTGCAGCGTGGTGAGCGTGACCGTGGCGCCGGCCGCCTCTTCCTCGTCGGCGAAGCGCAGGGTGAGCCGGTGCAGGAGCTCGGCGAAGCCCGGGGTGCGCGCGGCGGTCGCGTCCCACGCGGTCTCCTCGACGCGCTTCTGCCAGCGATCGAACGAGCGGAAGAGGTTCTCGACGTTGGCCCAACGCTTCTCGGCGGCCGAGCCGGTGGGCGCCCCGGCCGAGAGGTCGTCCTTGAGCTTGATGGACTCGGCCAGGTGGCGCGCGACCGCCGACGCCGGCTTGCCCGCCGCGAGGCTCGTGCGCGCCTCGGCCAGCACCTCGGACAGTGCCGCGCACCCGGCCTTGGCTGCCGAGGACAGGCCCTCGATGTCGGAGGCGCGCTGCACCGCGCGCAGCAGGGGCTGGTCCTTGGCGATGGCCCAGGCCTCGAGCCGCTGCAGGGCCGTGTCGCCGATGCCGCGGGTCGGGTAGTTGAGGATGCGGCGGAGCGCGATCTCGTCGTTGGGGTGCACCGCGAGGCGCAGGTACGAGAGCAGGTCCTTGACCTCCTTGCGGTCGAAGAACGCCTGCCCGCCGATCATCGTGTACGCGATGCTGCGCTCGCGGAGCGCCTCTTCGATGGCGGCCGCCTGGTTGTTCGACCGGTACATCACCGAGATCTCGGCCGGGTTCCGGCCCTCGCGGATCAGACGCTCGATCTCGGCGCCGACGAACGAGGCCTCCACCTCGGGAAGCGCGCAGGTGACGAGCTGCAGCAGATCGCCCCCGGCCCGCTCGGTGAACAGGCTCTTCTTGAACTTCTTGGCCGGCATGGCCGCGATGACCGCATTGGCCGCCTCGAGCACGGGCTGGCGCGACCGGTAGTTCTGCTCGAGCTTGACGATCTTGGCACCGGGGAAGTGGTCGTCGAACGAGAGGATGTTGCGCACGTCGGCGCCGCGCCACCCGTAGATCGACTGGTCGTCGTCGCCGACCACCGTGAGGTTCGGGGCCTCGCCCACCACCAGGCGCAGGAACTCGAGCTGGGCCTTGTTGGTGTCCTGGTACTCGTCGACGAGGATGTAACGGAACTTGCGCTGCCACCGCTCGCGCACCTCGGCGAACGACGCGAGCAGGCGCACCGGCTCGCAGATGAGGTCGTCGAAGTCGACCGCGTGGAAGCCGCGCAGGGCCGCCACGTATTTCGGATACACGAGCTTGGCGACCTGCTGGTAGAGCGCCGCCTCGCCCTCGAGGTCGCCGCCGTCGGGCATGGTCTCGCCCGTCTCGAACGCGTTCTTGGCGAGCGAGATGCGGCTCGCCACCGCGCCCGCGTCGAGGCGCCGCGTGCTCGAGGTGTCACCACCGCTCGGCTTGCCGCGGCCGTCGTAGATGTTCAGGCCGCGCATGATCTCGCGGATGGTGCCGAGCGCGTCGGACTGGTCGAAGATGGCGAACCCGCCGCCGAACCCGAGGTAGCGCTTCTCGCGCTGCAGGAGGCCGAGCCCGAACGCGTGGAACGTGCAGACCGTGAGGCCCTGCGCGGGCTTCTGGCCGACGATGGACACGATGCGCTCGTGCATCTCCTCCGCGGCCTTGTTGGTGAACGTGACCGCGAGGATCGCCGAGGGGGGCACGCCGAGCGCCAGCAGGCGGGCGATGCGGAAGGTGATCACGCGCGTCTTGCCGGAACCGGCGCCGGCCAGCACGAGCATCGGCCCCGCGCCGTGCACGACCGCCTCGCGTTGCGCGGGGTTCAGGCCGCGCTCGAAGCGCTCGACGTCCGACTCCATCGTCGGGTGCTAGAGCGCGCACCGCCATGCGCAACAAGGCTTGACGTGGTAGACTTTCGATCCCCGTGAGCGGTCGCAATCCCTATTCGATCCCGCCCGCCGCGCTCGAGGACTACCTCGACACCTACCAGCGCGCGCCCGACGACCTCGACGCACCGCAGCTGCTCATCCTCGCGCGCACCTTCGAGCGCATGGGGTGCGACGAGCAGGCGCTCGACTGCGCCGAGCGCGCCGCGCGGCTCGATCCGGAGTCGAAGCCCGACGCCATCGAGGTCGCCCGGCGCTGTGTCGGGCGCCCGTCCAGCCCGAGCTGAGCCCGCTCGACGTCCGCGATTCGAGCGGGGTTCAGCCCCGGGCGTTCGCGCCGAGCGCGGCGGTCGCGGACACGGCCTGCTTCTGCCGCTCGTCGACCTCGGCGTCGGTCAGCGTGCGCGTGCCCGCCGGATCGCGGTAGGTGACCCGCACCGCGACCGACTTGCGACCCTCGGCCACGCCCTTGCCGCGGTACACGTCGAACGGCTCGACGCCCACGCAGAGCGGGCCGGCCCCGCTCCGCAGCGCCTCCGCGAGCGCACCCGCGGT
>CAZUZY010000614.1:0-3434 GCA_964624885.1 uncultured Polyangiales bacterium | reverse complement strand
GCCGAGCGCGGCGGCGGAGCCTTGCACCGGGTGACGGAGGAGGTGTCCGCCCTCGTCGCGCTCGCCGGACGCCACCGCCCGCACGATGCCGACCGCCGCGGAGAGCCCGATCGGCAGGTCGGTGGAGAGGTCGGCGAGGGCGTCGTGGACGTCGAGCGCGAGCGCCGCGGCCTCGAACGGCGCGCCGGACGGGTCGGCGGTGAGGCCGACCACCGCGCGGGCCGTGCGCTCGTCCTCGTCCCACGACCAGCGCGCGCCGCGCTTCCAGGCGATGCCCTCGAGGATCTTGCGCGCGCCGTCGCGGGCCTGGGCGAGGGCGCCGGCGCCGAGGTCCATCGCGAGCTCGTCGAGCCCGTGCATGCACAGGTGCACGAGGGCCACGTG
Source organism: uncultured Polyangiales bacterium (assembly GCA_964624885.1). Classification (GTDB taxonomy): domain Bacteria; phylum Myxococcota_A; class Polyangia; order Polyangiales; family JADJMO01; genus JADJMO01. The sequence goes on along the minus strand of CAZUZY010000614.1, from coordinate 3,050 downwards.
GCGGAGCTCCCGCTGCACCTTGTTGCGCTCGGGCGGAGGCACGCTGGCCCTTCGCTTGTCGGCCTTGCCCGGCACGGCGACCGCGGTCATCGACGCGAGGCCACCCAGCACCGCGCCGGTGTCGAACGCCGGGGTGGGCTCGGCGACCGGCGGGTTGTCGACCAGGACCGACGGCCCCGCGGAGAGCCCGACGCTCGGCGCCACCTGCGGCTCGTCACCGGGCGAGGTGATCTCGCGCGCCGAGAACTGGGAGATGGTGGCCTCGACCGCGGCGGCGTCGACGAGATCGTCCTGCTTCTGCAGGGCGCGCGCGATGGCGCCGGCCATGTCGCGCGCGGTGCCGAACCGCTGCTCGCGCTGCTTGGCGAGGGCGCGGACGCAGATGGCGTCGAGCTCGGGCGGCACCTCGGAGGCCCACAGGCTCGGCGCCTCCATCTCGCCCTTGCGCACCACCGCGAGCAGCTCCTCGCCCTGCAGCCCGGCGTGCAGCGCGCGACCGGTGAGGATCTCGTGCAGCACGATGCCGAGGGCGAAGATGTCGGTGCGCCGGTCGACGGGCTCGCCGCGCGCCTGCTCGGGCGACATGTACGCGAACTTGCCCTTGATGACCCCCGCCTCTTCGCTGAGGTTCTTGGCCGAGGCGATGCCGAAGTCGGCCACCTTCACCCCGCCGTCGTAGGAGAGCAGCACGTTCTGCGGCGAGACGTCGCGGTGGACGATCTCGAGCGGCGTGCCGTCCTCGCCCTTGCGTTCGTGGGCGCAGTGGAGGCCGCGCGCGGCCTCCATCACGATGTAGGCGCCGACCCACGGTGGGAGCCGCACGCCCTTGGCCCGCGCCGAGGTCATGAGGCGGCCCAGGTCCAGGCCCTCGACGAACTCCATGCAGAGGAGGAACCCCTCCGGCGTCTCCTGGAAGTCGAACACCTGCACGATGTTCGGGTGGTTGAGGCGCATCGACAGGCGCGCCTCGTCGATGAACATCTGCTTCATGCGCGACGACTGGTCGTGCGACGGCAGGATGCGCTTGACGACGACGAGCTTGTGCGTGTTCTCGGCGCCCCGCGACCGCGCTAGGTAGACCTCCGCCATGCCGCCCGCGCCCAGGCGACGGATCACGTCGTAGCGGCCGAGCTTCGCGGGGACGGGGGCTTGGGGACGAGGCAACGGTGAGCCCGTGATCGAAGCCCAGGTCGCCTCTGGACGCAAGGAATGCCGCGTCCGCTCCGCTGCGGCTCTCGCCCGTCATCTCTGCGTGACGGCCTCGCAGCCGTTGCGCACGGTCGCACCGGACGCGGACGACCCCGACGGACCGCGCGCCGGGGGTGCGCCGGGCTCGCGCGGCTCGGCTACGCTCCGACGAGATGCGTCCCCTGTGGCTCCTGGCCAGCTCGATCGTGGCTTCAACATTCGTCGGGTGCAGCCCCACCTCCGAGGACCCGGGGCCGCTCGCGACCACGCGCTCCGAGCTCACCGTCGACCAGGAGATCGCCAAGGCCACCTGCGCCACCTCGTCCAGCGTCGTGCAGGGCCTGTCCGATCAGATCCTCGACGAGATCGCCAAGTGCCTCAAGCCGGGCGTGCTCGTGAAGGTCAGCAACCCGAAGATCGCCGACAGCTCGGTCCACCCCTACCTGGTCAAGGCCGCGTACGACGCGCTCGTGAAGTCCACCGCCGCCAAGGGCGGGACCATCCACGTCTCGTCGATGTTCCGGAGCGTCGCCCAGCAGTACTTCCTCTTTCGTCGGAGCTCCTGCTACCCGGCGGTCGCCGACCCCGGGACGAGCAACCACGAGACCGGCATCGCCATCGACGTCTCGGATCCGGACAACTCCACGTGGAAGGCCACCCTCGAGGCCAACGGCTTCAAGTGGCTCGGCTCGTTCGACCACTTCCACTTCGACTACGTGGGCGCGGGCTCGGTGAACCTCCGCGGGCAGGACGTGCTCGCCTTCCAGCGGCTGTGGAACCGCAACAACCCCACCGACAAGATCGGCGAGGACGGCGCGTGGGGCCCCCAGACCGAGGCCCGCATGAAGAAGGCGCCGGCCGGCGGCTTCGCCGTCGGGGCCGACTGCGGGACGCCCCCACCCCCACCCCCCAAGCCCTGGCCCGAGCTGCGCCTCGATGTGTCGGTGCAGGGCGTCGACCGCATCGGCGACGGCGCCTCGGCGGGCACCATCGACACGCTCGAGGGGGACGACTCGCTCTCCACGTTGGTCGTCGAGAACGCGGGCGACGCCGCGGCCAAGGGCGTCGTCGTCGGCCTGTGGACCGAGAGCCCGTTCCTCCTGCCGTCGCACTGGGACCTCGAGGTGGAGGCCGCGGGCGCCTGGACCAAGGACACCCTCGCGGGCGACGCCACCAGCGACACCTTCACGGTCGGTCCGTTCGACCTCGCGGCCGGGCAGAAGAAGCGCGTGCGGCTGCAGCTCAAGTCGGCGCGGTACTCGCTCGGGGCCTCCACACCCAGCCTGCGCGCGTGGGTCAAGAGCGTGCCCGGCGTCTACGACAAGGCCGAGTTCGGCGCCAAGCCGACCAACGTCGACGGGCGGCAGACCTGGAACAGCGGCGACCTACGGACCGAGACCGGGCTCGACGTGTTCTCGCGCGTGCGCTGGTCGTTCGACGGCGCGACGGCCGAGGGCTGGACGAGCACCACCGCGACGCTGGACGCGACCACTCCCGCGGCGGGTCTCGTCGTGAGCCCGAGCGGCACGGGCGCGGTCACGCTGCTCGGGCCGACCACCAGCTTCTCCGCCGAGAGCTACCCGAGCCTCGCGCTGAAGGTGCTCGCGGGCAGCGGCACCGCCAAGGTGTCCTTCGCCGGGGCGAGCGGCGCGTTCTCGGACCCGATCGCGATCGAGCTCGCCCCCGGCAGTCTCTCGGTGGACCTTTCGGCGAGCCCTGCCTACCGGGGCACCGTGACCCAGCTCCGCCTCGAGCTGCCCGCGACGAAGGTCGCCTTCGACGACGTCCGCCTGGCCGGCGCGATCCCGCCCGGCTCGACCGACGCCACGGCCGACGGCGGCTGCGGGTGCCGCTCGGCAGGG
>CAZUZY010000613.1:0-3442 GCA_964624885.1 uncultured Polyangiales bacterium | reverse complement strand
CCGACCACGTGGCCCCGGGCGCGTTCGCCCTCGCCGACCTCGCCGCGGCGCTGCCGGGCTTCCGCAACGCCGGGCTGCGGGCGATCCTCGATCTCGGCGCCGAGTCGTCGGAGCTCCTGGTCCTCGACGGCGTCGAGCCGGTGTTCGCGCGCACGCTCTCGCGCGGCGTGCACGGTCTGCCCGCGAGCGCGCCCCAGCTCGCGCGCGAGGTCCGGGCGACGTTCCTGGCCTTCCGCGCGGCGGGTGGCGGCGCCCCCGAGACGCTGTTCGCCACTGGCGGCGGCGCGGTGATCCCCGACCTGCCGCGATGGCTCGCGGGAGAGCTCCAGATGCCCGTCGAGCTCCTGCCCATCGACGGCCTCGAGGGCCTCGGCGGACGCCCCGACGCCCACCGCTTCGCGCGCGCCGTCGGCGTCGCGCTGCTCGGCGCCCCCAAGCCACGCGGCCTCGACCTGCGGCGGGGCCCGCTCGCCTACGAGCGCGGCTACGGCTTCCTCCGCGAGAAGGTGCCGCTGCTCGTCGGCCTCGGCGCCGCGATGCTGGTGTCGTTCCTGTTCTCCACGTGGGCGCGCTCGCGCAACCTCGACGCCGACCGCAAGACCCTCGAGCAGTCGCTGGAGGCCACGACCCGCGAGGTGCTCGGCGAGGCCACCTCGAGCCCCAAGCGCGTCGAGGAGATCCTCGCCTCCAAGAACCCGGGGGGCGACGACGACCCGCTCCCGCGCGCCGACGCCATGGACGCTCTCGTGCAGATCTCGGAGCTCGTCCCCACCGGCAAGATGAAGCACGACATCGAGAAGCTCGAGGTGCAGCGCCAGCCGGCCGGGGGCTTCAAGGTGATCATCAACGGCATCGCGCCCACCGGCGCCGACGTCGCGACCATCGAGGGCAACCTCAAGGCGTTCCGCTGCTTCAACAACCCGACCGTGCTCAAGAAGGCCAAGGCCATCAGCGACGATCGGCAGAAATACACGCTCGAGACCGAGCTCCGCTGCCCCGAGGAGGGCGGCGGCCAGAAGAAGCCGGGCGCGCCCGGTGGCGCGACCAGCGCGGGGGGCAAGTAGCCATGGCGCTCGATCAGATGTCCGCGCGCGAGCGCACCATGGTGACGGCGCTCGGCATCGTCTTCGGCGTCATCGCCGCACTGCTCGTCCCGCTCCGCGTCTCGGCGTGGCTCGGCAACAAGCAGCACGACAACGACGACCTCCGCCAGGCGATCCAGGACGTGCAGGCGGCGCGCGCGCGCCTCGCGATGCGGCGGGCGGCCCTCGGCGACGTGGCCGCGCGCTACGCGAACAAGGCACCCCCGCTCGGCACGCTGGTCGACGGCGCGGCCAAGGCGGCCGGCCTCGAGATCGCCGTGCAGACCGACGTCGCGCCCGTCCCGCGGGGGAAGCTCTACATGGAGCGGGCCACCAAGCTCTCCATCCAGAAGACCGGTCTCAAGGCCCTCGCCACGTTCCTCGAGAAGATCGAGACGTCGGGCCACCCGGTGGCCATCACCCAGCTCGACATGAGCAAGCGGATCGAGGCCGACTCGTTCACCGTGAGCATGACCCTCTCGGCCTACGACCGCATCGAGCCCGCCGCGGCCGCGAGCGGCCCGACGGCGGCGGGGAGCGCGAAGCACCCATGAGCAACCCTCCGATCTCCCAGCGCCCGGTCCCCGAAGCCAGCCCCGGCGGAGCGCCGGCCGGCGCCCCGATCGCCGACGTGGCCGAGAGCAACCCCCGCCTCGATGCCCTCAAGGACCGCCTGCGCGCGGCCCTCCCGTGGTTCGCCTACTCGACGTTCTTCGTCACCACGTTCCTGCTGTTCGTGTACTGGACGTTCCCTTACGACCGGCTCCGCGACAAGATCGTGGCCGAGTTCGACAAGTCGCAGAAGAACCCGACCGGCGCGCGGCAAGCGCTCTCCATCGGCAAGCTCGAGCCCTCGTGGTTCACGGGCGTCGTGCTCAAGGACGTGCAGCTCACGAGCTATCCGGCCGATCCGACCAAGCCGTCGAGCGTGCTCAGCGCCGACGAGATCAAGGCGCGCGTGTCGTTCTGGTCCCTCTTCTCCGCGGCCAAGGACATCACCTTCAGCGCCAAGGCCCTCGGCGGCACCATCGAGGGGTCGATCGTCCACACGCCTTCGGCGCCCCCCAAGGAGGGCGAGGTCCGCCCCGGCAAGGACAAGGGGCCGCGCTTCGACCGCGCCTTCAAGATGGAGCTCGACGGCATCACGCTCGGGACGCTGGCGCCCCTCAAGGACGCGGTCGGCACCGAGGTGGGCGGCACCCTCAAGGGCAGCATCGAGGTGGTCTACGGCGAGACCCGCATCGACAAGGCCAACGGCACGGTCAACCTCGAGATCGAGAACTTCTGGGTCAGCGACGGCAAGAAGCCGTTCAAGGTCCCCGCCCTCAAGCTGGTGTTCGGCAGCGAGGACATCACCCTGCCGCAGATGGTGATCGGCAACGTGCCGATCCAGGTGGCGGTGAAGAACGGTGTCGCGCGCGTCGAGAAGATGGAGGCCAAGGGCAAGGACGTCGACATGCAGCTCGACGGACAGATCACGCTGCGCGAGAACGTCGCCGAGTCGGACCTGATGCTCGGCTTGCGCTTCAAGTTCAACGAGACCTACCGCAAGAAGGGCGACTCCACCGCGGGTCTGCTCCTGCTGCTCGACTCCGAGCCCAAGCTGCGCGCCAGCAAGCGCCCCGACGGGTTCTACTCGCTCCGCGTGATCGGCGTGCTCGGCGGCTCCCCGCAGATCCTCCCCGCGGGGGGTGGTGGCGCGGGTGCGCCCGGCATGGCGATGCCCCCGGGGTTCGGCATCCCCAAAGCACCGCCCGGAGGTCCGTGATGTTCCGCTTGATCGGCGTCGTCCACCTGCCACCGCTGCCGGGCAGCCCGAGGAGCAAGCTCTCGCTCGCGCGCATCGCCGAGTCGGTGAAGGCCGACGCCCTCGCGCTGCGGCGTGCCCGCTACGACGCGGTCGTGGTCGAGAACTTCGGGGACGCCCCGTTCCTGCCCGGTCCGGTCGAGCCGGTGACGGTGGCGGCGATGACCGTCTGTGTGGCGGCGGCCGCCTCGACCGGGCTCCCCGTCGGGGTCAACGTGCTGCGCAACGACGTGCGGAGCGCCCTCGCCATCGCCGTGGCCACCGGCTCGGCCTTCGTCCGGGTCAACGTGCACGTGGGCGCGGTGGTCGCGGACCAGGGGCTCATCGAGGGGCGGGCGCACGAGACGCTGCGCCTCCGGCGCCTGTGGGGGGCCGAGTCGGTGCGCATCCTCGCGGACGTCGACGTGAAGCACGCCGCGCCGCTCGCGCCGCGACCGGTGGGCGACGTCGTGAAGGACACGCTCCTGCGCGGGCTGGCCGACGGCGTCATCGTCACGGGCGCCGCGACCGGGGCCAAGGTCGACGCCCGGGCCCTCCGCGCGACGGCCGACGC
>CAZUZY010000612.1:0-3449 GCA_964624885.1 uncultured Polyangiales bacterium | reverse complement strand
TGTAGCTTTCCTCGTTGTTCCGTGGAACTTTTTCCACTGGAGTTCCGAGGCGAACGGGAACGAATGCTGAACTGGTGAGGGGAGTTTTTGCCGTGCTGGGCCGTGGGATTGCGTCGGCGATCGGGCGTGGACATTGCGCCGGGTTATTTCGTGGCTATCGCAGCATGGCCTTAATTTGGCGGCAATAATCCACGGCACGCTGGCGACCTGCTTGCCGTTCGGCGGCGGACAGTCCTGGAGATGGCGTCGCCCTGGGCTTTGGCGGTGGGGAGCAACGCAGGCGCACACGGCTGATCTGAAGATCCTCCTCGAAGCGGTCGGGTTGGAGAAGGTTGGAAAGCTTCAGAGCGCCGACGTTGCGGCGCCCGGCGCGGATTTCGCGTTGCAGATACGTGATGACCCCTTGCAGGTCTTCCAAGCCGTAGCCAGTGCGCAGCAGTTCAAACCACATACGCTCCCGGTCGAAAGCCAGACGCAGGCTCTGGCCGGTTAACTGGCAGTAGAGCGCATGGGCGGCGTGAATGGCGGCGGCATCGATTTGGCCGGCGGGCGAGCGTGTGGTAGCGGGCATTGTTTGCAGTTCAATCGGGCGTGACCGGAGCCGAGCCAGCCAGCTGTCCGACCGCGCTGGGGACCTGTTGGATGGCCGCTTGCACGTGAGGAGGTTGGATGCTCTGGGCGCCAGCAATGGCGGCTTGGATCCAGGCAGCGCGAGCCAGCAGGCAGAGGCTGCGCGCCAATCCACTGCTGGCGCTGGTCAGCAGGTTAAGCGCAGCCGGTTCGATGGCCGGCCGGCTGATCCCCACGGCAGCGAAGCTCTGCTGAAGGTATTGAGCGATCTGCGGCGTGCTCCACGGCAGCAGGCTAGCTTGAAAGGCGATCCGCGAGAAGAGCGAGCGATGCTGGCGCAGGCGCAAAGTGCCCAGCAGGTATTCATCGCCGATGAGCACCAAGGCAAAAGCAGGCGGTTCGGCCAGGTTAAGCCCCAGCAGCAGTCGGATCTCTTCCAGGCTGCCATAACTCAGCGCTTGAGCCTCATCCAAAACGATCACCGGAACGACGTTGCCCAACTCGGCCAAGGCTGCCGCAATGGCTGCCAGATTGGTTTCACGACGGAAGGCGGGCCGTTTGCCCAACTGGGAGACCAGGGCGGAGAGCAAGCCGCAGGCACTGAGACTGGCGTGGGTCAGTAACAGGGGGCAGAACAAACGCCGGTCCAGCCGTGCTAACCAGCGAGCAACCAAGGCGGATTTGCCGACTCCATTGGGACCCGCCAGCAGCAGGACACTGCGCAGGGTGGCGGCTTGATCCAGGGCGGCTAGCGCGTGCTGGCTGGGAGGCGTCTCCAACCAGGCCTCGGCGGTCAGTTCGCCGAAGGGCACAGCGCTGGCGCCCCATTGACGCGCCAGCAGCGACAGTTCCAGATTAGGCGCGTTTTTCATAGGTGTCGCCGCCGGGCAGTTGGCTATTGAGCTGAGCATTAACCGGCTTGGCCAGGCCAAAGGCAGTGGTGCGATAGAAGACCTCGATGCGGTCCAGCTTGAAAGGATCAAAGCGCAGTTGCACTGGCAACGTGCGCAGACTCAGATCCACTTCGTAGAGTTGGTTGCCCAGGCGGATGGTGCCGTCGCGGCGCACGGTGCGAGTCAGTTGATGATAAAAGAGCACATCCAGTTCCAGGTGAGGATCCAGTGCTTTGACCAGATGGGCACCTCGTTGGTACCGCTCCACCGGGCTCATGCCGGTGCTGGAGTGAACCCGGGCGTGGTAGACGCTCTGCAGCCAGAGGGAAAACTGGGCGTTGAGCTCTTCGAGGGTTTTAACGCCTTGGCCTGGCAGGCGCAACCCCGCTTCGAAGTCCTGTTGTATCGTGAAAAGTACCCGTTCGGCTTTTCCTTTCGACCAAGCATGGTAGGGCTTAGCGTGGAGGAGTCGGATGCCCAGGTTGGCGCAGACGATGCGGGTATGGTCATTGGTGAAAGGGCCTCCTTGATCAGTGTAGAGCTTGGTGGGTAAACCCCGGCGTCGCAGTGCCTCCTTAAGGGTTTGATGGAAAGCATGGGTGTCGGCCCGCAGATAGTAAGCCGCGTGCGGAATGAGACGCGAATGGTCATCGATGATGACGCACAGGAAGGTCGGGATAGCCTTGCCACCCTCCCCGGGGTGCAGAAAAGGGCCGGGGGAAAAGTCGGTCATCCATAGATCATTAACAAAGGGTGCTTCGAAGCACTTGGTAGCTCCGCCCAGGGGCTGGCGCAGTTGTTGACGGCGGGCGTGGGTGTGAAGTTGGTGTTCGCGCAGGAGCCGATAAATCGTGTTGAGGGCGGGTAACTGCGGGTCTTGTTGGCACCAGCGCCGATAAAGGACTTTGATCGGCACGGCCAGATGAGCCTGCGCTTGTTCGAGGATCCACTTCTGCTGCTGGGGACTGAGCGTACGGGGCTGGCCCTTGTCGGTCCGCTCCTTGGGAACCAGGCCGCCAAAGCCGTGGTGTTGATAAGCGTACCACCAGTCTTCGATGGTGCGCGGCGGGTGAAAGCGTTGCGTGCCATCCGAGCGGTGGAAAGGACGAGCGCTCACCTGTTCCAGAGCTACCGCAAGCGGAAAACTCTGGCGTAAGAGCTCTTGAATCTGGGTGATAAAGGCAAAACGCTCCAGCGCGAGCGCCTGCGAGGCAGGAGTGGTTGGTTTTTCGTTCATGCGGGTGGTTTAGCCACGGCTCAGTCGCCGGCGAAGTCTTCCCTTTTGTGGGATCGGTAGCTGGCGATGAACCTAACTGGAGCACCCCGGAACAAACACATGCCTTGAGCGCTGCTACGGGACCGGTCGCAGGCAGGCGTAATCCCCCAGGAGCGAACGCTTGCAGCAGCGCGCCAGAAACCGCAACATTTGCTCCGCCGAACCTACACTGTGCCGCAGCTCTTTCCAGAGTTGCCGGCCCGTGTGTAGCTCGGACGGTAGTAGCTGGCCAAAGGCGTTCTTAAGTACTTCGACTCTGGTCAGCAAGCGGTTCCAGGCTCGCTGCAAGCAGCCTGCCTCGACCAGCCCAGGCGGCGGATCCAGCCCCGAGCTGATCCCCGCCTGGGTGTCGAAGAAACGCTCCAGGCGAGCAACGTCCAGCGAGCGGTAAGTCACCCGCATGCCGGGCAGCACCGAAACGGTGTGGCCACAACTGGGGCAGACAAAACGCTCCACTCGGAAACGCTCGGTTCCGGTGGGTTTGGAGAAGCGCTCATAGGAGCCATGGCGATGCAGCCGGCCCGAACAGCCCCGTGGGCAATCAGGCCGATCCCCGAGGAAGCTGTCTGCCCGAACTTGAATCCCCCTTTCAAAACAGCATTGCCACTGGCCATTCAAGCCAGATTATCTCCGCGACTACGGGCGTTACCTCCTCCCAGAAGTCACCACCGTCCGATCTCCACCTCTACGAAACAATCCGGAGCGCTACA
>CAZUZY010000611.1:0-3458 GCA_964624885.1 uncultured Polyangiales bacterium | reverse complement strand
TGAGTCGGGCTTTCCAGGCTTTTCACAGACCAGACCGTTTGAAATTCCTATGCGCAGGCTCAGCCATGGACGGGGACTACCTAGCCAACGCGCGCCGCCGGCAGTTCCTGGGCCGATCGGGCACGACGGTGCTCGGATCGGTGTTCGGCGGCCTGCTGGCCGGCGTCGAACCGTCGCGCGCGCAGGGGTTGAGCGGTCCGGTCCCCGAGGTCGATCGGCTCGCGGTGCGCGTCGTCACCGACTCGGCGCACCACGCCTTCGACGGCTCCGGCATCGTCGGGGACATCGAGGTGCAACGCTTCGGCTTCGCGCTGACGAAGGAGCCGCCAGCCAGGACGCTACAGAGCGAGTGGGGGCTGTCGCTGCACTGCGAGTCCTGGCGCGGCGCGGAGACGCGGCGGGTGCTGGTCGACTTCGGCTACACCGCCGGCACGCTGATGAACAATCTCGACCTGCTCGGGATCGACCCTGCCCGGCTCGACGCTCTCGTGCTCAGCCACGGCCACTTCGACCACTTCGGAGGCATGGCCGGCTTCCTGCAGGCCACGAGGGGACGACTGCGGCCGGGGCTGCCGCTGTACGTCGGGGGCGAAGAGTGCTTCTGCGTGCGCGAGGCGGGCACCGGCGCCGCGGCGGGGCACTTCGGCTACGTGGACCGCAAGGCCATCGCCGACGCAGGGCTGAAGGTGCTGCTCGCGGAGCAGCCGTCGCTGGTGGCGGCGCACGCGTTCACCAGCGGGCAGATTGCGCGCGCCTCGTTCGAGAACGTGCTTGCGCCGACCCGCATGAAGATCGGCCTCCACGAGGGTCAGGGGTGCGCGCCCGAGGGGTTGCCGAGCACCAAGCGCACGTTGGCCGTCGTGCCCGACGACTTCGAGCACGAGCAGGCCACGTGCTACCACGTTCGTGGCAAAGGACTGGTCGTGATCACGTCCTGCGGACACCGTGGCGTCGTCAACTCGGTGCGCGGGGCAATGCGGGTCTCCGGCGTCGACCAGGTGCACGCCGTGCTGGGCGGCTTCCACCTGGTGCCGCACCCGGCCGATTACCTGCGCGAGACGCTGGCGGGGCTGAAGACGATCAACGCCGACTTCCTGATCCCCATGCACTGCACCGGCGAAGCGTTCATCGCGCTCGCGATGCGCGAGATGCCGCTGCAGACAGTGCGCTCCTCGACCGGCACGCGCTACGTGTTCGCTGCCTAGTCCTTCGCGACAAAGCCCGTATCGTCCGTCGGTTCTCACCCGTCTGCGGGAGGCGACCGCCGACATCGCCCTCGACGACGGCCTTGTCGGCGCCCGGCGCGAGCCCACGCGTGGGCTGGCCTCCGGCGAGCGACCGCGACGTGCCGACGCCCGTCTCGCTCATGCCCTGCCGCAACGCCATCGACCTGGCGCACCTGCGGTCGACGAAGCCCGCCAACAGGCGCCGCTATGCGTTGCGCGTGGGAACGAGAGCGGGCATCTCCGACTCGGTGACACGACGACTCGACGATGCCCGCGCGCACGGCACGACGCAGTCGGCCGAGCGCCGGCGGTGGCGCCGCCGGTCGCGTTACCGCGATGGGGTGCAGGTCGTCGAGGTTACCTGCCGCTTCGACGGCCACGAGGCGGGCGACATCGCCCTCGCTGTCAACCCGCAGGCCGAGCGACCGCCTGCCGGCGCCGCAGGCGCGGCGCTGCCAGCGCGAGCAGCGCCAGCGACACGAGACCCAGCCCGGGCGGTTCGGGCACGGCTCCGGTCGGCGTGGCAGGAATCACGTGACCCGAGTCGGTCCGTGCGAGCAGCCCGTCGCTCAACCGGATCGACAGCCGCGCGGTGTTCTCGAAGTCGACGACCATCGAGGGGTCCCAGGCCCAGGCCACGAGGTTCGCGAACAGCTGGAAGGTCGGCGCCGCGAGGTCGACATCGAACGCGACGCTCAGATCGGTCACGATGTCGCCATAGCCCGTGGACAGGTCGGTGACCGCGTAGCTGCCGTTGTTGGCGACGCTGTAGGTCTGCCCGTCGATCGTGTAGCCGCTGCCGGAGTACCAGTAATCCGCCCGCGCCGTGGGCCCGCTGGCGACGGCCAGCGACCCGAGCAAGGCCTGAGTGCTAGACCCCGCGCCGCCGAAGGCACCCTCCAGCCGCATCGTCAACTCGACCCGCGTCGTGCCGCTCGCCGGGCCACCGGACAGCGTCACGAACTCATTGAAATAGCTGGAACCGTACGCGGTCGCGCCCGATGCGAAGGCGCGCAGGCTTTGCTGGGACAGGTCGGCTTCGGCACGCCCGGTCGACAGCGGAATCACGCCGCCGGAGTCGCAGGAGAGGTTCGTCAATGTCGACGATGCCGATCCCGGATTCCCTCCCGAACCCAGGCAATCGACCTGGATCAGGTATGCGCCCGCGGGGGCAGCCAGGCTCCACAGCGCGCCGATCATCACGGTGCGTCCCCATGCGGCGACATCCGGCTTCATGTTGCCCTCCAAGCGGTTGGCCTCGCATCGGCCCGCGCCCGGAATGTCCGGCATCGCGGTTCGCGAGTGCCGGGCAGCGTCCTGCTCGGCCGCGGCCGATTCCTTGAACCAGATCAAGTTCACGCGTACCCCCCCACGAATCGGGGGCTCGCAGCGCCCCGCGAACCGGGGGCCTGATCACCCCAGCGCTGGGGTGAGCGTGCGCGACGGGGATGCGTAGACTTTTCGCGACGAGCCGATCCACGTGGAGGGTTCATGTCACTGAACAGACTGGCGCAATCGCCGAATGCGCAGACCGGCGGGTGCTCCGCGAGGCCGGACTCGTTCGGCCGCGGCATCGATCGCACGCCAAGTTCGGACCGGCCCGGACGAGATGGACCTTTCGTGCTGCTGCGGGTCTGCGCGGTCGGCGCCGCGCTCTGCGCCGCCGTCGTCGCGGCGCCGGCCGCGCCGGTGCGCTTCGAACTTGCGGGCCTGGTGACCGATGACGCGATAAACGGTTGCGGCTCTGTCGTTGCCTGCGGGGCGCTCGTGGTCCGCTACGAATTCGACAGCACGGCCACGGACGGCAACGGCGATGACGGCCTAGGGCTGTACTCCGCTTCGGCAATCACGGTCTCGATCGCCGGCACGGACTTCTACACCGCGAGCAGCGGCGTCATCAACGTCGCGAATCTCTCGAGTGTCGACCAGTACGGCCTGCTCGCGCTGGGCGGGGGCGCCAGCAACGGCAGCACCGCGGACCTGTCGGTCCTGCTGGAGGACAACACCGCCTCGGCCTTCGGTTCCGATGCACTGCCGTTGCTGCCGTCGGCGCTGTCGGCGCTCCTGCCCGGGACGTTCACGCTGTTCGCGGGCGGCGACGCGTTCCAGCTCAGCGGCACGATCGGTTCGGTCACCTGCACCCTCGGCTGCGGCGACGGCCAACCGGTCCCCGAACCCGCGACGCCGCTGCTGCTGGCGCTGGCGCTGGCCGCCTGCGCCTTGGCGCGCCGG
>CAZUZY010000610.1:0-3466 GCA_964624885.1 uncultured Polyangiales bacterium | reverse complement strand
CTCCGCTCCTCGCGGCGCTCGATCGCCGGCACGATCCGCGGTCCGGTCTGGGACGGAGGGAACTGCGCCGAGAGCGGCACCGACGTGGGCCCGACGCCGTCTGCATCGCCGGCCGTCGACGCGACGTCGCTCCTGATCGCAGCGCCCGGATCGTTGGGTCCAGAGTTCGGGGGAGTCACGCCCCCGCGAGACTACCTGAGCACGAGGGGCGTGGGCAGCATCGCGACGACCCCGAAGCCCGGCCCCCGCGAGGCCGCCAGGAAGGCCCGCGCCCAGCGCTCGAGGGCGACCGGCTCCGCCCCGAGGGCGCCGATGAAGGCGGAGGCCAACGCTTCGTCACCTCCGCCGCCCGACCCCGAGAGCATCTCGAAGAAACTCGAGCTCTCGTCCACCACCACGGCCCCCTCGGCGGGCAGCCCGGCGGCGGCCTTGGCCGCGGTCAGCGCGTCGGAGAGGCCACCGATCTCGTCGATCAGGCCGAGCTCCTTGGCCTTCTCGCCGCCGAAGACGCGGCCCTCGACGGCGGTCTCGAAGCTCGACTGCGGCCGTCCGCGCCCCTCTGCGATCCGCTGGAGGAACAGGCCGTAGATCTCCTGCATGGTCGCGAGCAGCTGGGCCCGGGTCGCCTCGTCCCAGGGCTGGGTCATGCTGTTGAGCTGGGCCGCGCGCGGGTCCCCGAAGGCCGCGGTGTGGATGCCCACCTGGGCGAGGGTGCCGCCGATGCTGATCTTGCCGCCGACCACGCCGACCGAGCCCACGATCGACTCGGGCTCCGCGTAGATCTTGGTGGCCGTGCACGCGAGGTAGTAGCCGCCCGACGCCGCCATCTCGCCGATGGAGACGAACACCGGCTTCTTGTCGCGCAGGGCCTTGAGAGCGATCCACGCCAGATCGGACCCGAGGGCGCTGCCCCCCGGCGAATCGATCCGCAGCACCACCGCCTTGACGTTGGGATCGGCGGTGAGCGCGTGCGCCCGCTCGACGACCTTGCGCGCGACGATCCCCGCCGGGCCGCCGAGCAGTCCGCCCGACTCTCCCGAGAGGACGATCTCCCCGTGCAGCCGGACCAGCCGCACGTGCGGCCGCGCGCTCGCCTCGGCGTTGGGGAGGGCGATCAGCTTGAGGACGTCGGTGACGCCGATCTTGGGTCGCGTGTCGGCAGAGGGACCGAACACCACGTCGACCGCCTTCACGCCGGCGCGCTTCTTCGTCTCCTCGCGGGCCCCGTCCTTGTCGGCGAGGAGATCGACCAACTTGTGGGAGGTCGCGCCCTGGGCCGCGTAGGGTCCGGTGCCCACGAGCCCCTCGACCCCCCGAACCGCGAGCGCCTTCTGGTAGGCCGCGCGGATCGCGCCGAGGGTGCCCTCGATGGAGGCGCGGTACTCCTCGCTGGGCCCGTCGCGGGTGAGCGGCTCGGCCGCGCCCTTGAACTTGCCGACCTGCAGGATGTCGACCTGGGCCTTGAGGTGATCGACCAGCAGCTCCCGCGCGTACGGCACGGTGGCGGCTGGTCCGGTGAGCTCGACCTCGCCGCCCGGGCTCATCGCGATCACCGTGCACCCGCGCGCCGCCGCGGCGTAGGCGCCGTTGTCCCACGCATCGGCGTGACAGACCACCGGCGCGCGTGTCTTGATCTGGGCGAGCGCCTCCCCGACCTCGTGCGCCCGGGCCCAGCCGAGCCCCGCGGCGCCGAACGACACGAAGAGCCCCTTGAGGTCCTTGCGCAGCGCGGCCTGGTGCAGCGTGGCGACCAGCGCGTCGAACGTGTGGCGGGAGGGGATCTGCAGGAGCCCGCCCTTCTGCGCCTCGGGCGCGCCGGCACCGAGGTCGAGCTCCAGCACCGACGGGCCGTGCTCGCGGACGTGCTCCCCGGGCAGGGGGACTTCCCACGCACGCGGGCGACCGTTGCACGCCGCCAGCAACACGACCCCGAGCGCGAGCCTCTTCTTCTTCACGGGTCCTCGGGCTTCGGGGTCGGCGCAGGGGTCGGGGTGGGCGCGGGGGTCTCGGGCTTCACGTCCGACTTCCCGGTGCGGCTCTTCGCGCGCTCCGCGCCGGGGCCGTCGGGCATGCGTTCGAGGTAGAGCTCGTAGTTCTTCTTCGCGTCTGCCTGCTGACCCTGGCCCCACTGCTCGTCCGCGAGCGCGAGGCGGGCCGGCGCGAAGCCGGAGGAGGAGTCCAGCACCTGCTTGAAGTACGAGATGGCGCTCGCGTGCTCGCCGCGCGCGCGAGCGATCTGCCCGAGGCCGTAGAGAGCGTCGACGTCGCCGGGGTGCTGGGCCAGCGAGGACTTGAAGTACCCCTCGGCCTTGCCCGGCTCCCCCGCGGCGAGCGACTTGTAGCCCGCCTCGTTGAGCGCGCGGAAGTCGCCGCTCGCGACCACCTCGGAGGTGCCGACCCCGACCGCGACGAGCGGCGCGTCCAGCGGGGCGTCGGGGCGCGCGTCGGTGCCGGCGTCGGTCTTGAGTGGCTCGAGCTTGCTCGTGCCGCGCAGCACCCCGATCAGCACGTGCTTGGGGGCGCGCTTCTCGAGCTCCCCGAGCAGGGCGGCGCCGCGGGCCGCGTCGCCGGAGGCCTGCGCGACCCAGGCAGCGATCGCCACGTCGGCCGGCGCGAGGAACGCGCTGGGGGTCGATTTCCCGAGGGTCACCCCGACCGACTTCGCCGCGGTGGTCACGGCGGCTGCGTCCTTCTTGGTCACCTCGGCGAGGGCGATGAGAGCCTCCATGATCGGCTCGCCGGGGTGCGAGGGCAGGTAGAGGCGCACGCCGGCCACGTCTCCTTGCGCGGCGAGCGCGCGGACGAAGCGCAGGTCACTGCCCACCTTCTTGGCGCCGTCGGCCTCGGCGCGGGCCAGATCGCCCCAGCGCGCGCACGACTTGCCTGCCGCGGCACCGAGGCTGCTGCCTTGCTCGAGGGCGAAGGTGCTCGCGCTGGCGAGGCCGCCGATCCACTGGCCCACGGCGAGCTCGGTCTCCGCGGTGCACAGCCCGTCCCAGGCGGCGACCGACTTCTCCTCCAGCGCGGTCGCGCGCACGAAGGCCTCGCGCGCCGTCGCGAAGTCGCCCTCCGAGGCGGCGGCGGCACCGTTGGCGAGCTCCTTGTCGAGCCGGGGCGCTCCCGACGAGCCGCTCACCGTCGTGATCGGCGACGGCGAAGTGAGTCGCGCGAGGTACGGGCGTCCGACGGTGCCACCGAGGAGGATCGCGCCCGCGACCACGACGCCGCCCACGATCCATCCCATGCTCGAGCGACGCGGTGGCGGTGGCTCGGCGAAGAACTCGTCCGAGGGCCCTTCGTCGGGGGGGAAGCTGCGCGATGGCCCCGGCCCCGAGACGGGTGGCTCGGGCTGTCGGTCCGTGCGCCGGATCGTCGGGGGATCCTGCTCGGGCGCCGAAGTGGGCAGCGGCGCCTGCGCGAGCACCTCGGGCAGGGGGGCTGGCGCGGGCACGGCGGGGGCGGGCTG
>CAZUZY010000609.1:0-3484 GCA_964624885.1 uncultured Polyangiales bacterium | reverse complement strand
GGCCCGGGACGCCACCGGCATCCGGACCGCGCGCCGGGCCCCGATCTTCAGCGCGCCCCCCGCCCTGCCCCCGGCCGAGCGCCCGAACCCGGGCACCCTGCGCGAACCGGCCAAGTGCTACGTGTGCAAGGACGAGTTCCGCGAGGTGCACTCTTTCTACGATCAGATGTGCATCCCGTGCGGCGAGTTCAACCTGGAGAAGCGGCATCAAACCGCGGATCTCCGCGGTCGCTACGCGGTGGTCACCGGCGCGCGCGTGAAGATCGGCTACCACGCCGGCCTCAAGCTGCTCCGCGCCGGCTGCCACGTGATCGTCACCACCCGGTTCCCCCGCGACGCGGCGGGGCGCTACGCGAGCGAGCCCGACTACCCCGAGTTCCACGATCGCCTCGAGGTGCACGGGCTCGATCTGCGCCACACCCCGAGCGTGGAGGCGTTCGCCGACGAGCTCGCCGCCCGGCTGCCCCGCCTCGACTACCTGGTGAACAACGCGTGCCAGACCGTGCGCCGGCCGCCGGGGTTCTACCGCCACCTCGTCGAGGCCGAGGCCCACGCCGCGCTCCCCGGGGGCAAGCTCGCCGGCCCGGCCTTGCCACCCGCCATGCTCCTGCCCGGAGACCAGGCGGACGATGTCCGTTTGTTCCCGGTCGGGAAGCTCGACGCAGATCTCCAGCAAGTGGACCTGCGCACGCACAACAGCTGGCGGCTCACGCTGGCGGAGGTGCCGACGATCGAGCTCCTCGAGGTGCAGCTCGTGAACGCGATCGCGCCGTTCGTCCTGGCCGCGCGCCTCAAGCCGCGCATGCTCTCGACGCCCAACCCCGACAAGCACGTGGTGAACGTGTCGGCGATGGAGGGCCAGTTCTACCGCACGTTCAAGACCGACCGGCACCCGCACACCAACATGGCGAAGGCCGCGCTGAACATGCTGACCCGGACGTCGGCGGCGGACTACGAGAAGGACGGCATCCACATGAACAGCGTGGACACCGGCTGGATCACCGACGAGGACCCGCACGAGGTCGCGGAGCGCAAGGTCGCGGTGCACGGGTTCTCGCCGCCGCTCGACGTGGTGGACGGCGCGGCGCGCATCCTCGCGCCGATCTTCGATGGAGAGCGCACGGGTGAGCACGTGCACGGGCTGTTCTTGAAGGACTACAAGCCCTGCGCGTGGTGAGCGGGCCCGGAACGGGCTTTGCTCGAGGGTGGTCATGCGCACCCCCGGTCTGCTGTTCCTTGCCGTCGTGACGAGCTGCGACGCCAGCGAGCCAGCCCCGCCGGAGACTCCCGTGTGCGGCACCTCGGAGAGCTGCCCGGGCATCCCGTTTCCCCCGGGCACACCCAACGTTGCTGGCTCGACACACTGGTATCGAATCGCCGAGTGGACCCCCAGCTCGCGGGCGTTCGATCTCGATCGGCGCCGCCATGGAGTCCAGGGATGTACGACCTCCTACAAGCGCTTTGACTACGACGACGGTCGCGACCGTGTGTTCCATGCCTTCGGCGATCTGGCTTCGCTGTGCTCGAGCGCCGACGTCACCCAGGTCCAGTACTTGCTCCGGCTCGACGATCTGGGCTTCTACGACGATCCTTGGGTCCCGGCAGCCATCTACCCACTGGTTGCCACCCCCGAAGGGTGGAAGGTCGACGCCGCGGCCCTCGAGGACGGTATCAGCCTGGACAAGCCCCACTTCCGTCTGGCCGACGGCTTCGTACGGGCGGGCACGTTCTGGTCGATCGGTCCCGCTCGGGAGAAGCTTCCGCTCGTCCTCGCGCGCACCTGCTACGCGCCGACGTCCCTCGACGTGCTGGTCCAGCCTCGGGTGCTCGAGCTCGATTTGAGCTCCAAGCCCCTCGCTGGGCGGTTGGGGGCCGTGGTGAGCTCGACCGATGGGCAGGCCGCCGTCCGCGAGCTCGTGCGGCGCAAAGCGGCGTGTCCGCTGTATGGCTACTTCGCTCCCTCGCTTGCGAGGCTCGACGTCGTCGCCGCGAGCGTCGAGGCACCGAACGTCGGTGTCCCCTGCGACGCTCAGTCAGCCGCCTTCGGCTTCGAAGTCATCCCGCAGGGACCTCCGATCGGGGTTGCCCCACGTACTGTCGAGCCCATCTCGCCGTGGGATGTCTGTCTGCCATACGAGCTCGCCAAAGAGCCCACTTGCCCGCCCACCGGATGCAAGAGCTTCGGCAAGCGACCCGATGGGCGGCTCGACGCGACCGCCGCCCAGGTCTGGCCTGACCGCAACGTGGAGCCGCCGCTCCCCGACGACCCCGAGCTCGCCCTTGCTTGCGCGACACTCGCAGCCTGTCTTCCGCTCGACGACATCGCGCTCTGGGAAGGCAGCCTGGCCGCCTGGAAGTCGATCGCCGAAGGTCGCGCGGCCTTCGCAGCGGCCTGCGCGAGCGCGGAGGACTCGAACGGCTCGTACCAGCAGCCCGAGCAGCACGCCGTGCCGCTCGTCGGCTCGTCAGTGCGGTTGGCGGCACTCATGCCGATCGCGCTGTCGTCACGCGGTGATTGCGCGAGAATCGTCGCCGCGCGCACGCCATGGCCTGGACTCTGGTGCGGTCGGAGCGGCTGCAGCCAGACCAGCCCGCTGGGCTTCGCCACCTGCCTCGACGACGAGGCGCACTTCGGCTCTGGTCGAGTACGCCATTGCGGCACTGCGCTGGCGAAGTGCAGCGCAACGTCGCCGACCGGCTGCACCGATCGACCCCGCACTCTCTGCCCCACGGATGCGCTCGATCGCTGCGACGGCGACGTCCATCTCGGCTGCAACAGCAACGCCGAAGTGACCTTCCTCGACTGCGGCCGCTACGGAGGTGCCTGCGTCGAGACGAGCGACGGCGCGGTGTGCCGCTACCCCTACGTCGCGTGCTCCAAGCCCACCTGCGTCGACGACGTGCTCGTCCTCTGCACCCGTGGCCACGACCAGCTCGTCGACTGCAAGGCCGCCGGCTTCGCCGGGTGCAAGGAAGGTCGCTGCATCCCTTGACGTCAGAAGCGGGCCTCCAGGCCGAGCTGGGTGATCGCGAGCAGTGGCCCCACTGTGTGGATCTCGCCGCCCCCGATCTCGTACGCGTAGCGGCGGAGCGGCACGAGCAGGTCGAGCTGCAGGCGCGCGAACACGGACCGGTGAGGTGGGCAGCCAGGGTCAGGCCGGGCCCGAGGCCGCCCTGGTGCTTCACGGTGGAGGTCGTGGCGGGCGCCCCGAAGCCCTCGGCCTCGACGCGGGTCCAGGTCCCCACGAGCGCGCCCACGAGCTCGAGGCGCGATGACTCGAGCCACGAGAGGCCCACGCGGACGCCGAGCGTGTGACCCGCGAACGCCCCGCCCTCGTCGACGCCGCCCGTGACCGCCGCGCGCTGGCTGCGATCGACGACGCCGAACACCGCCACGCGGAGCCGGTCGACCCGCGCCTCCGCGGCCAGCGCGATCCCGGGGGCGACCGCGGGGTAGACGCCGTAGGTGAAGGCGGCGCCGATC
>CAZUZY010000608.1:0-3491 GCA_964624885.1 uncultured Polyangiales bacterium | reverse complement strand
CCCTGCTTCTCCGAGAGCCGCACGGCGGCCCCCCGGCGCTCGGCGGTCGCCACGTTCCACTCCTGCTCGGGCTGGAGCGGGACGCCGACGAACGGACACCCGGCGGCGAGCGCCGTCTGCACGCTGCCCTGACCGCCGGCGATCACACCGAGCGCGACCCGCGGGAAGATGCGGTGGCTCGGGAGCACCCCCGCGACGCACACCCGGGGTGTGCGCAGGTGATCGAGCGCGTGCACGGTGGCGGCGACGAGGACGCGCACGCCGGCCGCCTCGACCGCACGCACGACGTCGGCCACGAGGTCGCGCGGCGCCGACGTGATGGCGACGTAGACGACGGGGCCTTCTCCCTGGAGGAAGCGCTCCACCTCTTCGGGGATCGGCAGGTCGAGCTCGGCGTAGAGGGGCCCGACGTAGCGCAGCACCGGATCCTTGCGGTAGTGCCGCGGTTCCTTCGGGGTCCAGCGCTCGAGCTCCTCGCGCGAGACCCCCGTCATCTCCGGCACGTCCGTCACCAGCGTGAGGTCGCCCATGAGCAGGGCCGCCAGGGTGGGGACGCCCTCCACGTGGAGCTCGCGCGCCACCTGGTCGAGGGCTTCGGTGAACCCCCGGGCGCGCACCAGGCCCTGGTTGGCGAGCCACCGCTGGAGCGCATTCGGGAGGTAGCCCCCGAGCGGGATCGGCGAGCGCGTCGGGACGGGGAAGAGGCCGCGCTCGGCCATGGGGGGCATGAAGGACCCGCCGTGCTCGGCGATCAGGGGCACCCCGGCGAGGCGCGAGGAGAGGAGCGCACTCAGCGTGAACCCGGTCACCACGGCGCGCGCGTTCCGCGAACGCAGGTAGGCCGCCTCGGCGCGGGCGAGGGCCCGCAGCTCGTCCACGCTGAACGAAGGCCCGGGACGCGGGGCGATCCCCGGCAGCTGGCGGATGAACTCGGCGCACCGCGCGTCGCTCAGGCGCGGCTCGATCACGTCGAAGGACACGCCCGCGTCCCGCAGCACGCGCTCGTAGGTGCCGCCGTGGGTGGCGAGGCAGACCTCGACCCCGCGCGCCTGCAGGGCGTCGTGGATGGCGAGCATGCGGGTGGTCTCGGAGAGGAACCCGACGTGCGGCAAGAGGACGATCATCCTCCGCCGGATCATGTAATATATTACCTATCATGTCCACCCCCGCGGACCCAGGCCCACGATTCGGCCTAGAGGAGGAGGAGCTTCGTTCTCTCGGGCTCGACCGCGCGAACCGCATCCGCACGCTGCGCCTCTTGGTCGTGCTCGCCCCCCACCTGCGCAACCTGCTCGATCGCCTCTACGCGAGCGACGGCGTGACCACCCAGCAGGCGGCGCTGCTCGGCGTCGTGCGCGAGCTCGGTCGGCCCTCGCTCGGCGCCGCGGCCGAGGTGCTCGGCACGAGCCACCAGAACGTGAAGCAGCTGGTGGCCGTGCTCGAGCGCAAGGGCCTGCTGCGCTTGGTCGTCGACCCGGACGACCGCCGGGTCCGCCGGCTCGAGACCACCAAGAAGAACCAGCGCTACTGGGCGCGGCGGGATCCGGACGATCACGCCCGTCTGCTGACCCTGTTCGCGGACCTCGACGAGGCGGAGGCCGACCAGCTCTTTCGCTCGCTCGTCCGCGTCTTCGACCGCCTCCGGGCGGCCACCGCGGCCGGCCTGCCCTGACCACGAACAATGTTCGGGTCTCATACGAACATTGTTCGGTCTCGGCCGCGGCCCGCGCCGTTCCTCCGTCTCCGCGAGGCCTGGAACCCAGCGTCCGGGCCGGGGCGCTTGAGCTCGAGCGTGGCGCGAGCGAGGATGCCGACGCGCATGGAACCGCTCGACCTCGACGTCTCGCTCCCCGAGGCCCTCGACGCCCTCTCGGAGGGCCTGCAGGTGCTCTCGCCGGACTTCCGGTACCTCTACCTGAACGCCGCGGCCGCGCGGCAGGGCCGCAAGGCGCGAGAGGACCTGGTCGGCAAGCCGATGGTCGACTGCTACCCGGGCATCGGAGAGACGCCGATGTTCGCGTGGCTGCAGCGCTGCATGCGCGACCGCACCGCCGACACCCAGGAGAACGAGTTCGTGCACGAGGACGGCGAGCGCGCCTGGTTCGAGCTGCGCGCCCGCCCCTGCCCGCGCGGGCTCGCGGTGGTGTCGATCGACGTCACCGCCCGCAAGAGCGAGGAGCTGAAGCTGCAGGAGAGCTACCAGCAGGCGCTGCGCGATCTGGTCACGCCGGTGATCCGCGTGCACCCCGCGGTGCTGCTCGTGCCGCTGATCGGGGCGCTCGACCCGTCGCGCGCGGGGCTCATGATCGAGACGGTGCTGGAGCGCGTGACGGCCGAGGCGGCGCGCGTCGTCATCTTCGACGTGGCGGGGGTGCCGGCCCTCGACTCGGCGGTGGCGAACCACCTGATCCAGGCCACCGCGATGATCCGGCTGCTCGGGGCGAGCACCGTGTTGACCGGCGTGTCGTCGGCCGCGGCCAAGGCGATGGTCCACCTCGGCGTCGACCTCTCGTCGATGGAGACCCGGAGCCACCTGGCCGCCGGTCTCGACGTCGCGCTCGCCAAGGTGGGCCGGGCCGTCACGTCACGCTGAGCGGAACGAAGTGGAGCGAAGCATCGGCCGCCTCCATGGGCGGCCGACAAAGATTCACCGGCGGTCACTCGTGGTCGTGGGCGTGGTGTAGATCCGGGCCGTGCGCGTGCTCGTGCTCGAGCGCCGGGTGCTCGTGCTCGTGGGAGTGCGCGCCGGCGAAGGGCGGGTCGTGGGCGTGGTCGTGGTGGCCGTCGTCGTGCCGGTGGGCGTGCTCGTGGCGCGTGGGCGCGTGGCGGTGGCGGTGGGCGTGATCCTCGGTGACGTGGAGCACGACCCCCGCCCCGAACAGGAGCGCAGCGACGAGTTGCAGGAGCGGCGCCTCGCGAGCCCCCATCGCGAAGGCGATCGCCGCCCCGACGAACGGCGCGAAGGCGAACACCGATCCCGTGCGCGCCGCGCCGAGGCGCCGCTGGGCGAGCAGGTAGAGGCGCAGGCTCAGCCCGTAGCCGGTGGCGCCGCACACGAGCAGGCCGAGCGCGGCGGAGGCGCTCGGTAGGGGGCCACGCACGACGAGCCCGAGGCACAGCGAAGCGACGGCGCCGAGGGAGGCCTTCGCGAAGACGACGCTGCGCGGATCGCGGTCGGCCAGGGGCCGGGTCAGGGCGTTGTCGAGCGCCCAACCCAGTGCGGCCAGGGCGATCGCGGCCATGCCGGGCGCGTCCGCGCCGAACCCGCGCGCGGTGCGGAGGGAGAGCGTCGCGCCGCCGAGCACCATCAGCGTCGCGGCCACGACGACGCGGCGACCGACCGGCTCGGCGTAGAACACCCGGGCGCAGGCGACCGTGAAGACCGCCTCGAAGTTGAGGAGGAGCGACGCCGTCCCGGCGTCCGTGCGTTGCAGACCCGACGCGAGCGCCACGGGCGCGAGCACCGCGCCGAGCGCGGCGACGAGCAGGAC
>CAZUZY010000607.1:0-3506 GCA_964624885.1 uncultured Polyangiales bacterium | reverse complement strand
TGGGGGGAGCCTTCTTCTTGGACTCGGCCCGCGGGCGCGACGCGGGCGGCGGCGGCAGCGAGGCCGCGCGGCTCGAGACGAGGAGAACCGCCCGACCCCGCCGGTGCTCGGTGCGCACGCGGGCGAACCCGTGCGAGCGCGCGAAGCCGTCCACGTCGTGGGGGTTCTGCTCCATGTGCTCGCTGAACGCACGCCACAACGCCTTGGCCTGATCCTCCGGCAGCGGGATCCCATCGCGCACGACGGCGAGGCGAGCATCGTCCATGGAGGCGCACGGTATCGAGCTTCGGTCGGCGTTCAAGTCCGCCCTTGTCCGGGCCTCCGTTGACGCACGCGCGCGACTGTTCCTCTGCCTCGCTGGGGGGCGCGATCGAACTCCTTGACACCTCCGCTTTCTCGTCTAGTGTGCGCGCTCCATTCAGCGCGAAGGTGGCGGAATGGCAGACGCACTAGCTTGAGGTGCTAGCGGGGCGACCCGTGGGGGTTCAAGTCCCCCCCTTCGCACAGTGAAGTATCCAAGGGCTCCGAGGTGACTCGGGGCCCTCGGTGTTTTTGGGGTGTTCTTGGCTGTTCTTGGCGTCCTGCCCGGCGGGGTCGTCCGAACGTCACCTCGTCTCCGCACGCTTTTGTCCGCTCGCGTGGGCACGTGGTAGCCGACGGACATGAGCACCATCGTCGTACAGAAGTACGGCGGCTCGTCGGTCGCCGATCTCGAGCGGCTCGGCAAGGTCGCCGACAAGGTCGTGGAGACAGCCCGCGCGGGGCACCGCGTGGTGGTCGTCGTCTCCGCCATGGGCAAGACCACCGACCAGCTGCTCGGCCTCGCCCGCGACGTCGACCCCGAGCCCCCGCGGCGCGAGCTCGACATGCTGGTCTCGACCGGGGAGCGCGTGTCGATGGCGCTCCTCTCGATCGCCCTCCAGCGCCGCCAGGTGGAGGCCATCAGCTTCACCGGCTCGCAGGCCGGCATCATCACCACCGACCGCCACTTCGACGCCCGCATCACCGAGATCCGGCCCTGGCGCATCGAGGAGGAGCTCGGAAAGGGGCGGGTCGTCATCGTCGCCGGCTACCAGGGCGTCAGCGACCGGCGCGAGATCACCACCCTCGGGCGCGGGGGCTCCGACACCACCGCGGTGGCCCTCGCGGCCGCGCTCGATGCCGAGCGCTGCGAGATCTACAGCGACGTCGACGGCGTCTACTCCGCCGATCCGCGCGTGGTCCCCGACGCGAAGCACCTGCCCGAGATCGACCACGCCTCGCTGCAGATCGCGGCCGAGAACGGCGCCAAGGTGCTCAACGCGCAGGCCGTCGAGTGGGCCAAGCGCGCCGGCATCCGCATCTATGCGCGCCACACCGGCCACAAGTACGTGGGGGCCAAGCCGGTCGAGGGCGGTCGACAGACCGTGGTCGGCTCGGAGCGCACCTCGGCGCGCCTGGTCTCCGGCGAGCGCGGCATCGTGCAGCTCACCTTCTCCGGCGAGCGGCCGCTCCTCGCGCTCGGCGAGGCGCTCGAGGCCGCGCAGGTGTCCGCGCGCACCCTCGCCACCGACCCGAGCGGCAACCTGGTCGCGCGCTTCTCGCTGCTCAACGTGCCCGACTGGCCGCGGGCGCGCCGCGCCCTCCTCGACGCGCTCGACCGCAAGGGGAACGTGACCCTGCGCGAGGGCCTCGCGGCGGCCACCGTGGTCGGCGATGGCCTCACCGGCTTCGAGGGGCCGTTCGGCGGCGCGAAGCTCGCGAGGCTCGCCGCGACGGTGGGAGCCGAGATCGTGGCCGCCGAGATCGGCCCGCTGTCGGCGACGCTCCTCACCGAGGAGCAGCACCTCGACGCGCTCGTCCGCGCGTTCCACGGGGCGTTTTGAGCCCGCCGTTCATCGTCGTCGACGGCGTCGACGGCGCGGGCAAGGGCACACAGATCGCGCTCCTGCGCGACGCGCTCGTGGCCCGCGGGCACCGGGTGCACGTGACCTGCGAGCCGAGCGATCTGCCCGTGGGCGCGCTCATCCGCACCTGGCTCCGTCGCGAGCGCACCGACGCCGTCCCTTCGTGGGCGGCGATGGCGCTGCTGTTCGCCGCCGACCGGCTCGTGCACGTGCAGCACGAGATCCAGCCCGCCCTCGACCACGGCGAGATCGTGCTCTGCGATCGCTACGACGCCTCGAGCATCGCCTACCAGTCGGCCATGCACGAGCACGACTCCGAGGGCGTGCTGCAGTGGATCGCCGATCTCAACCGGGAGGCGCTGCGGCCCACGCTCACGCTGCTCCTCGACCTCGACCCGGAGATCGCGGCGGCCCGCCGGGCGGCGCGGGGTGGAGAAGAGGAGCTGCTCGAGCGCATCGAGCTCCAGCGACGCGTGCGCGCGCAGTACGCGGCGCTGCCCCGGGTGCGGCCGAAGGACCGACTGGTCGTGGTGGACGCCAGCCGCACGGTCGAGGTCGTGCACGAGGAGATCCTGGGGCTCGTTCTGGCCATCGTGTGACGAGAGGACGTCTTTGTCGTCAAGAGTCGACGGAAACCGCCGGCGCGCCTTTACGGCCGGCGTCCGACGCACCAACCTTTCGCGGATGACCTACCGTCCCAGCCGCTGGCTGCCCGTCCTCGGCCTCGGTGCCGCCTCGCTCGTCGCGTGCAGCAGCCCGAAGGAAGAAGAGCCGGTCGCCAAGTCCACCCAGGCCGTCTCGACCACGCTGGTCATCTCGCAGGTGTACGGCGGCGGCGGCGGCACGGGGACCTACAAGGCGGACTACGTCGAGATCACCAACATCGGCTCGTCGAGCGTCGCGCTCGGGGGCATGTCGATCCAGTACGCCTCGGCGACGGGGAACTCCTGGAGTCACTTCGACTTCCCCGTGTTCAGCCTGGCGCCGGGCAAGCGCTACCTCGTGCAGCTCGCGAGCAGCGGATCGGCCCCCGATCTCCCGGTGACGGCCGACGCCACGGGCACGATCAACATGAGCGGGACCGCCGGCAAGGTGGCCCTCGTCAACAGCACCACGCCACTCACCTGTGGTGGAACGGGCGACGCGGGCGGCGGGCGGTGTCCCAGCGGTTCGTACATCGACATGGTCGGCTATGGCACGACCGCCACGGACTACGAGGGCAGCGTCGGCCCCGCGGGCGCACCTTCCACGACCAGTGCCGTCGTGCGCAAGAACGGTGGCTGCCAGGACACCGACGACAACGCAGGCGACTTCGAGGTCGTCACCGCACCCGTGCCGCGCAACAACGCGAGCCCGGCGGTGAGCTGCGGCACGGACGCGGGTTCGGATGCCGATGGCGCGACGGACGCGGCCGATGCCGCCGACGGCGCGACCGACGCGACGGACGCGAGCGATGCCGCCGACGGAGGCGCGGACACGGACGACGGTGCTGCGGACTCGGGCGCTGCGGACTCGGGCGCTGCCGACTCGGGCGCGGCGGACTCGGGCGCGGCGGACTCGGGCGCGGCGGACTCGGGCGCGGCGGACTCGGGTGCTGCCGACTCGGGTGCTGCGGACTCG
>CAZUZY010000606.1:0-3516 GCA_964624885.1 uncultured Polyangiales bacterium | reverse complement strand
CCGCGCACGGCCACCACGTGGGCGTGATCGAGTCCGTCCGCGCGATCAAGAAGGCGTACCCCGACCTCGACGTGGTCGGCGGCAACGTCGCCACGGCCGACGCCGCCGAGGCACTGGTGCAGGCCGGCGCCGACGGCGTGAAGGTCGGCATCGGTCCGGGTTCCATCTGCACCACGCGCGTCGTGGCGGGCGTGGGCGTCGCGCAGATCACCGCGGTCCGCGACTGCGCGCGCGTCGGCGACAAGTACGGCGTGCCCATCATCGCCGACGGCGGCGTGAAGTACTCGGGCGACGTCACCAAGGCCATCGCGGCCGGCGCCTCCGCGGTGATGATCGGCTCCCTGTTCGCCGGCACCGACGAGTCGCCCGGCGAGGTCGTGCTCTACCAGGGCCGCACCTACAAGGTGTACCGCGGCATGGGCTCGCTCGGCGCGATGAAGGCCGGCAGCAAGGACCGTTACGGGCAGGGCGGCACCGCCGACGAGAAGCTGGTCCCCGAGGGCATCGAGGGCCGCGTGCCGCATCGCGGATCGCTGCGCCAGATCCTCTACCAGCTGGTCGGTGGCCTCCGCTCCGGCATGGGGTACACGGGCTGCGGCACGATCCCCGATCTGCGCACCAAGTCGAAGTTCATCCGCATCACGAGCGCGGGCCTCAAGGAGAGCCACGTCCACGACGTGACGATCACCGAGGAGCCGCCGAACTACCGCTCGGGCGGCTAGCTCACGGGCAGTCGACGAAGGTCGTCTCGAACTCTGCCACCTTCACCTTCGCGTCGTCGATCAGCTCGACGCGGTAGGGCGTGTCGACCGCCGGCGTCCACCCGGTCACGTCGAACGAGCTGAAGTCCGTGTAGTGGTGGTAGCGGGTCATCTTCTTCTCCTCGCCCGTCGCCACCACGAACACGCGCGCGTC
The DNA here is from genome assembly GCA_964624885.1 of uncultured Polyangiales bacterium. Taxonomy (GTDB): domain Bacteria; phylum Myxococcota_A; class Polyangia; order Polyangiales; family JADJMO01; genus JADJMO01. The sequence continues at coordinate 2,601 of CAZUZY010000606.1, read as the reverse complement.
GACCGCGGCGATGGTCTTGGTGCCCTTCTGCACGAACCATCGGCTCGGCACCCGGGCGCGCACGTTGGGCCCCGGCCCCGGGTGGGCCACGAACTCCGGGTCGCTGGGCAGCGCCGGATAGGCGCCGCCGTAGTGCATGTCCGAGCCGCCGGGGCTGCTCGTGCCGGCCCACACCCCCGCGCGCCCGACCGCGAGGACGTTGCGGCGGTGGATGAGGTTCTGGTCGATCTCCATGCCGTAGCCGTCGAACTGGGTCATCAGATCGTAGCCGCCGGCGATGAGCGAGGCGCCGCACGCGGCCGCGCCGTCGGCCGTGTAACACTTGGTCGTCGGTGGCGGCGAGTGGCCGAACGCGTAGCCGAGGATCTTCGCGCACTCCTGTTCGGCCTTCGCGACCGCGGGCACCACCTGCACGGGACCGACGCCCACCATCCAGCGGTAGAAGTTCAGGTAGCGGAGCGCGGCCACCTGGGCGTCGTAGGGCACGGTCCCCGGGTCGCACTCGCCGCCGGTGCCCGCCTTCCACAGCGCCGCGGGCCGCGCGGTGTCGGTCTTGTAGCGCGCGCACACCTCGGCCTTCGTGCGCTTGGCCGGCGAGGAGATCGCGACGGCGACGCAGTCCTTGCCCGACGACGTCCAGCCCGGCGCGCACAGGCACGCGCCGGCCGCGTCGCACATCTTGGTGCCGGTGCAGGCGGCGTCGCAGGCGCCCACAGGGCCACTGTCGACGGGCGGTGTCCCCGTGTCGGTCGGCGAGATGGAGGTGTCCGTCGGGCCGTCGCCGGCCGGTGCGTCGGCAGCGCCGTCCGTCGCCGTGTCGACCGCGCCGTCGTCGATCGCGGCGTCGTCGTCGCCGCCGATCGCGGCGTCGCTGCAGCTCATCATCCCGAGGCAGACGAGTCCCCACGCCGCGCGTCGCATGCGTGCGATGCAGCAAGCCGCGCGCCAGCACTTCGGCGACGATCCGTGCCTGGAGACGCGGCGACACGGGGGCGACGGCCCCCAGCCCCCACGAAGTGCCGGGGGCTCTCGACCCCGGCGTGGACGCTCCACGAGGGAGATCCTTTGTACGGAGCGTCCGTATAGGCTCCGTCGACCGGGAGGCTCCAATGCGCAAGATCGCCGTACTCGCTTCTGCCATCACGATCGGCGCGGCCTTCGCGGCCCCCGAGGCCCGCGCGTTCTGCGGGTTCTACGTCGCGCCGAACGACGCGCCGCTCTACGCCGACGCGACGATGGTGGCGCTGATGCGCGAGGGCAACCGCACCTCGCTCTCGATGTCCAACAACTACCGCGGGCCCGCGGCGGACTTCGCGATGGTGGTCCCGGTGCCCGTCGTCCTGCAGAAGGAGTCGGTCAAGACGCTCCCGCTCACCACGTTCCAGAAGCTCGAGCAGCTGAGCGCGCCGCGCCTCGTCGAGTACTGGGAGCAGGACCCGTGCGCGTTCGACGACGACGACGTCTCGGACAAGAAGTACGACAAGAGCAAGAAGAAGGCCTCGGCCCCGGCAGCCGCGGGCGGCAAGGCCATGGACGAGGAGTTCAAGGTCAAGGTCGAGGCCGAGTTCGCGGTCGGCGAGTACGACATCGTCGTGCTGAGCGCCGAGGAGTCCGACGGCCTCGAGAAGTGGCTGATCGCCAACAAGTACAACATCCCGAAGGGCGCCTCCGCCGCCCTCGCTCCCTACGTGAAGGAGCAGATGAAGTTCTTCGTGGCCAAGGTCGACATCAAGAAGGTGAAGATGGACGCCGCGGGCGTCGCCACCCTCTCTCCGCTGCGGGTCACCTACGAGTCGAACGACTTCCGCCTCCCGGTGCGGCTCGGCCTCCTCAACGCCAAGGACAAGCAGGACATCATCGTCTACGTCCTCAGCAAGACCGGCCGGTACGAGGTCGCGAACTACCCCAACGTGTTCGTGCCGACCAACATCGACGTCGCCGACGAGACGCGCAACCAGTTCGGCGCGTTCTACGCCGCGCTGTTCGACGCGACGGTCGCCAAGGCGGGCGGCAAGGCGGTGGTGACCGAGTACTCGTGGACCTCCGCCGGTTGCGACCCGTGTCCGACGCCCCCGCTGTCGGACAGCGACGTGGCCACGCTCGGCGGCGACGTGCTGCTCGGCATGGCCGCGCCCCCGCCCACGGAGATCCCCGTCGCGCCCGCGCCGTCCGCGAGCGCGCCCCCGCCCGGCACCGGCACGAGCGCGCCGACCGTGATGGGCACCAAGGGCAAGTCGAAGGGCTTCCCCGGTCCCGGGGGCGGCTTCTTCGGCGGCACCTCGCACCCCGTGATCCTGACCCGCCTCCACGCCCGTTACGACGCGACCACCCTCGGCGAAGACCTCGTGTTCCGCGCCGCCTCGCCGGTCGTGGGCGGCCGCGAGTTCGTCACCGGCAAGGACGGCGCGATCGAGAAGGGCGCGACCCCGGCGGGCTACAACAACTTCCAGGCCCGCTACGCGATCCGCCACCTGTGGAAGGGGCCGATCGCGTGCAAGGCGCCGAAGCGCGGCGTCTGGGGCGGCCCGCCGGCCGGCGAGGTGGGCACGACCAAGCCCGCGGCCGCCAGGTGGCGAAGCGGCGCATGGAACATCACTCGAG
>CAZUZY010000605.1:0-3545 GCA_964624885.1 uncultured Polyangiales bacterium | reverse complement strand
CGACACCGCCCAGGGCCTGCGCGAGCGCGCCCGTCGCGCCCTCGAGGGCGCCACCGACGCCGCCCTGCCCTCGCCGTGGCTGTTCGGCCGCTACGAGGTGGTGCGGGAGGTCGCGACCACCGCGACTTCGCGCGTCCTCGAGGCCGTCGACCGGCTCGAGCCCGGTGCCCCGCGCGTCGCCCTCAAGGTGTTCGTGGGGGGTGGACAGAGCGGCGCGGGGCGGGACGCGCTCGTGCGGTTCGAGCGCGAGGTGCAGATCGTCTCCCTGCTCGATGCGCCGAGCGTCCTGCGGCCACGCGCGCTCCTCGCCGAAGGCCCGACCCTCGTGCTGCCGTGGCTCGGAGGGGGGAGCGCGGAGGCCCTGGTCGAGCGGGGCGGGGTTCCCGCGCGGAGGGCGGCCGAGATCGTGGACCGGGTGCTCCTCGCGCTCGGCGCCGCCCACCGGCGCGGCGTGGTGCACCGCGACGTCAAGCCTTCCAACATCCTGCTGGACGACGTGGGCGGCGCGTTCCTCACCGACTTCGGTGTGGCCCACCTCGGGGACGCGGGGGCCACGGCCACCGCCGGCGTGCTCGGGACCCTCCGCTACATGGCGCCCGAGCAGCGCGCGGGCGAGCCGGCCACCCCGCGGAGCGACCTCTACGCGCTCGGGGTGGTGTTCGGAGAGCTGCTCGGCGCCCGCGCCGCCCTCCCCCCCGCGGTGGCCGCCCTGGTCGACCGTTGGACCGCCGACGACGAGCGCAACCGACCGGCGACGGCCGAGGAGGCGCGCGCCGAGCTCGCCACGATCGCCTGGCCGGACACGCCGTTCTCCCTCGAGAGGGCGCCGTCGCTGCGCCCGGTCGCCGGAGCGGCGCGGTTCGTCGAGGAGTCGACCGAGATCTGGAGCGACACGTTGCTCGAGCGCCGGGAGCGATGCATCGCAGCCGACAGCCCGCTCGCGGGCGTCCTGCTGCGCCTGCGCGACCCCGCCCTGCCGCGGATCCTCGGACAGCGCGGCGGGAGGCTCCGGGTCGAGCTCGTGACCGGTCTCGAGCGCGCGCCGGATCCGATCGAGCGGGCGCGTCTCGCCCCGCTCCTCGAGGCCCTCACGGCGACCGGGGCGGCGGTCACGATCGTCGAGACCGGGCGTGGTCTCGCGCTCTCGCTCTGACGCGGACCTCAGACCGGCACGACGATGTGCTTCTTCGCGGGCCGCCCCTCACGCTTCTGGGCGTAGCGCGCGAACCGCGTCGAGAGCTCGGCGCGCAGGCTCTCGCCCGGCACGATCGCGTCGACCACGAGCTCGCTGCCGAGCTTCACGAGGTCGATGTCTTCCTTGTACTCGGCGCGCAGCTCGGCGACGTAGGCCTCGCGCTCGGGGCCGGCCGGCAGCTCCTGGATCTTGTTGAAGTAGACCGCGTTCACCGCCGCCTGGGGCCCCATGACGGCGATGCTGGCCGAGGGCAGCGCGAGGCACGCGTCCGGCTCGAACGCCGGGCCACACATGGCGTAGAGGCCGGCGCCATAGGCCTTGCGCACGACGACCGAGACCTTGGGCACGGTCGCCTCGCTCACGGCGGCGATCATCTTGGCACCCGCCCGGATGATCCCCTCCCGCTCGACCTTGGTGCCGATCATGAAGCCCGGCACGTCGGCGAGATAGAGCAGCGGCACGTTGAACGCATCGCAGAGCCAGATGAAGCGCGCGGCCTTGTCGGCGCTGTTCACGAACAGCACCCCGCCGAGCCACTTGGGCTGGTTGGCGACGATGCCCACCACGCGCCCGTCGATGCGCGCGAAGCCGGTGAGGATCTCGCGCGCCCAGAGGGCCTTGATCTCGAACCAGCTGTCCTCGTCGACGATCTCCCGGATGACGGCGACCATGTCGAACGGCTTGTTCTCGTCGGCGGGGACGATCTCGGCGATCGACTTGCCGGAGGCCTTGGGCGGGCGGGCGGCGACGGTCTTCGGCGTCGCCTCGTGGTGGTCGGGCAGATAGGCGAGATAGGCCTTGGCGCGGTGGATGGCGTCGTCCTCGGTCTTGCAGAGGAAGTCACCGCAGCCGGACACCGAGCAGTGCATCTTGGCGCCGCCCATCTCCTCGAGGGTCACCTTCTCGCCGATCACCATCTCGGCCATGCGCGGCGAGCCGAGGTACATGCTGGCGTTGCCCTCGACCATGAACACCACGTCGCAGAACGCGGGGATGTAGGCCCCGCCGGCCGCCGAGGGCCCGAAGAGCAGGCAGATCTGCGGGATCTGCCCGGAGAGCGCCACCTGGTTGTAGAAGATGCGGCCCGCGCCCCGGCGGCCCGGGAACATCTCGACCTGGTCGGTGATGCGGGCCCCCGCCGAGTCGACCAGGTAGAACAGCGGACAGCGCAGGTCGCGGGCGGTCTCCTGGATGCGGAGGATCTTCTCCACCGTCCGCGCGCCCCAGGAGCCGGCCTTCACGGTCGAGTCGTTGGCCATGATGACCACGGTCCGGCCGTCCACGGTGGCCGTGCCGGTGACCACGCCGTCGGCCGGGAGCTCCGGGTCGCGCGCGTTGGCGAAGGCCGCGTCCTCGACGAAGCTGCCGGGGTCGACGAGCCGCCGGATACGCTCCCGCGCGAAGAGCTTGCCGGTCTCGGCGTTCTTCGCGTGGTACTTGGGGGCACCACCCTGGTCGATCCGGTGAAGGACCTCCCGGATGCGGCCCTCCGGCGTGACCGTGGGGGTTCCGTTCGTGGGCGCTTGCGGAGCTTGGGGCGTCGAGGCGTCGCTCATGGGGCGGCCGCGATTTACGCGCGCCCTCGGCGCCTGTCGACCCCTGTCCTGGGGCGGCTGGACGGTTCTTCGTCTCGGAAGTTGACGACCCGGGCATCCCCTTGAAAACATGGGGGGCACTGCCGGGGCCACCAGTGTCCTCCGGCGTCGACCTGCCGTGGTGCTACGCACGCCTCGAGGGCCCCAATGTCGTTCACGGTGATCATCAGCGAGAAGGGGGGCCAGGAGCGTCGGGAGGTCTTCGACAAGAACGAGATCAGCATCGGTCGCGTCCAGGGCAACGACCTGCTCCTGCCCAAGGGCAACGTGAGCAAGCGCCACGCGCGTATCGTGTTCCGCGACGGCCGGTTCATCGTCACCGATCTCAAGTCGACCAACGGCAGCTACGTCAACGGCCACCGCATCGCCCAGGCGACCATCGTCCGCGAAGGCGACAAGATCTACATCGGCGACTTCATCATCAAGGTCGAGGCCGGCACCTCCGGCGCGGGGCCCCTGCCCTCTCCGCGCCCCTCGGTCGACAGCGACGTGCCCGCGGTGCTGCGCGAGAACGAGGGCTCGCAGGTGACGCCGCCGCCTCGCGGCGAGGGCAGCGCGGTCAGCCACATCCCGCTCGAGCAAGACCCGGACGACATGTCCATGACCGGCCTCCCGCAGATCGGCCGGATGCCCGTCGAGTCGCGTCCGCCCGGGCCGCGCGCGCTCGGCACGGTCTCGTCCGGATCGGTCGAGCGCCGGCCCACGCACGCGACGATGCTCGGCACCGGTGGCCACCCGCAGGCCCCCGCGCCGCC
>CAZUZY010000604.1:0-3550 GCA_964624885.1 uncultured Polyangiales bacterium | reverse complement strand
CGCCTCGCGAAGCTCGCCGCGGCCCAGGGTGGCCTCGCCGTCCGGGCCGGTGACGTGGGCAAGATCCCCGCGCCGGCCGCGGCGGTGATCTCGGTCGAGCGCTCGGTCTCGCCGGTCTTGCCGGCGTGGGCCTGGTCGGGGCTCGCGGCGGTGTTCGCGAGCTTGAGCTGGTACACCCGCCGTCGCGGCGGCCTGCCGTGATAGCGTCGCGCCCCATGCGCGCCTTGCCGCTCTTGGGGTTCGTGGGGCTGTTCGGTTGCGGCGGCGCGACCAGCGCGGCCAAGGTGGAGGCGCCGACCGGCCCCGCGCCCAAGCGCGCGCCGCGCAGCGCGATCGTCTTCGTCAGCGTCTACGAGGGCCTCTTGCCCGTCGCCTGCTTCGACGCGCCGAAGAAGGCCTGGCGCACGGGCAAGGCCTGCCTCGATCTGCTCTCGCTCGAGGACGAGGTCCGGCTCGAGCGCGACCAGCGCGTGGTCAAGCTCACCGGGCACCGCACGCCGACCATCACCGGTTGCACCCTCGAGACCAAGCTCCCCATGTTCGACGACGCCAAGGGCGAGAAGCCGGGCTCGATCGCCGTGTGGCCGGCCAACGACCCCGCCCGCTTCCACCGCATCGGCTGGGGAGCCACCCAGAAGGGCTCCGCCGATCTCAAGCCAGAGGAGCGCGACGCGCTCGCGCGGGGCATGGCCAAGGTCGGTCCGGTCAGCGGCGTGTCGGTGGTGCAAGCGGCGAGCGCCGACCTCGACGACGACGGTCAGAGCGAGCTCGTGGTCTCGGCGACCACCACGAGCTTCCACCCCGGCAAGAAGGCCGGCGGGTTCGCGGCGCTGCTCGTGCACGGGCCCGGACAGAAGGAGATGGCCGTCGTCCGCAGCAGCGACCACGCGGTGTTCCGCGCCGAGGGCACGATCGATCTCGACGACGACGGCCTGCCGGAGCTCGTGTTCTCCGAGCGCACCGCCCACCCCAACGGTCAGCGCTCGGACTCGTACGCGCTCGCCCACTGGAGCGGTTCGGCCGTCGCCGCGCTGCCGCCCGTCGAGAGCTGCTGGCCTCCGATCAAGGATCCGCCCGACCCCGAGTGATCCCGGCCGCGACTCAGAGATCCTTGCAGCAGCGGAAGCCGGTCGAGTAGTCGAAGTAGACCGGCGAGTGCGACTTGGTCGTGTAGTCGCAGCCCTCCTTGAGCGAGGTCGTGTCGAGGTAGAAGCCGCCGTGCATGGTGCCGTCCTCGACCCACTCGTGGACGTTGCCGACCATGTCGTAGGTGCCGGTCGCGTTGGTGCACCCCGCGGCCTCGCTGGTCTTGCCGACGGTGTTGGGCAGCTGGTTCAGCCGCGGGTCGATCATCGACTTGTTCTCGAAGCGGTCGGGGCCGGTGTAGAGCACACCGAGCGGCGAGGTCCGCCCGCTGTCGACGCACGTGCCGGGCTTGTGGACCGCGCCGTAGGGCCAGGTCTTGTTCGCGGGACCCTTGCAGGCCGTCTTCCACTCGTCGGCGCGGCAGAGCCGCTTCTGCGCCGCCTCGCACGCGCGTCGCGCCTCGTGGAAGGTCACGTAGGCCTGGGGGACGACGCTCGGCTTGCTCACGGCGCGGACCTTGTGACCGAACGGCGAGTGAAAGGGGCTCCAGGGCACCTCGCTCCCGTCCTTGCGGATCTCCACCAGCGTGGCCTCCCAGCGGTCGACGCACACGCTGCCGACGAGGGTCATCTCGCTCGGGCAGCCACCCTGCGCGCGGGCGGCGGGTCCGACGAGCAGACACGGGACGAGCCAGATCAGGCGACGCATCGCGGCGGATCGCACCAGACCCCGGGCGCGAGGGGCAACATCCTGCACGGAAGGTTCCCGCGCGGGCGTTCGGGCCATGGCCCGGCTTGGCAGAGCCCGGTGCAGGTGGCACCTTCTCGCACCCCTTTCCGGGAGGTCTTCCATGCGTGCGCTCACCATCCCCGCGTTGTTCTCGGTGTCCCTGCTGCTCGGCTGCGGTTCGGCCGACGCGCCGCTCGGGAGCGGCAGCGCGCCGATCATCAACGGCGTGGCCAGCACGGCCGACGAGGACGCGGCGGTGTGGGTCGGCATCCTCACGGCCGACGGCTACCCGCAGGGCTCGTGCTCCGGCGTGCTCGTCGCCGAGAACCTGCTGCTCACGGCGCGGCACTGCGTCTCGCGCACCGCCGAAGGCGGCATCGCGTGCTCCAAGGACGGCAAGCCCATCTCGGGGGGCGGGGTGCTCTCCGACTACCCGGCCGAGCGCCTCGCGGTCGTCGTGGGCACGACCATGAGCCGCACCTCCAAGGCCGCCGCGCTCGGCAAGCAGGTGTTCACGACCGGCGCCAAGAACCTCTGCAACAACGACATCGCGCTCGTCGTCCTCGACCGCAAGATCGCCGGCGCGAAGATCGCCAAGGTGCGCCTCGACGCGCCGCCGGTGAAGGGCGAGACGATGACCGCCGTCGGCTGGGGCGTCTCCAACGTCTCGCGCACCAACCGCCGCAACCGCCGCGCCGACATCCCGATCACCAGCGTCGGACCGATCGCCACGGGGACCGGCGCGGTCGGCTCGGGCGAGTTCCAGATCGGCGAGGGGATCTGCTCGGGCGACAGCGGCGGGCCGGCGTTCGCCACGACCACGGGCGCCGTGCTCGGCGTGGTGTCGCGCGGCGGCAACGGCGCGCCGTACGACCCGGCCACCGACCCCGCCTGGACCGAGTGCGTCGACACCGCCGACTACAAGACGCACAACATCTACACCCGCGTCGACGCGTTCAAGGACCTCGTCCTCCAGGCCTTCGAGGCCGCGGGCACCGACCCGTGGCTCGAGGACGGCCCCGACCCGCGCAAGGCCAAGCTGGGCGAGCCCTGCGACGGCCCCGACGCGTGTCGCTCGGGCATCTGCATCGACGCGGGCGGCAAGAACCTCTGCAGCAACCCGTGCGACGACGCCACGGCCTGCCCCGACGGCTACGTCTGCAGCGCCGTCGGCGCCTCCAAGCTGTGCACGCCCAAGGCCGCCGAGGCCCCGACCCCGGCCACGCCGACCGAGCCGACGGTCAAGGGTGGCTGCGCGGTCGGAGGTCCGCTTCGTGGTCGAGGCGCGGTCCCGGCGCAGGGGCTCTGCGCCGGCCTCTTCGTCGTCGGGCTCGTCGCCGCCGGGCGGCGCCGTCGTCGCTGATCCGTGGGTCTCGCGGCCCGCGAGGTCGTGCGCCTGCGGGTCGCGAGCTTCCTGCTCTCGAGCGCGGTACGCCGCGACTCGGTGGTGGGGATCGCGCGCTGGTTCGGCGCGCTCCAGGCGCAGGACCTCGCGAGCGCCAAGTGGTCGTTCGGGCTGCGTCTCGGCGCCACCGAGGCCGAGGTCGACGCCGCGATCGAGCGGTTCGACGTGCTGCGCACGTGGCCGATGCGCGGGACGTTGCACTTCGTGCCCGCCGAGGACGCGCGCTGGATGCTCGCGCTCACCGGCGCGCGGGCGCTCGCGCGATCGGTGGGCCGGCGGGCCGAGCTCGGGCTCGACGAGCGCACCTGCGCCCGCGCGGCAGACGTGCTC
>CAZUZY010000603.1:0-3564 GCA_964624885.1 uncultured Polyangiales bacterium | reverse complement strand
GGGGGGTCGGGGCGGGGGCCGGGGGCTTGGGCTCGGGGGTCAGCACGAGCAGGAGCTTCTTGTCCTTGGGCTCGGGCGAGGGGGGCCACGGGGCGGCGACGGCCACGCCGCCGTTGTGGGCGAGCTTGATCAAGAGGTCGACGACCGACTTGGTGCGCGCGGTGGCCTGGGCCTCGACGGCGGTCGCGTCGAGCGCCTTGGTGACCGGCTCGGGGCGCACGGTGACGCGCAGACGCTGACCAGGGTGCGCGAGCAGCCAGGCCGCGGCGGCGCGCAGGTCGGCCATGGAGGCCGCGGCGAGGGCGTTGCCCTCGAACACGATGGGGCGGGACCAGCCGAGCGTGACGGTGCCGTCCTTGGCCTTGGTCTCCACGACCAGCGGCTTCGGGGGCTTCTCACCCTTCTTCAGCGGCGGCGTGTCGGGGCAGCCGTCTTCGTCCTCGAAGCCGTTCCAGGTCTCGGGCTCGTCGGGGCACTTGTCGACGGCGTCGAGGATCGTGTCGCCGTCCTTGTCGAGCTCGGGGCAGCCGTCTTCGTCCTCGAAGCCGTTGAAGTTCTCCGGCTGATCGGGGCACTTGTCGACGTCGTCGGGGATGCCGTCGCCGTCGGTGTCGGGCGGCGTGGCGGGCACGGCCGGCGGCTCGGGATCCTTCGGCGGCGGGTCCGGGTCCTTCTGCGGCTCGTCGTCGGGGATGTCGGGGCAGCCGTCGTGCGGCTTCTTGCCGAGCCCGTCCTCCTCGAGGCCCACGCACTCGTCGCGGTCGTCGGGCACGCCGTCGCGATCCTCGTCGACGAACGAGGGCGCGTAGCTGAGCGAGAACACCCCCCGCAGCCGCGGCGTACCGAGCGCGCGCGAGAGGCCGGTCTCGACGCCGACGAAGATCGACCACGAAGGGTCGAATGCATAACGAATCGATGCACCGGCCAGGGCGGGCGAGACCCGCGCGTCGGTGAAGAAGCCGCTCGTGCCGACCTCACCGTGGGCCTCGAGCATCCAGGTCCACTTGCGGTCCTTGTCGATGCCGAGCCACTGGGGGTGGAATGCGAAGGTGGCCCCCCAGGGGATGCTGTCGCCGACCGTGGCGTCGGCGAGATCGTGGTGCGACATGCGCAGCCGGTAGCCGAGGCTGCCGAAGATGCCGATCGAGCGCGCGAGCTCGTAGAGCATCAGCACGCGGGCCTCGGCGACCACCCCGGAGTCGCTGACGAACGAGCTGCGATCGCCGGTCGGGAACGAGAAGCGGACCAGCGTGGCGAGCCCGAAGCGCGACTGGCTCTCGGTCGCGTTCGGGGCGAGGATCGCCACCTTGCCGGTGAGGGTCAGGTCGCCGATGGCCTGGGACGGGACCGTGGCGCCGTCGGTCAGCGTGGGCGAAGGGTTGGTCGACTGCGCCGCCACGAACGGCAGCGTGAGGCCGAGCGCGGTGCGCGCGCCGAGCCCGATGGCGACGGTCGGATCGAGCAGGAGCTGGGGGCCGAGCACGCGGGCGCGGCCGTCGGCGCCCGGTTCGCGCACCTCGAGCTGCGTCGTGGCGAAGCCGACCCACTGGGCGAACTGCAGCTTGCCGTGGCCCGGTGTGTCCACGTCCTCGGTCGCGAGCGACCCGCTGCGGTCGGTCGAGGGCCGGAACGACCGCAGATCGACGCCGGGGTCGGCGGCGGCGTGATCGGCGAACAGACCGACGAGCGCCGCGAGGCAGCAGGTGACAGGGCGCCGCACGGCTCAGAACGCGATGCGGTAGAAGAGGGTCGCGCGCGGCAGCACGAACGTGCCGAGCCACGACTCGCTGCTCGTGATGAACCCGATGGTCTTGCCGTCGGGCGTGACCGGCTGGCCGTAGACCTTGTTGCCGGCGGCATCGACGGTGAAGTCGTTCGGGCCGTTGGTCGGCGTCTGGCGCAGGTTCTTGGTGGGCACCACCTGGCTCGAGAGCCCGACCATCGCGCCGAGCCCGAGGCCCACCTGCATCGACTCGTTGATGGGGAACGCCACGCGGAGCTCGGGCACCACGAACGGGATGAAGCCCTTGGTCTGCACGTCGGAGGCCGCGCCCATCGGGCGGTCCTTCGGATCGTCGCGGACCACCGCGGTGGCGCAGTCGGTGCGGCCGTTGGGGACCAGCGCGCCGTCGGGCTTCTTGACCTGATCGACGCAGGCCGCGCTGCCGTCGCGCTTCATGAACACCTTGGCGCCGACGATGCCGCCGAAGCCGAACGCGCCGGCGAGGATGAACGGCTTCTTGAAGAACGTGTACGACACGCCGAGGCCGACGGTGACGCCGCGCACCGTGGTGGTGTCGGTCGCGGTCACGTCGACGACCGTGGTGTTGAACTCACCCGGTAGCTTGACGTTGCGCGCGACCTTGGAGCCGAAGAACGCGTAGCCGAGGTCGAGCTCGATCGCGAGGCCCGGCGCCACCTCGTAGCCGGCGCGCGCGCCTGCCTGGAAGCCGAGCGGCTTGCTGCGATCGTTGCAGGTCACGGGGCCGTACTGGTTGCTGCCCGAGCTGCAGCTGCGGTCCTGGTCGCTGCCCTGGCCGAACAGCCCGAACAGGCCGCCGCCGAACACCGCGATGCTGATCGGCCGCTTGCGGCCCTTGGCCCAGAACGGCGAGTTGTCGTCGCGGTCGAGGGTGATCTTGGTGGTGGCCTTCTTCTCGCCGACCTCGAAGGTCTTCGCGGTGCCGAAGTAGCCCTCGGCGCTCACGTCGAGCTTGTGGCTGCCGAGCCGCAGCCGACCCTCCCAGATGCCCTGCCCGACCGGCACGCCGTCGAGCACCACGAGCGCGCCCGGCGGCTCGGTCTCGATGCGCGCTTCGCCACCGAGCTCCTCGGCCTTGAGGCTGAGGGTGATGGTCTGATCGAGCTGCACGTTGGCGGCGGCGGGCTGGGTGCCCTGCTTGCCCTCGCCCTTGAGCGCGACCCAGTGCGAGCCGGGGGCGAGCACGCCCTCGTACGGGGTCTTGCCCACCTCGGCGCCGTCGACGATGACGGTCATGACGGCGCCGCCGGCCTCGGTGACCTTGATGCGGCCGGAGCGCGCGAGCGCCTCGAGGTTGGCCTGCACCTTGATGGCGCCCTTGCCCGCGATGATCGGCTTGGCCTCGAAGGGCACGTAGCCCTCCTTGCTCACGCGGATGATGCGCGTGCCTGCCGAGACGATGACCGGGGCGGCGAGCGGGGTCTTGCCGCGCTCCTTGCCGTCGATGACCACGGTGGCGCCGGTGACGTTGCTCTCGATCTCGATGGTGCCGGTGAGGCCGCGCAGGTCGGCGACGGCCTTGTTCACCGTCTCGAGATCCTGCGGCGGGATCTGGCCGGCGAACTGCTTGAGGAGGTTCTCGTACATGGTGAGCGCCTCGTCGAAGCGCCCGAGCTGCCGCAGGCACACCGCGGCGTTCTTCATCGCGTTGCGCGTGGGGTAGAGGCTCATCGAGACCGTGAACTCGGCGAGCGCCGCGTCCCACGCCTCTTCCTGGAACAGCTGGAGGCCCTTGACGAAGTGCTCCTTGGCCTCCTCCTTCTTCTTGGCGTCGTCGGCGCCGCCGCCGCTGGCGCTCGGGG
>CAZUZY010000602.1:0-3581 GCA_964624885.1 uncultured Polyangiales bacterium | reverse complement strand
CGCGCTTCGACGGCACGCGAGGCGCGCGCCCGGCGCCCCGCGGCGGGGTCGATCTCGTCGACGACGCGCCGGCGGCGCTGCAGCCGCTCCTCCGCCTGTTCGGCTCCTGCATCGGCGAGTCCATCGCCGCGGTGTGGATCGACCGCTCGGCGGCCGACGTCCGCGCGCCGTGGCTGCGTGAGGTGCTGCGCGCCCACCTCGCCGACGAGGTGCACCACGCGCGGATCGGCTTTGCCCACCTCGCGTCGAACCGGGTCTCCGAGGCGGACCGGACGGCGCTCGGGGCCTGGCTGCCGCGGCTGCTCGACGCCAGCCTCACTGCGTGGCGGTGGTTCCCAGAGGTCTGGCCTCGGGAAGGCTTCCCCGAAGAAGGTCTGCCGTCGCACGCGGTCACCTTCGCCGCGATCGACGAGGCGGTCGACGAGGTCGTGCTGCCCGGCTTCGCCCGCTACGGCGTCGCGATCGACGGCGTGGTGCGGTAGCCTCGGGCGATGCACCGCTGGTATCGCGCGATCGTGGTCGTCGGGGGCTCGCTCGGCGCGGTCGGCTGCGGCGGAGACGATCCGCCGGCCGCAGCCGACGTCGGCGGCGTGGACACGGGCGCGACGACGGACACGGGTACGAGCACGGACACGGGCTCGACGACCGACACCGCGCCGACGACGGATGCCGCGGACACCGGCGCGAAGACCGACGCGCCGAGCGAGAGCGGCGACGCGAGCGACGACGCGGATGCCTGCCCGGAGACCTGCGTCCCGGGCAAGTGCATCCCGTGTATCAAGTGAACGGCATCGAGCGAACGATCTCGGCGAGCGGTGAGCTACTTCCCGCCGAGCGCGTAGACGAGCACGTAGGCGCCCTTGTGGGCCGCGATCCCGGGCAACGAGCGAAGGCAGTAGTCCTTCTCGGTCTTGCGGTAGGTCGGGCCGAGGGTGGAGTTGAGCTGGAGGTTGTACTTGGAGCCGTCGGTCGGCGCCGCGCAGGGACCGGCCGTACCCGCGGCGACGTCGTACACCGCCCGCCAGAACTCGGTGCACGCGGCGTCGCCCACGCGACCGAGCTCCTTGCCGTCCCGCGTGACGCTGCAGTCGGAGGTCACCGCGATGTCGTGCTTGCCCGTCGCGGGCGAGACCTCGTCGACGAAGAACGAACCGCGCGGTGAGGGAGCGTCGCCGGGTGGGACGGCGGTGTCGAAGAGCGAAGGGGCCGTGTCGAGAGAGAAGCCGGTGTCGGACGCCACGCCATCGCTGGTCGAGGCGTCGCGACCACCGTCCTCGACCTCCGCGACCATGCCGCCACAACCAACGAGGAGCGCGGACGCGAGGAGGAGCTGCCGACGCATCGCTCCATGATACAGAGCCCGAGCCGGGCTCCCACGGTCCAGACCGCCGCCCCGGCGGTTCGCGACGTGCGTTCGTGGCGGAGCGCAAGCGGCCCGCGGGTGGACGGTACGCCCCACTGCGGTACGGTGAGCCCGTGCGTCGCGTGTCCACGGTGGTCTCCGCGGCCCTCGGCTTGGTCGCGGTCCTCGGGTGGGTCTCGGCGTGCGACGATCCACCCCCGGCAGGGGGGGACGATGCGGCCACGAGCGGTGACGCGAGCGACGCCCGGATCGACACGCGTCCAGCCGGCGAGACCGCCCCGTGCCACGTCGACTGCCTGGGCACCGGCGATTGCACCGGCGGCGTCGCGACCATCCCCAAGCGTGGTGTGAAGCCCTGCGACTCGTCCGGGCTCGATTGCGGCATCGCGGCCCAGGTCACGTGCGCGCGCGGCTGCGCGAAATCGCCGCCCAAGAGCATCACCGAGGAAGGAGCCATCGGTCTCCTGTGCGAAGGCGGCCTCGGCGACGGGCACACCGGCGCGGCCTGCACCAAGGACGCAGACTGTGGCTCCACCTCGTTCTACCAGTGCGCGTCGAGCTCGCCCCGCCCGACCTGCAACCTCTACGCGGACGGGGAGAGCGTGTGCGATCCAGGGATGGGCGCGGCGCGCTGCGACGGCGACAAGGGCGTGTGTGTCCGCCTCGACGCGCTGACCACCGCTTGCTGGACCGGCTGCGCGGTCGATTCGTCGGGCGCCTTCGCGCTCTCCTGCGGCGCGTCGTCGGCGTGCGATCTCTGGGCGATGGGCAAGGACGCGGATGGAACGGAGCGCGCGTTCGGCCTCTGCGCGCCGGGCTGCCACGTCGACGCCGACTGTGCGGTCGGCGTCTGCGATCCAGCGGTCCACTATTGCAGCGACGTCGCGTGCGATGGGACCAAGGCGTGCACCCCCTGGGGCTCGGCCCCACGGGCCTGCGTCGCCGACGCGTCGGGCGGCGGAAGGCACTGTCGGATCCAGTTCTCCAAGAAGGATGGGGACGACTGTGCCGCGCCGCCACAGCTGCTCGGCGCGGAGTGCTCGTGCCTCGGCAAGGGCGCGAGCGGCGTCTGTGCGAGCCAGTGCACCATCGGCGCTGGCGACTGCGGCGCGGGCTTCACGTGCGACCCGCTCTTCCCGACGCCCACGGGGTGGCCGGCGTGGCCCGCCGGCGTCGGCGGCCGCTGCCTCCGCGACTGCACGGTCGACGGCGATTGCCTTCCGGGCCTCGTCTGCGACCAGACCGCCGGCGTACCGAAGCGCACCTGCCGCCCGAAGTGAGAGGCAGGCGCCGGCTCAGTGCGAGGCCGAGTGCGCGGCCGAGGCCGACGCCGACGCCGCAGCGCTCTCCTTCACCGCGTCGATCATCTTCTTCTGGCAGTCCTCGAGCTTCTTGGTCGAGGCCTCGAGCTTCTTCTTCTCTTCCTCGGTGGGCTCCGTCGAGGGGTTCTTCTGCTTCTGGATCGCGTCGTTCACCTTCTCGACGCAGTCGAGGGTCTTGCACTCGCACATCTTGCCGACGTTCTCGTCGAAGCTCTTGATGAAGGCGGCGCGCTCGGCGGCCTCTTTCTCCGCCTTCTCGTCCTTCTTCGGCGCCTCCTTCTTCTCCTCGGGCTTGGAGCAGCCCGCGGCGAACGGCACGGCCACGGCGGACAGCGCGACGACGATCACGGAGACCCAGGTCTTCGACATTCGCAGATTCCTCCCGGTGCGCGGTCCGACCGCGACACGCAAGGCGATGCTACGCAGGTCGTGGGTTACTTGTCATGCGGCGAGAGCGTGAAGCCGACGTGCGAGAGGCCCGGCCAGACCACCTCCCGCATGGCCGCCTCCACCGCCGCCACGATCACGTCTCGCGATGGGACGCCGTGCGCCGAGAGATCCTTCTCCGGGGGCGGGGCGAACGAGCGCGACCACTCCTCGACGTAGGCGCGCACGAGCCTCGGGAGCCAGGGCGCGAGCGCGCGCCGGTGCTCCGCCTTCGCCGCGGCGAGGTGCGCCCAGCCGATGCGCGCGTGGTCGATCTCGTCGGAGAGCAGCTCGCGCAGCGCCGCGCGGGCGAGCGGCACCTCGGCGCGGGCGAGGCACGCCTCGAGGAACGCGCTGGCGGCGGTCTCGTTCAGGGCGCACTGGCCGATGACGTGCAACGAATGGCGGAGCTCCGGGGCGGCGCCCTCGTGGGCCGGCACCGACAAGGCGAGCTCGGGGGGCGCGGGCAG
>CAZUZY010000601.1:0-3591 GCA_964624885.1 uncultured Polyangiales bacterium | reverse complement strand
CCCGTGAGCCCTCGCGCCGCATCGAGCCGGTGCGGCGGGAGCGCGGCTCGAAGACCCCGACGGCCACGCCGCACCCTCCCGGCGTCAGGCCCACCGACGGCGTCAGCCACCGAGCGCCGCTGCGCGCCGGCATCGAGTTCCCGCCCGAGCTGCCGATCTCGGCGCGCGTCGACGACCTCCGCGCGGCGATCGCAGCGAACCCCGTCGTCATCGTCGCGGGTGAGACCGGCTCCGGCAAGACGACCCAGCTGCCCAAGCTCTGCCTCGCCATGGGCCGCGGCGACGGCAAGCGCATCGGCGTCACCCAGCCCCGCCGGATCGCCGCCACCAGCGTGGCCGCGCGCGTCGCCTCGGAGCTCGGCGGAGAGCAGAGCCAGCTCGTCGGCTACCAGATCCGGTTCCTCGATCGCACCGGGCCGGACACGCGGATCAAGTTCATGACCGACGGGATCCTCCTGGCGGAGATCCAGGGCGATCCGCTGCTCTCGGCCTACGACACCATCATCCTCGACGAGGCCCACGAGCGCAGCATCAACATCGACTTCCTGCTCGGGCACCTGCACCGCATCCTCCCCGAGCGCCCCGATCTGCGGGTGATCATCAGCTCCGCCACCCTCGCCACCGACCGCTTCTCCGCGTTCTTCGGCGGCGCCCCGGTCCTCTCGGTGTCGGGTCGCACCTACCCGGTCGAGGTGGTCCACCGCCCCGGTCGCGAGCGCGACATGGCCGAGAGCGTCGCCGACGTGGTCGAGGAGATCACCGCCCGCGAGCCGCGCGGCGACATCCTGGTGTTCCTCCCCGGCGAGCGCGAGATCCACGAGACGATGGCGGCGCTCAAGGCCCACGCGCTCCCCCACACCGTGCTCCTGCCGCTCTACGGTCGGCTCGCCCAGGCCGACCAGGCCCGCATCTTCCAGACCCTCCCCGTGCGCCGGATCGTGCTCGCGACCAACGTGGCCGAGACCTCCCTCACCATCCCCGGCATCGTCTACGTCATCGACACCGGCCTCGCGCGCATCAACCGCCACGACCCGCGCTCGGGGGTGACGAGGCTCCTCGTCGAGCCCATCTCGCAGGCCAGCGCCGACCAGCGCAAGGGGCGCGCGGGTCGAACGCGGAGCGGCGTGTGCTTCCGCCTCTACCCCCGGACCGACTTCGAGGCGCGCCCTGCGTTCACCGACCCGGAGATCTTCCGCGTCGGCCTCGCGGGGGCCATCCTGCAGATGAAGGCGCTCGGCCTCGGCGAGCTCTCGTCGTTCGCGTTCCTCGACCCGCCGCCCAAGCGCGCGATCGACGAGGGCTATCGGCTGCTCGAGGAGCTCGGCGCCCTCGACGGTGACAAGGGCCTCACCGAGATCGGCAAGAAGCTCTCGCGCCTGCCGGTCGACCCCCGCATCGGCCGCATGATCCTCGGCGGCGCCGAGGAGGGCGCGCTCCGCGAGGTGCTCATCATCGCCGCCGCGCTCGGCGTGCAGGACCCTCGTGAGCGCCCGGCCCAGCAGGCCCGCCGCGCGGACGAGGCCCACGCGCGCTTCCGCGACGAGTCCTCCGATTTCGGCAGCCTGCTGAAGCTCTGGCACTTCTTCCAGGAGCAGCAAGAGAAGCTCACGAGCGGGCAGCTCCACGCGGTGTGCCGCGAGGGGTTCCTCTCCCAGGCGCGCATGCGGGAGTGGGGCGACATCCACCACCAGCTCTCGCGCATCGCCCGCGAGCTCGGCTTCACGCTCAACGCGGAGCCCGCCCCGGCGGACGCCATCCACCGCGCGCTGCTGCCCGGCCTCCTGAGTCGCGTCGGCACCTGGCACCCCGAGCAGCGGGTCTACCTCGGCGCGCGCAACACGCCGTTCCAGCTCCACCCCTCGTCGGCGCTCGTGCACGCCAAGAAGCCCGCGCCGTGGATCATGGTGGCCGAGCTCGTCGAGACCTCGCAGCTCTACGGCCGCATGGCGGCGCGCATCGACCCGGCGTGGCTCGAGCCGGCGGGCGGCGCGCTCTGCAAGCGCAGCTACGGCGAGCCCAACTGGGCCGGCAAGACTGCGCAGGTGATGAACAAGGAGCAGGTCACCCTGTTCGGCCTGAGCGTCGTCCGCGACCGCAAGGTGCACTACGGGCCGATCGACCCCCGGGTGTGTCGCCGGTTGTTCTTGCTGCACGCGCTCGTGCGCCGCGAGTACTCCGTGCCCAAGCCGCCGCCGTTCATGGAGCACAACCGGCTCCTGTTCGAGCAGGTGAAGCGCCTCCGCGACCGCGCGCGCAAGAGCGACATGGTGGCCGACGACGACGCGGTGGCGCTGTTCTTCGAGAAGCGCGTGCCCGACACGGTCTACAGCGGCCCGACCTTCGAGCAGTGGCGCGCGGAGGCCGAGGCGGCCGACCCGACGGTGCTGCACCTGTCGCTCGGCGACGTGCTGCTCGACGAGGCCGACGAGCTCTCGACCGACCGGTTCCCCGACACGATCACGGTCGCGGGGGAGACCCTCGCGCTCTCCTATCGCTTCGATCCGGGCGAGGACGACGACGGGATCACCGTGACCGTGCCGCTCGCGGTGCTGCCGCGCCTCGACCCGGAGCTCCTCGAGTGGACGATCCCGGGCTGGCACGCCGAGAAGATCGAGCAGCTGTGCCGCACCCTGCCGCGCGCCCTGCGCGAGGCGGTGGCACCCCTCGAGGCGAACGCCGCCGCGGCCGCCGCGACGCTCGCGCCGTTCTCGGCGCCGATGTTGCCCGCGCTGGCGGAGGCGCTGTTCGACGCGACGGGCGCGCGGCTGACCGCGGACGCCTTCGACGTGGACCTGTTGCCGCCCCACCTCCGCTTCTCGTTCCGCGTGGTGGACGCCAAGCGCGTGGTCGCCGAGGGCCGCGATCTGCGTGCGCTGCAGGAGCGCTGCCGCGGCCGCTCCGGCGCCTCGCTGTCGGTGTCGCCTGCCGCGCGCGCGTGGGACTACGACGACCTCGACGACTGAGGGCCTGTCGATCGATCCCCAGGCTGGAGCGGCTGAAGCCCCAGGGCACCGACCACGCCGCAAGCCCGGGCCTTCACCCCGAGCTCACCCCGTCCAGCCCGGGGTTGATCCGGGGCATTGTTCGACACGCCTCGAGCCCTCAGCCGCCGCCGACGTCCGCCGGTGCCCCATAGAGGTTCCCGACGCCACCGGTGTCCGAGAGCCCGGTGTCCGAGCTCGTGTCGGCGGCGCCCGTGTCCTTGGCCGTGTCGGCGCCGGTGTCGACTGGGTCAGTGTCCACGGTGTGAGTGTCGACACCAATGTCGAACGCGGGGGCGCCATACTCCGGCACGCTCTCGCTGCAGCCCACGGCGAGCGCCGACGAGGCCACCAGCATCATCGCGTTGCGCGGCAGGCGCCGTGACGGACGCGCGCGCGGCGTGGCGCCCGCGGTGGGCGTGGCGCCGTTGCAGAAGGGGCACCGCTCGCTGTCGAGGACGACGTGGCGTCGGCAGTGGGCGCAGGGATGGAGCGTCATGAGACCAGTCTACCGCAGGGATGTCCGGCACGGCGGAGGTCAGGCCGGGTGCTCGTCGGCCGACAGCAGGCCGTGACGCCGCCACCCGACGCGCGCGAGCCAGGTGTGCGG
>CAZUZY010000600.1:0-3622 GCA_964624885.1 uncultured Polyangiales bacterium | reverse complement strand
CGACCTCGCGCTGGCGGCGCTGTTCCCGCGCGCGGCGACCGACCTGTTCTTCGTCGCGTTCACCATCCCGAACGCGCTCCGGCAGCTGCTCGCAGAGGGCGCCCTCTCGAGCGCGTTCGTGCCGGTGCTCGCGGGGGTGGACGAGAAGGAGGGCAAGGAGGCCGCCGAGCGCTTCTACGCCAAGCTGCGCGGCGCGATGTGGCTCGTGCTGATCGTGACCTGCGCGGTCGGTGTGATGGCCGCGCCGCTCCTGTGCGAGCTGTTCGCGGCCGGCTTCCACGCCCGCCCGGGCGCGTTCGAGCGCACGGTGGCCATCACCCGCGCGGTGTTCCCCTACCTGCTCTTCATGGGGCTCGCGGCGCTCGGCGCCGGCGCCCTGCAGACGCGCAAGCGCTTCGGCGTCGCCGCGTTCGCGCCGGGGCTCCTGAACGTGGCGATGATCGCGTGCGCGTTCGCCCTCGCCCCCGTGCTGTCCCGCCACGGGATCGATCCCCTCTACGCGCTCGCGGTCGGGGCCCTGGTCGGCGGCGCGCTGCAGGTGGCCGCGCAGGCCCCGGACCTGCGCCGCGCGGGGTTCGGCGGCCCCCTCGCCCTCGACCTCGCGGACCCCAAGGTGCGCGAGGTGGTCCGGCGCATCGCCCCCATGGCGATCGGCCTCATGATCTACGAGGTCGACCTCGTGCTCTCGCGGCGGTTCCTCTCCCAGGCCGGTGAGGGGGCGAACTCGTTCTTCTACTACGCGCAGCGCCTCTGCGACTTCCCGCAGGGCGTGTTCGCGCTGGCCATCGCGACCGCCACCCTGCCCTCGCTGGCGAAGCTGGTGGCGCGCGGCGATCGCGTGGAGGTCGCCGCCACGGCGGCCCACGCGATGCGCCTCTCGTCGTACGTCGGACTGCCCGCGACCACCTTGCTGGTCGCCCTCGCCGGGCCGATCACCACGGTGGTGTTCGCGCGCGGCGCGTTCGACGCGGTGAGCGTGGAGGGCACCACGCGCGCCCTCGTCGCCCAGGCCCTCGGCATCTGGACGGTGGCGCTCGTGCGCCAGCTGGTGCCGATCTTCCACGCGCTCGGCGACACGCGCACCCCGGTGTGGGTGAGCCTGCTCGACCTCTGCGCGTTCGTCGCGCTGGCGCTCGGCCTGCGCGGACGGCTCGGCCACGTCGGCGTGTCGGTCGCGGTCAGCGGCTCGTCGTTCGTGCAGATGGCTCTCTTGATCCACTACCTGCGGCAGCGGCTGCCAGAGCTGCGCGCGCGCCTGTGGCTCGGGAGCTTCCTCAAGAACCTCGCCGCCGCGGCGTTCGCCGGCCTGGCCGCGTTCGGGGCCGCGCGGCTCTCCACCGGGGTCGTGCCCGTGCTCGGTGCCGTCGGACCGCTGGTGCTCGGCCTCCTGGCCTTCGGCTTCGTGTTCCTCGCGCTCGGCTACGGCCTCGGCAGCGACGAGCAGCGCACGATCGTGGCCGGCCTCGCGCGTCGCCTCCGCCGCCGCCGCGCGTGACGCTCGGCCCGGCGGTGCTACCCTGGGAACGGTCGATGCGTCGAGCGCTGGTCTTCCTGGGCGCCGCAGCCCTCTCTGGAGCGCTCCTCCTCCACACCGCGCCCGAGAGCGCCGCCTCTCCTTCGAGCTCGGCCGCGGTGCTCGTCGACGCGGGCAAGGCGCGCGAGGCCGCGGGCGACGAGCTCGGCGCGCTGGCCCGTTACCACGACGCGCTCACCATCGACCCCACCTCGGCGGCGGCCTACCTCGCCCTCGGCGCGCTGCGGACCAAGCGCAACGAGCTGCTCGAGGCCGAGCAGGTCTACACGCAGGGCGTCCAGCGAGTCCCTCAGAGCATCCCGCTGCGGCTCGCGCGGGCGCGGATCCATCGACTCCGCGAGCACTGGTTCGAGGCCGCCGAGGACGTCCGCCTCGCCCACGCCATGACCGCCTTCGACGGCTCGGACAGCGAGGTCACCGTGCTGCGCGAGGCGGCCGCCCTGTTCCGCGCCGCCCGCTGGAACGCGCCGGAGATCGCCATCTGGCGGCGACTCTGGTCGCTCGGGGTCGCCCGACAGGACGCGGCGCTCGCCAAGGAGGCGTCGATCCAGGCGCGCGCGCTCGGCCTGTTCCTCGGTGAGCTCGACCCCGTGCTCGCCGGCAAGCTGGGGACCGATCCCCGTCGATCGCTGGCCGCGATCGTGCGTCGGCCCTGAGGCGCGCGTCAGTCCACTTCTTCGATCAGGAAGGCGCTGTCCTTGGCCTTCTCGACCACGCGCGAGAGCAGCGCGGAGACCGTCATCGCCGCACCGAACGCCAGCGCGCCCGGGTGGAGCGTGACGAGGGCGACGAGCGCGGGGCCCGGGCACAGGCCGGACAGCCCCCAGCCGAGCCCGAACAGCGCCGAGCCACCGATGAGGCGCGCGTCGATCTCCGCCGCCTTCGGGAGCGAGAAGGACGTGTCGAGCACGGGCGCGCGCCGCCGCAGGACGAACGGGAACGCGAGCGCGGTCACCCCGACCGCGCCGCCCATGACGAAGGCGAGGCTCGGGTCCCAGGCGCCGCGGGTGTCGAGGAACGCGAGCACCTTCGCGGGATCGGTCATGCCTCCGAGCGCGAGCCCGGCGGTGAACAGCAAGCCCAGGAGGAACGCGGCGATCGCGGCCTTCACGACGCACCCCCTCGCAGCGAGGCGACCACCATGGCCACGGCCATGAAGACCAGCACCGCGACCAGCGACCGCGCCGACCGTCGTCCGAGCCCGCAGACGCCGTGCCCGCTGGTGCAGCCGTTGGCGAGCGTGGTGCCGACCCCGACCAGGAGCCCGGCCACGACCAGCATGCCGAGCGAGCCCGTCGGAGCGCCGAGCGCGCGGGGGAAGGCGAGGCGCAGCACGACGGCGCCGGCGACCAGCCCGGCGAGGAAGCCGACCCGGACGCGGCGGTCGTCGGGCTCGGCCACCGCGAGGCCGCCGAGGATGCCGCTCACGCCGGCGATGCGACCGACGAGGAGGAGGTAGCCGACGGAGGCGAGCCCGATGAGGACCCCACCCACCGCGCTGGTCGCCAGGGAGAGCGCGCTCATGCGCTCTGTTATGACGCCGCCACGTTCGTTTTGCAAGACACAACACAAGAATCGCGGGAATTGTCGCGCAATTCGCGATTCCGCGTGCGTGATAGCAGAGGTCGCTTCGTTGCGACGTCCGCGCGGCCGTCAGCGGTGGAGCAGGCGGGCGAGGTACCCGAGCTTCCAGGAGGCGACGATGCCGGCCACCACGCAGAGCACGAAGAAGTAGAACACCCAGGGCTGCTTCTTCTCCTCGAACGGATCGTCGAGCGTGCGCTCCGCGCCCTCGGGCAGCGCGGCCTCCTGGGTGAGCGAGCCGCCGAACGGGATGTTCATCTTCGCGCGCGCGTTGACCGCCCAGCCGGCGGCGTCGAGGATCGGGCCGATGGTGCGGCGGTGCAGCTTGAGGGCGGCGAGCAGCATCGACGGGCCGCTGAACAGCAGCAGCAGGGCGGCGATGGCGAACGGCATCTGCCACCAGCGCAGCGCGAGGAAGTTGGTGAACAGCATGGCGACCGCCGAGCCGATCGCTCCCAGCGCCAGGCCGACGACGGCGAAGATGCCGGCCGCCTTGGCGATGTC
>CAZUZY010000599.1:0-3642 GCA_964624885.1 uncultured Polyangiales bacterium | reverse complement strand
CCGGCCGACGCGGCCGCCGACGTCGCCGACGCGAAGCCCGCGGATGCGGCGACGGACACCGCGGACGCCAAGCCCGCCGACACCGGCGTCGTCGACACCGGGGTGACCACGCCGAAGTGCACGAGCGAGCTCGAGCCCAACGACACCTTCGCCAAGGCGAACGCGCTCGGCACGGTCCAGTGCGGCAGCTACGCGACGGCGACGGACGTCGACTACTACTCGTTCACCGCGCCGATCGGCACGACGCAGGTCACGTTCGCGGGGGTGGGCGCGCTGACCGTCGGCTACGTCTCGGCGGGCACCTGCTTGCCGATGCTGTCCGGCGCCACGGCGGTGTCCATCACCGTGACGGGCGCACCACGCGCGCTGTGCTTCAGCGCGTCGAGCCCCACCAAGGCGCTCGGCGCCTACACGCTGACCCGGAACTGAAGCAACCGAGCGGCTTCAGACCTGCGCAAGATCTGCCTGCCATCCTCCGAGGCGAGCTCTCGACCCGGAGGAACGCGATGGACATCGATCGACGCAGCATGCTCAAGACCCTGTCGGCGGCTTTCTCGGCCACGCTGCTCGCGCGCTGCGGCGGCGAGGCCGGCGCGCCGACGACGGCGACCACCGACGGCGGCGATGCAGGCGCGGAGGACCCGGGGATCGAGTTCGAGCCCCCGCGCCTGCTCTCGACCACCCTGCGCGCCGCCGACGGCGGCTACGTGCGCAGCTTCGAGGGGATCGCCGCGCCGCAGAACCTCCGCTTCCGTCGGACGGACGGGCGCTGGGTGCGGCTCTACGATCTGTTCCCCGGCAGCGCGGATCCGTTCGCCGTCTCCACCGCCCTCACCCTCGGCGCCGGGGGCTACGGCCTCTCGATCCTCGACCGCGCCGCCTCGGGCGTCATGCCGCCCGCGGCGCGCGACCCGTGGGCGCTCGAGATGGTGCCGTTCGGCGTCGCGATCGACGGCGCCCTGATGGACCCCTCGGGTCCCTGGTACGACGGCGGTCCGGCGGACCCGAACAACCCGTTCGATCGCAAGTGCTCGGGCTGGGAGTACGACCCGATCTTCGCGAGCGTGGCGGCGATCGTCGGCGTCCCGCTCGAGGCGCGCGGGCACACGCAGCCGAGCGGGCAGTTCCACTACCACGGCTACCCCGAGCTCCTGGTCGAGAACCTGCGGCACGCGCGCGCGGGCACCGCGGCCGCCGCTCGACCGCTGCTCCTCGGCTGGTCGTCCGACGGGTACCCCGTCTACGACTGCGTGATCCCGGCCGCGGCGAACGCGTCCGGCAAGGCCGTCCATCTGTTCTCGGGGTACGTCTTGCGGAGCGGGACGCGGACCGCGGTGCCGCACACGAACCCGGCCCTCGTCCCGCCCGGGAACCACGACGGCACCTACGTGCAGGACTGGGTCTACGATCCGTCCGCCAAGCGAGCGCTCGTCGAGGCCGCACTCCGCGACCGCGGCAGCTACCTCGGCCTCACCCGCCTTGACCTCGAGGCGGGGCGTGCGGAGCTCCGACTCCTCGACGCCGGCAACGGTCTGTCGACCGAGGGGCTCACGCTCGGCGAGTACGACCGCACCGTGTACGCCTACGTCCTCACCCACGACTGGCCGGAGATCCCGCGGCTGCTCGCCTTCCAGCCCTCGGACTCGTTCCGCCAGGTGATCCCTTTCGACTCCCCGCGCGGCGGCCGGGTGAGCCTGTACGACGCCTGCACGGGCGCGCTCGAGGACGTGCACACCTGGAACGGACGTCCCCGCTACTGAGCGCTCACGGCTGCTTGCAGCAGCGCAGGCCGAAGTCGGCGGCGGTGGCGTCGATCTCGGCATCGCGCGCGGTCACGCACTTGGCATCGGCGTCGCTCGTGACGTGCGACCCGCCGCGCGTGCCGCAGCGAGTGCCCGCCGGCAGTGCTCCAGCGACCAGGGTCTCGCACCCGGCGCCGTCCCACTCGCGCACGTTGCCGGTGAGGCCGAACACGCGGTCGTACGGGGCACCGACCCCGTGGCAGTCCTTGTTGGCGAACACCGACTGCGGCTGCGCCTTGCCCGAGCTCGCGGTGACACACTGCGCAGGGCTCGCCGACCACTCGCTCGTGCCGCCGTTGGTGCAGGCGTAGGTCCACTGGCTGTGGCTCGCGTCCTCCGGGGTGATCGGCGTGCCGTCCGAGACCTTGCCGCACAGGTGCTTGCCGGCCCACAGGCAGTACTGCTGTGCGGCGCACCAGTTCATGCCGGTGGCCGGCGTGTCCGCCCCGAACGAGGGCGTCGTCGGCTTGTAGGTCGTGTTCCACGAGCAATAGGCGGGCTTGCCTGCTTCCTTGTCGCTGGCAGCGAGGAACGCCTGGTAGTCGGCGGTCGTGACCTCGTAGGCGTCGATGCAGAACGCTCCGGCCGCCACGAACACCATGGGGCCACCCTTGTGGCTCCCGCACTCCTTGTCGCTGACGACGGGGTAGATCGTGCCGGGCGCGTCGGTCGGCGCGTCGGTCGGCGTGTCCAGGGGAGCGTCGACCGCTCCGTCGGCGCCCGTCTCGAGCGCGACTCCGGTATCGAGCGTGCCCGTGTCGCCGGCGTCGACAGGGGGCGCGGCGACCGGGTCTCCCTGACACCCGACGACCAGGACCAACCACGCGGAGATCGCGGGTGAGAGGCGCATCGAGATGATCTAGCGCAATCCCGCCCCTTGCTCCACGCCCGAGGGTATCGTCGCCACGCCATGCCGATCGAGATCGCCCCCTCGGGCCGCGCCACCTGCCGGACCTGTCGTCGCCCCATCGCCAAGGGGTCGCTCCGCTTCGCGACGGAGCGCCTGGTGGCGGCCATCGAGATCGGCCAGGAGTTCCACCACCTCCCGTGCGCCGCGGCCAAGCAGCTCGCGGGCTTCGCCGAGGCACTGGATGCCTCGTCCGAGCCGATCCCCGAGCTCGAATCGCTGCGGGCCGCGCTGCGCGGTGAAGTCGTCGCGCCGGCCGAAGCGGCGGGAGAGTCTGCACCCTCCGCCTCGTTCGAGGAGCGCGTCGCGGAGGTCGACGCGGCCGTCGAAGGGGGAGACGATCGCCGCCTGCTCCGCGCGCTCACGTCACTCTGGGCCCTCTGCCCCGAGGACGATCTGGCCGCGACCATCGAAGCCGTGAGCCGTCGCGTGGAGGTGGCGCGGCTCGAGGGCAAGACCCTCGTCCAGCAGGACGCCGACTTCGACGCCCGCCTCGCCGCGCGCGACGCCGCCGACCTGCCCACGCTCGCGCACCACGCCCTCGTGATGCGCGGGACGATGCCGATCGTCGCGACGCGGCTGGTCGGCGCGCTGCGGGCGCTCGCGCCGGACCCGCGCCTCACCGAGGCGCTGGTGAAGGCGCTCCGCCACCCGCCGTTCCCGGCCCAGAACCGCGAATCCTGGGATGCGCTGTTCTCCTTGCTCGCCCACGGCGCCGACCCGCGGACGCCGGCGCTGCTCGAGGCCGTCGACTTCGCGGCTTCGTTCCCCGGCCACCGCTGGGTCACGCGCGCGGACGGCAACCTCGGACAGGAGCCGCTCGCCGACCTGTTCGTGGCGCGTCGCAAGCGTTTCCTCGCCAAGTTCGAGCCCGCGCCGCGCCACCCCGACGGCGCCGCGGTCGCCAAGCGCCTGCGCGCCCGCCTCGCGCCC
>CAZUZY010000598.1:0-3658 GCA_964624885.1 uncultured Polyangiales bacterium | reverse complement strand
GCGAGCGGCATCGCGCCGACGGGCACGACCGCGGCCTCCGCCGCGGCGAGCGCGGCGAACCGCGAGAGCACGTCGTCCTCCGCGATCAGCGCGGCGAGGCGCGCGGCCTCGACCGACTTCGGGTCGGTGCGGACCGCGGCCACGGCCAGCCAGCCCCGGACCGCGGCGTCCTTCTCGAGGCCGAGCGCGCGGACCACGTGGGGGGAGGTCTCCGCGCGCGCGAGCCGCGCCAGCGCCTCCGCGGCGCGACGGCGGAACGCGACGTCGACGTCGTCGAGCAGCGGGGCGACCTCGATGGCGGCGTCGGCGTCCCCGGAGAACGCGCGCCGCAGCGGCTCGGGCCAGCCGACCCCGCCCAGCCCCTCGAGGGCCGCGCTCGCCGCGAGGAGACCTGAGGTCTGCTTGCGCAGCGCGGTGACCCGCGCGGGATCGGCGACCGGCTGCAGCTGGAGCGGGTCGCGGGTGAGGTCGTAGAGGGCGCACGTGGAGAGCACGCGGTTGCAGACGAGGCGCTGCGCGCCGCGCGCGAACATCGTCTGGTCCTCGACCTCGGCGAACGCGAGGCCCTCGCCGAGGGTCGGAGGGCTCGCGGCGAGGAGCCCACCGAGGTCGCGCCCGCGCACGCGGGGGGGGCGCGGGATGCCGTAGGCCGACAGCGCGGTCGGGAGCAGATCGACGAGCTGGACCGGCTCGGCGACCCGCCGGCCCGCGGCGACGAGGCCAGGGGCAGAGACGAGGAGCGGCACGCGCACTTGCTCCTCGAAGACCGTCGTCCCGTGGTAGCGCGCCCCGTGCTCGCCGAAGGCCTCGCCGTGGTCGGCCGAGACGATGACCATCGCGGCCGGACGCGCCGCCCGGAACGCAGCGACCATGCGCGCGATGCCCGCGTCGGCCTCGGCGATCTCGCTGTCGTAGCGGTCGACGTCCCCCTCGCCGAACGGGTGGTCGGGGTGGCTCACGTAGGGCTCGTGCGGCTCGAACAGGTGCACCCACACGAACAGCGGCTTGTCCTTCGGCGCGCTTTCGAGGTACCCGGCCAGCTGGGCCGCGCGCAGCGGCGGCGCCGCGAACTCCACCTTGGCGTACTCGAAGTCGAGCCCGCGCTTGGCGAGGTCCGAGAAGCGCTCGCCGTCGACGTGGAAGATTGCCGGTGGGTAGAACGCCGCCGTGCGGAACCCGTAGGTGCGGAACAGCCCGGCCCAGGTCTCGTCGGGGCGCCGCTCGCCGCCGGTCGCCGCCGCGAGCGTGAGCACCGGGCGCAGGTACTTGCCCGTCATGAGCGACGAGATCGCGTACGAGGTGTGGGGCGTCGGGGTGTAGGCGCGCTCGAACAGCACGCCCTCGCGGGCCAGGGCGTCGAGGGTCGGGGTGGTCTTGCGCGGGTAGCCGTAGCAGCCGAGGTGGTCCGCACGCAGGGCGTCGACGGTCACGAGGAGCAGGTCGCGCCCCTCGGCCCGCAGCGCGCGCGTTCCCGCCGCCGCGGCCAGCGGATCGGGCCCGCCGTCGTCGTCGATCGGGCGCGGCGGCCAGCGCCGGACCGCGAGCGCCGCGACGCGTCCGAGCGTGAGGCTCCGCTCGTCGAGGATCCGTCGTGCGTTGTCGAAGCGCGCGAGCTCCTCGCCCGCCCTCGGGGCGTAGCGGAGCCCCATCGTGACCCAGGCGAGCGCGCCGGCCGCGAGGAGCTCGAGCACCGGGAGCGCGTGTCGCCCGAGCCCCGTGACCGCGCCGACCACGCCGTCCACCGCGGTCAAGAGGCCAGCGAGCGCGAGCCCGACCAGCGCCAGGTGGAACACCGGGTAGAGCCGCGGCAGGACGCGGGCGTCGACGACGAGCGCCGCGCCGACCACCACCCCTCCGAGCAGGAGGGCCAGCCAGGGCCGCGGCGCGAGCGAGCGGCGCACCTCCCGCGCGGCGAACCAGGTGAGGAGGCCCGCCACGAGCACGAGGCACAGCACGAACGGTAGCCGCACCTCGAGGGCGCGCGCCTTGCGACCCGTGGAGAGCGCGAGGCCCAGCCACACCGCCCCCGTCGTGGCGAGGAGGGTCCACGCCACCCGGCCGCGCCGCCGCTCGAGCAGGGAGAGGAACGCCGAGAACGCGGAGAGCACGAGCAGCCCCGGCAACAACACGGCGAGGGCGAGGGTCGGTGCCCCGACGGCCACCACCGTCGCGTCCCACTCGCCGGCGATCTCCGCCCCCGCGGCGCGCAGCGTGCGCAGGCCCTCGAGGCGCAGGAGCTGCTGCAGCGCGAGGGCGGCGAGCGCGAACCGCAGGATCGCCCGGTGCGCTCCCTCGGGCACGCGCGGCCCGGCGACCGGCGGTGGATGGAAGCTCCGGCGCTCGTCCGTCACCCTCTCGCCCCCCGCGACCATTCCGCTCGCTTGCACCGTGGGGGGCCGAGGCCGGCCGTCAGACGAACTCGAGCGAGAGGATCTCGTACACCCGCACCCCGGCCGGCATGCGGACCGTGATCTCGTCGCCGACCTCGCGCCCGAGCAGGGCCTTGCCGAGGGGTGCGGTGACCGCGATGGTGCCCTTGGCGAGGTCGGCCTCGTCGGGGCCGACGAGCTTGTAGACGACGTCCTCCTCGAGCTGCTTGCCCTTGTCGTCGCTGATGGCGAGGTGGATCGTCGCGCCGAACGCGACCCTCGACTGCCCGGCGAGCGCCTTCGGGTCGATCACCTCGGCGCGCGAGAGCTTGTCCTCGAGCTCCTTGATGCGGCCCTCGATGAAGCCCTGCTTCTCCTTGGCCGCGTGGTACTCCGCGTTCTCGGAGAGGTCGCCGTGATCGCGCGCCGTCGCGATGTCCTGGATGGTCTTCGGCCGGTCGACGGAGCGGAGGCGCTTGAGCTCCTCCTGGAGCCGCTGCTGCCCCTCGGGGGTCATGGGGACCTTGATGGTCATGGCCGTGCCTCGCGGGTCATGGGGGTTCAGTATCACACTTCGGCGTTCATTGGCTCACGAGCAGCGACCCGACGCCCCCGCTCACCGGGCGTGGTCAACGGGCGCCGCGGACCCTCTGGACGTCGGCCTTCGAGGGATTGAGCACGACGAGGCCGTGATCGCCGTCGACCAGGGCCAGGTCTCCATCGGCCGCCCAGCGAAAGAGCCCCTGCACCCCGGTCACGCAGGGCACCCCGAGCAGCGCGGCCAGCGCGCGCGTGCGGGCCCCGGAGCCGGCGTCGCCGAGCGCGATGGCCGAGGGCCGGTGCCGCGCGGTCACGAGCAGATCGTAGACGGTGAGGCGGTCGCCGATCAGCACGGCGCGCGAAGGCAGGTCGGCGCGCGGATCCGCCGCCGTCATCATGACGATGGCGTCGCAGAGGTCCTCGACGTCGCGGGCGCGGCGCTCGCTGAACGGGTCGCCGGTGAGGCGCGCGGCCCGCGTGACCTCCCGCGCGACCTCGGCCATCCCTCCGCCGACCGAGCGCTTGAGCGAGACGAGCTCGAGCGCGCGCTCCCGGAAGCGGCCGTCGTCGAGGATCTGGACGTAGGTCGCGAGGAACTCGCCCTCCTCGGCCAGGCCGAGCTTCTGCGCCTGGTGGGCCAGCGCGTGCACGGCGCGACCCGCGGCGTCGAAGGCCGGCTCGAGGAGGCT
This sequence comes from uncultured Polyangiales bacterium, assembly GCA_964624885.1. Classification (GTDB taxonomy): domain Bacteria; phylum Myxococcota_A; class Polyangia; order Polyangiales; family JADJMO01; genus JADJMO01. The sequence continues at coordinate 60 of CAZUZY010000598.1, read as the reverse complement.
CGCGAGCTCGGGGCCCGTCTCACCGTCGTGGTGCGGACGCGTGGCCGGTCGACGCAGCGC
>CAZUZY010000597.1:0-3664 GCA_964624885.1 uncultured Polyangiales bacterium | reverse complement strand
AGGCCCCGCGGCGACGACGGTCGGCCTGCGCGGCGCGGCCGCGGCGGGCAAGGCGGCGCTCCTCGTGCTGGTGGCCGGCGTGCTCCACCGGTCGACCGATCGTGGCGCCTCGTGGTCGAAGGTGACGCTGCCGACGGGGGCTTTCCACCCCGCCTCGGTGGCGCTCGGAGCGAGCGGCGAGGGTCTCCTGGTCGCCCACCCCCAGCGCGTGTTCGTCACCGCAGACGACGGCGCGACCTGGAGCCCCCTCCCGACCCCGGGCGTCGGCGCGTCCGAGGTCCTGGCCGACGCGACCGGCAAGGTGTTCCTCCGTGGGTACCAGGACTCGGCCGTGCTCGAGAAGGGCCAGCTCACGGCGGGCAAGCACCCGTCGACGGCGCTGCCCTTCACCAAGGCGGCCGTGAACTTCTCGTGGGGCACGCGGTGGGCGCTCGACGACGAGCGGGTCGCGGTCCTCACGCAGCAGGGCAAGGACCACGAGCTACGCGTGGGCCCCCTCTCGGCCCTCGGTCCGCCGCAGTCCGTCGACCTCGGAGACTGTCAGCAGCCCTACCTGGCGCTGCACGCCGGGCGCGTCGTGATCGCCTGCGACGTCAGCGCGAAGGGGGTGACCACCACCCGCATCCTGTCGAGCGACGACCGCGGCAAGACGTTCCGCGAAGAGGCGAGCCTGCCGAGCGGCAGCTCGGAGTCGCGCCAGGAGCTCGCCGCCGGGCCCCGAGGCTTCCTGTTCCTCAATCGACGCTGCAACTACGTCAAGTCGCAGCGCGAGTGCGTGCCGGCGCGGGTCCGGCCCGCCGGCTTCGACGCGTTCGTGCCGCTCACCCACGCGGGCCTGCCGCTCGGCGGCTCGCCGGTGAAGAACGGCCTCCACATCGACGGGACGATCGAGCAGGTCGTCGTGTCGAAGGCCGGCGATCGCTACTACGTGCTGGTCTCCGACTACAACGGCCAGGCGGTCTATGCGGGCGGCATCGAGGAGTCGGAGCTCGTGCTCCGCGCCTCCCTCGACGGGCCGAGCTACGGCAACCACCCGATGGCGCTCGCCGTCGACGACGGCGGGCACGTCGTCCTCGCGCGACGACGGATGGACGGCTGGCTGATCAAGCGCGTCCGCGAGGACGGGAGCGACGCCTCCACGTCGTGGGTGCCGATCGCCTTCGAGCACCTCGCGCTGCACGGGTCGCGGGGCCTCGGGATCACCGCGGACGGTCGGGCGTTCGAGACGGCGGACGCGGGCTACCACTTCCGCGAGGTCGCGGCGCCCACCCGCACCACGCACGACCTGCCGTTCCTGTGCGGCCCGCTCGGCTGCGTCGTCGGTCATCGCATCCGCGAAGGGTGGGACGATCCGCTCGTGGGGGGCGCGCTGCTGACCGCCGCGCCGGCGGCCGAGGTGAGCGAGCCACCGAACCCCTACCAGCACCGCCGCCCGGCGGGCGCGAAGTCGGTCTACGCGACCCCGCTCCGGTGCACGCTCGCGGGCCCGAAGCTCGCCCTCGGTCGGGTGCCGTACGTCGGCTACGCCGGCAACGCGCGGTGGACCTCGTTCCTCATGGAGGGCAAGGACAGCTTCGCCTTCCCCGTCGCCAAGGACGACGGCGCCGTGATCGCCCGCGTCCTCACCAAGGGCAAGAAGGAGTTCGCGGCCCGCGAGGTGGCGCTCCTCGGGCCGGAGCCCACCGACGACAAGGGCACCGTGCTGACCCGCGCCGAGGTGCAGGCGGGCGGTGTCCTCGCCGTCCGTTACCAGACCACCAAGAGCGCGGGCTCCGGCAAGACCTCGGACCCGGTGGACGTCGAGCTCGCGTGGTGGACGGCGCACGACGACAAGGTGCACCGCGCGAAGGTGAGCGATCACCCACCGTTCCGGCTGCCGACCCGCTGGCAGAACGACTCGACGATGTGGCTCGACAAGGACGGCCTCTGGTTCCGCGGCGGGCACGACGGCACCGCGCCGCTGCTGTTCTTGCGGGGCGGCACCGCGAAGGCCGAGGAGATCCCCTGGCCGAAGGTGAACGACTACCTGCCCGGGGGCTTCGGCGTCGCCCGGATCGGCACCCGGATCGTGCTGTTCTCGCGGACCGAGCAGAACGCCGACGCGGCCCGGATCTGGGTCCGCGACGGGGACGCCGCGTGGGTCAAGCACGTGTGGGCGCTCGCGCCGATGCAGGTGTGGGACAGCTCCCGGCCGTGGGTGCCCACGCGCCAGCCGACGCTGCACACCCTCCCGTTCAGCGGCGGCGCCGCGTACCTGAGCACGTTCTACGACGGCCTCGTGGGGCACGCGTTCCTCACGCCGGTGACGGCGGCCACCGACCCGGCCACCTCCGGTGCGAACGCGGTGCTCGCGGTGCCGCCCGCGACCACGCTCTCCGACGCCCTGCCCCACTGCGACGAGAGCAGCCGCGGCGCGCCGCGCGGCCCGCTGGGCTGGGCCGTCGGCACGCGACGACCCATCACGGTCGAGGGCGCCGCCGAGAACGGGCAGGAGTTCGCGGCCGGCAGCGCCGAGACGTTGCTGCGGTTCCCCACCGGTGCCGCCCCGTGCGGGCGCGCCCTCGGCTTCTCGCGCTGGTCGACCGAGGCCGGCGTGGTGCCGCTCGACGATCTGCAGTTCGGCCTGTTCCTGCGCGTGGACACCAACCGCGATCAGTCGGCGAGCCTGCGCGGCCAGCGCCTCGTGTGCTCGCTCGACAAGGGCGGCAAGCTCCCGAGCTCGCTGGAGGAGGAGGAGGGGTTCTGGCAGTGAGGCTTCAGCCCCCGGGCGCGCCGTCGGTCGCACCGCCGTCGGTCGCACCGCCGTCGACGGAGACACCGCCGTCGACCGGATCGGGGATCGACGCCTTGCTCCAGTCGCCGCCGTCGCGGCAGGCCCCCCGGTAGAACGGCAGCAGATCGGGGATGTCGCGCACGGCGCACACGCCGTACTTCGGGTCGCCGAGGCAGTCGATGTAGCCCTTGCTGTAGTACTTCTCGCACGCCCCGCCGGGCTCCACCGCGGCGTTCTGGCAGGCGTCGTAGTCGCCCGAAGCGTAGTCGCAGTCCATGCACACGTCGGCGAAGCACACGCCGGCGCACTTCACGTCGCGCGCGCAGGTGTCCTTGGGGTCGATGGCCAGCATGCAGGCGGCGAAGTCGATGGTGCCGGTGTCGGCGTCGATGAAATCGCCGAGCACGCACTTGCCGCACGCGCTGTACTTCGAGCGCGCCGAGCTGCACGAGCCCGAGGTGGCGGCGCTGCCGAAGCAGCCGTCGATCAGGGCCTGGATGGCGACGTCGGTGCAAGACGTGCCGCCCTTCTTGGGCTTGGCCGCGGGACAGGTAAAATCCGAGGGGAGCGGGTTGGCGCAGGTCGGGCCCACGTCGGGCCCCACGTCGGGCACGAAGGTGTCGCGACCGGTGTCGCGGAGGCCGGTGTCGAGCGGCGGGAGCCGGGTGTCGAAGCCGCCGTCCGCGCTCGTGTCGCCCAGCGCACCGTCCGCCGTCCGGTCGCTGTCGAGCCCGAGGGTGCGCGCACCGCAGCCCGCCAGCACCGCGAAGGACGAGAGCCCCACCACCAGGATCGCTGCGCGCATGCCGGAGGGTGTAGCCCACCTCCGCGATCCGGTCACGCGACGGTCAGGGGGGCGCGGGGAGCCAGAGCCGCGCCGTGGTGCCGTGC
>CAZUZY010000596.1:0-3668 GCA_964624885.1 uncultured Polyangiales bacterium | reverse complement strand
CCACGTCGCGGTCGCCGCGCTCGGACGCCTGCTCGAGCTGCGCGCCCGCGCCCGCGCGCCCCGCACGCAGGACGTTTCGACCTGGCTCGCGCTGCGGGTGGGGCGCGACCCCGAAGAGGTACGCGCCCTCCTCCACCGCGCGGAGCTCGCGCGCAAGGACACGGTCCCCGTCGGGGACGAGACGAAGACCCTCGAGGAGCTTTCCAGCCTCTACGCCGCCATGGAGAAGACATCGTGAACGAGAGCCAGTTCGAAGCGACGTTCGACCGCCTGCGCAAGGAGATCGCGCGCGTCATCGTGGGCCAGGAAGACCTGGTCACCGGCCTGCTCGTGGGGTTGTTCGCGCGGGGCCACGTGCTGCTCGAGGGCGCGCCCGGTCTCGGCAAGACCCTCGTCGCGCGGAGCCTCGCCTCGGTGAGCGGGTGCTCGTTCAAGCGCATCCAGTTCACGCCCGACCTGATGCCGAGCGACGTCACCGGATCGTCGATCTACGACAAGGAGCGCGCGGCGTTCACGTTCATCCCGGGCCCGGTGTTCGGGCAGATCCTGCTCTCGGACGAGATCAACCGCGCGCCCGCCAAGACCCAGTCGTCGCTGCTCGAGGCGATGCAGGAGCGGCAGGTGACCGTCGACGGCACCGCGCGTCCCCTGCCCCTGCCGTTCATGGTCATCGCCACCCAGAACCCGGTCGAGTCGCAGGGCACCTACCCGCTCCCCGAGGCGCAGCTCGACCGGTTCCTCTTCAAGCTCACGGTGCCCGACCCCCCGCGCGACGTGGAGATCGGCATCGTGAAGAACCACGCGGCCGGCTTCGATCCGACCCACCTCGACCTGAACGCGGCGACCAACCCGGACGAGATCCTCGCCATGCAGCAGTTCGCGCAGAGCGTCCGGGTCGACGACCAGATCGTGGCCTACCTGGTCGACCTCGTGCGTCGCACGCGCGAGGACCGCGCCATCGAGCTCGGCGCCTCGCCCCGCGCCTCGATCGCCATGATGAAGGCCGCGCAGGTGGTGGCCGCGTCGCAGGGGCGCAACTTCGTCACCCCGGACGACGTGAAGCCCACCGCGAAGCCGGTCATGCGCCACCGCGTGATGCTCCACCCCGACGCGCAGCTGCAGGGGCTCACCCCCGACGACCGCATCGACGAGATGCTCAAGGCCGTGCCGGTCCCGAGGCTCTGATGCCCCTCGTCCCGACGAAGCGGCTGGCCACGTTCGCCTACCTCGCGGCCGCGGTGGCCGTCGTGGCGGGGCTCGCGCCGGCCGTGCGCGGGCCGCTGTTCCTGCTCGACCTGGCGCTGGTCCTCTTGGTGGTGTTCGACGTGGTCGCGGTGCTCGGGCACCGGATCGGCGTCACCCGCACCGTGGCCCAGATCTTCTCGCTCGGCCGCGCGAACCCCATCACGCTGCTGGTCGAGAACCGCTCGAACCGCACCCTCGCGCTCACGCTGGACGACGATCCGGTCGAGGACGCCGAGGCCCCGGCGCTCCCGGCCTCCGTCGAGCTCGCGCCGCACCAGCGGGTCACGGTGCGCTACGACCTGACCCCGAAGCGCCGCGGTCCGCGCGAGCTCGGCGCCGTCACCGCGCGGTATCCGGGACCGCTCGGGCTCGTGCAGCGCCAGGAGCGCACCGCGTTGCCCGCCCACGTCGACGTCTACCCCGACGTGCACGCGGCGCGCCTCCTCGAGCTGCTCCGTCGCCAGGGCCGACAAGACGCGCGTCTCGGCTCGATGCGCGTGCGGGGCGGCGACACCGACTTCGAGCGCCTGCGCCCGTACGCGGTGGGCGACGAGCCGCGCTTCGTCGACTGGCGCGCGACCGCCCGCCGCGACGACCTCACCGTGCGCCAGTTCCAGGCCGAATCCGACCAGAACGTGGTGTTCGCGCTCGACATCGGCCGCAGCATGCGCGGCGAGTCGGAGGGGCTCACCAGCGTCGACCATGCCCTCAACGCGGCGATGCTGGCGGCGGACGTCGCGCTCCGCACCGGCGACAAGGCTGGGCTGCTCGTGTTCGACGACCGCCCGCGCACGTTCGTGCCACCGACCGGGGGTCGCTCCGGGGCGCGCAAGATCACGCGCGCGATCTACGCGCTCGACGCCTCGCTCGCGGCGACCGACTACCGCGCCGCGACCGCGTTCCTGCAGACCCAGGTGAAGGCGCGGAGCCTGTTCATCTTGTTCACGCACGTGCTCGACCAGCGGTCGGCCCGCGAGCTCGCGAGCGCGCTGCGCAGCCTCTTGCCGCGGCACCTGCCGCTGTGCGTGCTCATGCGCGACATGGACCTCGAGGCCATGGTCTCGGCCCCGGCCACGAGCGAGGAGGACCTCTACGCCAAGGGCGCCGCCGCGGAGCAGATCGCGGCGCGCGAGGATCTGCTCCGCGCGCTCAAGAAGGCCGGCGTGCTGGTGCTCGACGCCAAGCCGGGCGACGTCACCCCCGAGCTCGTGAAGCGGTACCTCGAGGTCAAGGCGCGCCGCCTGCTCTGAGCCCGAACAGCGCCCGCGCGGTGGCCGTGGTGTCCCGCGCGACCTCTTCGACCGGGCGACCGAGGGCCCGCGCGACCGCCGCGAGGACGTCGGCCAGGAACGCGGGCTCGTTGCGGCCCTTCTTCGGCGCCGGTGTGAGGAACGGCGCGTCGGTCTCGATCATGAGCCGGTCCCGCGGTACGCGCGCGAGCAGCGGCCGCAGGTGCGCGCCGCGCCGGTCGTCGGCGATCCACCCCGTGATGCCGATGTGGAGGCCGAGCTCGAGATAGGCCTCGAGGGCCGCGGCCTGCCCCGTGAAGCAGTGCACGACCCCGCGGGGCCGCGCCTCCTTCACCATCGCGAGGAAGTCGGCGTGTGCGGCGCGTTCGTGGAGGAACACGGGCTTGCCGAGCTCGGCGGCGAGGCCGAGCTGCGCCGCGAACGCCGCCCGCTGCGCAGGGCGCGGGGAGAAGTCGCGGTCGTAGTCGAGGCCGCACTCGCCGACCGCCACCACCCGCGGTGAAGCGTGCAGCTCGCGCAGCGCGTCGGTGGCCCACGGGCCCCACTGCGAGGCCTCGTGGGGGTGGATGCCCGCGGTGCAGTGCAGCCCCTCGGCGGTCGCGAGCTCGAGCGCGCGCCGGCTGGCCTGCACGCTCGTGCCGGTCACCATGACCGTGCCGACGCCCGCCGCGCGGGCCCGCGCGAGGACCGCGGGGAGATCCTCGCGGAACGAACGGTGCGCGAGGTTCGCGCCGATGTCGACGAGGCTCATGGCGACACCCCGACCATCTGCTCTGCATACCGCGCGGCGAGCTGCTCCGTCACCTCCCGGTGCCAGGCCAGGGTCTGCTCCTCGGACCAGCCCGCGGGGCGCTGGTGGAAGCGGCCGCGGCGAAAGGCGAGGGCCGCGCAGAGGTAGGTGGCCTGCCCGCGCAGCCAGCGCAGGTTTCGTTGCTCGTCGGCCATGGGACGCGCCCAGGGGGACCCCAGGGCGCGCTTGATCGGGCGGATCTCCGCCTCGATCGCGTGGAGGTCGCGCACCAGCGCGCTCCGCTCGATCTTGTTCATTTGAATCGTCTCCGTCAGGGGTTGGTGTTCGAGGGGAACCAACGCCGCTGGCGGTCCGCGGGCGCGCCCGAGACGGTCCGGGAGCGACAAAAGCAACCCGGAGCGGAGGACCGGACTGGGACGGTC
>CAZUZY010000595.1:0-3673 GCA_964624885.1 uncultured Polyangiales bacterium | reverse complement strand
AGCCGGCTGTCCGCGGCGAGGCGGCCGAGGAACTGGTGCTCGTAGGTGGCGAGCGCGCGGGCCAGCGCCGCGTCGGGCGGCGTCGGGGCGTGGGGGTCGAGCTTGCCCCCCGAGAGCAGCGCCGCGAGGTCGAGCACCACGCCCGGCGGTGGCAGGCTGTCGGCCTCGGTGATGGCCGCGGTGATCCACGCGCCGGCAGCCGCGGCGTCGAACACCGGGGTCGTCCGACGCAGCGCCGTGCCCGCCTCGAGCCAGCGCTCGGCGAGCGCGTGGTCGCGGAGCTCGACCGGCCGGACGCGCTCGTTCACGCGAGCCCGAGCAGGCGGGGGACCTTCTCCTCGAGGAGGTCGACCTCTTCGCGCGTCTCCCCGAGATACGAGAGGAGGCGCAGGTCTTCGCGCTCCACGGCGCCACCGTGCATGACCCAGGCGTGGGTGCGGAGCAGGCGGTAGAGCTTCACGATCTTGCGGTCGCTGACGAACACCTCGTCCTCGCGCACCACCGTGCGGAGCACGCGGCGCAGCTCCTGGATCAGCTCGTCGCGGAAGTAGAGGTCGCGGTCGCGGAGCTCCTTGCCCCCCTCCCCCTCGGTGCGGCGCGCCATGAGCAGGGTGAGGTAGCGGTGGGCCTTGAGGAAGTCGGCGAGCGAGGCGTGCCCCTCGGCCCACGGCTTGCGACCCAGGTCCTTGTGGGTCTGCATGTCGAGGCCGGCGTCGATGAGCTGGACGAAGCTCTCGTCCTGCACCGGGCGGCAGGCCACCTTGAGGCAGAAGCGGTCCTTGAGGGCTGCGAGCTCGGCGTGCTCGGGGATCTCGTTGGTGGCGGCGAAGAGGATCTTGAGGCGCACCGGGGTGGGCACGCCGTCCTGGTAGAACTTGCGCTCGTTGATGACGGTGAGGAGCGAGTTCAGGATCGCGGAGTTGGACTTGAAGATCTCGTCGAGGAACACGAGCTGCGCGCTCGGGAGCTTGCCCTTCTCGCGCCGCACGTACCGCCCCTGTCGCAGCAGGTTGACGTCGATCGGCCCGAGCACCTCGCTCGGCTCGGTGAACCGGGTGAGCATGTACTCGAAGTAGTCTTGCTCGGTGATGCCGAGGGCATCCTTGAACTTGAGCACCAGGTCGCTCTTGGCGGTGCCCGGTGGGCCGACCAGCAGGAGCGGCTCCTGGGCGACCGCCGCCACCACCATCAGGTCGACGAGCGCCTGCTTGCCGACGAACCAGCGCCCGAGCGCGGCGCGGAACCGGTCGATGCGGCTGCGCAGCGCCGCGGCCTCGGCGGCCAGGGTCTCGAAGGGCAGATCGACGGCGCGTTCGAGGTTCTGGTCCTGGGTCTCGGTCTTGGCATCAGCCATGGGGCGCGCACTCTCTCATGGCGGCGTTCATCGCGCGAGATCCCGCTGCAGCCGCCGCCGCACCAGGTGCTCGTCCTCGTCGAGGTAGCGTCGGCCCAGCTCTCCGAGGGCCAGCTCCTCGTTCGCGTAGCCGAGGACGAGGGCCTCGACGAACGCCACCACCGAGAGGCAGAAGTGACTGTTGGTGTTGTAGCTGTCGGTCACCCGCGTGACCTCGGCCTCCATGCGGCGCAGCGCGGCCAGGGCCACCTCTTCGCGGGCGTGGCCGAGGGCCCGCGACAGCGCCCGCGCCAGCGTCAGGCGGTCGTGCACGGGCGAGCCCGCCTGGGCGAGGCGCAGGAGCGCGAGGTCGAGGTGGGGGCGCGCCTCGTCCTCGCGGCCCAGGTACGAGAGGCCGCCGGCCACGTGCACCCGCGCGACGATCGCGCCGATGTCGTCCCCGCGGGCCACCTCGGCCACGGTGTGCAGCAGCGTGGCGGCCTCGTCGCGCAGGCCGACGCGCCGCAAGGCCCGCAGGGCCCCGGCGATCACCCCGGCGAGCTCGCTCGCGTGCTCCGTGGACACCGTCCGCAGGAGCGGCACCAGCGAGGCCAGCGCCTTCTGCACCATCGTGGCGTCGCCGAAGTGACCGGCCACGCCGAGCGCCTCCTCGAGCAGCTGCGCGTGCGGGAGGGCTGGCAGGTCGGAGAGCCGCGCGAGCACGCGGTCGAGCAGGCCGATCGCCGTGGACTCGCCGAGCTCGGGGAGGAAGTCGAGCACGCCGTCGAAGAGGCGCGCGCGGTCCTCGGGACCCTGCTTCTCGGCGTCCTCGACGATGGCGACCAGCCGGCTCTGGAGCTCGGCGCGGTCGGCGAGGGCCCGCAGGCCCGCGAACCGGTCGCCGCGCGGGTCGCGCTCGGCGCGCTGGAACGCGGCGATCGGATCCAGGCGCTCGGTCGGCTCGAGGATCGACGATGCCTGGCGCAGACGGTCGACCTTGTAGCGGAGGAAGCGTTCGAGCGCGTCGAGCTCCGCGGCGAGCGCGGGGGGCAGCGGGGCGTCGTTGGGCGCGCCCTCGGCGGCCTGGCCGATCCGCACCTGGAACGCGCGGGTGAGGAACCCGTGCACCGGGTCCTTGGTGTCGAGCGCCGCGACGGCGAGGCCCGAGAGCGCCTGGGCGCGCTCGTTCGAGCCGAGGCGCGCGAGGCCGTAGGCCACGACCAGCCCCACATAGGCCCGGGTGAGCTCGGGCTTGGCCTCGACCGGCGAACGCGTGCGCGGCGCCCGGGCGAGCCGCTCGAACAGGCCCTCGATCTCGGTCGCGAGGCGCTCCGCGTTGCGTCCGCCTCGCCGATCGCCGACGAAGCGCAGGAAGGTGGGGACGTCGCGCTCGAGGGAGAGCCCGCGCGAGAGCCGCACGAGGATGGTGTCGCGGGCGCGCGCGAGGGCGAGGCGATCACCGCCGGCGAGGCGCGAAGTGGCGAGCCAGCCGAGCCACAGCGACCGCACGTCGAGCGCGTCGTCGTGCTTGTCGAGCCAGCGCGCGAGCAGCGTGGGCTCCGCGGTCGCGCCCGCCACGAGGCAGCCGACCGCCGACCGGACGTCGTCGGCGGTGGGCGACCTCCGCGCGAGCACGCGGTCGAGGAGGGGCTGCGGCGCCTCACCCGCCCAGCGTGCGCCGAGCGCCCGCGCGTCCTCGTCGTCGGCCTCCCAGATCACGCGGTTCCAGCACAGACCCGCCTCGCGCCGCCGGTCGAGCGCCGCGAGCAGATCGCCCATCCGCGCGTAGAGCGGCAGGCGCTCGGGGGCGTCGGGCGGGCCGTCGAGCGCGAGGAACTCGGCTTCGCACGCGGCGAGCGCGGCGCCCGCCTCGGACGCGGCCTTGGTGGCCTCGGGGATCACGAGCACCGGGCCGGTGGGCTCGCTCTTGGCCTTCTTGGTGACCTTCTTCTTGACCGGCGCGGGCGCGGGCTCGGGCGCGGCCTCGAGCCGCAAGGGCCTCCTCGCGCGGGGCTCGTGGGGCTCCTCCCGCTCGTCGGGTCCGTCGTCGCCGAGCTCGACGTCGAAGTCGAAGGTGACGCCGGCCTTCCAGGTCTCGAGCACGCCCGAGGCGCGGTCGACGAGCCAGTCGACGAGCTCGCCGAGCGGCTGGAACGCGGACTCGGGGAGGCGCTCCACGACGACCCCGCCGCTCGGCGCGGCGCGCACGAAGGCGAGCTCCGCGGGCTCGGGCGCGAGCAGCGTGACGAGGTGCTCGCGGCGCACCGGCGGCTCGAGGGTGGCGGTGCAGGGCACGAGCACGTTGGGCACCTGCGGGTGCGGCGCGAAGGCCTCGGCGTC
>CAZUZY010000594.1:0-3728 GCA_964624885.1 uncultured Polyangiales bacterium | reverse complement strand
CGCGCGGGGTGGGAGGCGGTCAGCGACGTGCCGGAGCCCCGGCGGGGCGGAGGCGCGGCGCGGCGGCCGACCCCGAGGGGGCGCGAGCCCCCTCCAGCATCACAGCTGGTGCTGGACCTGGCCCTTGGCGCCGCCGGGGCCGGTGAGTTTCGGGCCCTTCTTCGGCTTCTTCTTGCGCGCGGTGGCGCTCGCCCCGAAGAACTTGATGTCGATCCACTCGGTGAGCGGCGCGGCCACGAAGATCGAGGAGTAGGTGCCCGCGATGACGCCGACGAACAGGGCGAGGGCGAAGTCCTTGAGCACACCGGTGCCGAAGAAGAACATGCCGAGCACGGAGAGGAGCACTGAGCCCGAGGTGAGCACCGTGCGGCCGAGGGTCTCGGACACCGACAGGTTGATGATGTCGTGGAACGTCATCCCGCGGTGCTTGTTGAGGTTCTCGCGGATGCGGTCGTAGATGATGACCGTGTCGGAGATGGAGTAGCCGACGATGGTGAGGATGGCCGCGATCGTCGAGAGGGTGATCTCGCGCCGGGTGATGATGAACACGCCGATGACCACGAGGGCGTCGTGGAACAGCGCGAAGATGCCACCCGGGGCGAACCGCAGATCGAAGCGGAACGCGACGTAGGCCATGATGAAGACGATGGCGAAGAGCACGCTCTTCACGGCAGCGTCGCGGAGCTGCTTGCCCGCGCGAGGACCGACCCACTCCACCTTGTCGGCGACGGGCGGCACGACGTCGGCGCCGAGCTTGGCGCGCATCTCGTCGAGGAGGAGGTCGCCCTTGCTCTTGAGCTGGACCTCGACGCGGTACTCCTTGGCCTGACCGACCTCGTGTCCCTTCTCGGTGAGGTCCGCGCTCTGGCCCTTCTCGTCGGTGGAGCCGCGGAGCGCGACGCCGGCGCCGGTGAGCGAGCCCTTGATGCGGTCGTAGATGGCCGCGTCGGGCTTCACCTCGTAGCGGATGCCGACCTTGTCGCCGCCGGGGCTGAACTTCACCTCGGTCGGTCGGGGCACCGAGTCCGGGCACTGGCCCGGGTCGAGCTCGGCGTCCATGATGGTGACGCCCTTCTCGTCCACCGTGCTGCCCTTGAAGCAGAGCGACCGGCGGATCTTGGCCATGGTGGCCTCGTCGATGCTCGAGTGCTCCTGCACGCGGATGAGGAACTTGGCCTCGCTGGCGTCGCCGAGGGCGACGACGTCGGGGCGGGAGAAGCCGGGGATCGACTCGACCGCCGCGCGCACCACGCCGGCGTCGATCGGCTTCTTGAACTTCACCTGTAGCTCGGTGCCGCCGCGGAAGTCGGTGCCGTAGTTCGGGCCGAGGCCGATCTTGACGCCGCCGACCTCGACGAACTTGCCGGGCGGCATGAGTGTGAGCAGCAGCGAGCCGAGCGCCAGGACGACCGAGACGGTCACCCAGAAGCGCAGCTGCTTCATGAAGTTGATACGGGTACCGGGCTTGATGAGCTCCATGGTCTTGTTCCTCTTGGGGCTCTCAGCCGATCATCAGCTTCTTGGCGCGGCGCCCGAGGACCCACCAGTCGAAGACCATGCGGGTGCACACGACGGCGGTGAACAGCGAGGCCACGATGCCGATGATGAGCGTGACCGCGAAGCCCTTGATGGGGCCCGTGCCGTACTGCAGCAGCAGGAGGCCGCCGATGAAGGTGGTGACGTGGCCGTCGAGGATGGCCGCGAACGCCTTCGAGTAGCCGTTCTCGACGGCGGCGCGCGCCGATCTGCCCTCGCGGAGCTCCTCGCGGATGCGCTCGTTGATCAGCACGTTGGCGTCGACCGCCATGCCGATGGTGAGGGCCAGGCCCGCGATGCCCGGGAGGGTCATCGAGGCGCCGAACGCGGCGAGCGCCGACAGCTGGAGGAGCAGGTTGAAGAGCACCGCCATGTCCGCGATGATCCCGGCGATCGAGTAGTAGACCACCATGAAGATGAGCACGAGGCCCGCGCCGAGGAGCGCGCCCTTGAGGCCGAGGCGGATGGCGTCGGTGCCGAGCGAGGCGCCGATGCGCTGCTCGTTGCTCTTCTCGATGGGAGCCGGGAGCGCGCCGGAGCGCAGGACCATCTCGAGCTTCTTGGCGGCGTCGAGCTGCTCCTTCTTGTCCTGGTTGCTGCCGAGGGTGATCGAGGCGTGGCCGCCGCCGATCTCCGTCTGGATGACGGGGGCCGAGTCGACCTTGTCGTCCAGGATGATGGCGAAGCGCTTCTTGACGTTGTCCTTGGTGACCTTCTGGAACTTGTCCGCGCCGGTCGGGGAGAACGTGAGGGCGACGTAGTACTCGAGCTGCGGGCCCTTGTTCTGGTCGGTGGCGACCTGGGCGTCGGTGATGTACTCGCCGGTGACCTCGGCGCGCCGCTCCATGTAGTAGGTGCGCCAGCCCACCGCGCCCTTCTTGCCGGTGACCGCGTCGATGTCGTCGTATTCGCCGAAGCCGACCTGACGGTCGTCGGGGACGCCGAGGGTCGCGACGTAGGCCTTCACGCGCTTGAGCGCGTCCTGCATCGTCTCTTCCTTCTTCTTGATGAGACGGAGGTAGTGGCTCGGCGCGCTCTTCGGCTGCTTGTCGGCGCCGAGGCCGACGGGGGCCAGCTCGTTCTGCAGCGTGGCGCCCTCGGGGAGCGGGTGGGCGACGTAGTCCACCTTGCCGAAGAAGTCGGCCTGGTCGTCGAGGATCTTGAACTCGAGGCGCGCCGTCTGCGAGACGATCTGCTTGATCTGCTCGAAGGTGGCCTCCTCCTCGCCGGGGACCTCGATGATGATGTCCTCGTCGCGCGTGGTGATCGCGGCCTCGCGCAGGCCGAGCTCGTCGACGCGGTTCTCGACCGTCTTCTTGGCCTGGGTGACGGCGCGCTCGCGGATGGAGGTCTCGAGCTCGAGGCGGATCTTGAAGGTGATGACCTTGGGATCCTTGTCCGGGAACTTGATGAGCTCCTCGCTCATCGAGCCGAGGAACTTGTCGTCGACCTTGGCGGCGTCGGCCTGGTCGAAGAACTTGAGGACGAGCTTGTTGTGCTCGACGCGCTCGACCGTGAGCTTGGTCTTGAGCTTCTCCTGGACCTCGTTGGTCAGGGGCTTGTCGGCCTGGTTCATGCCGAACAGCACGGCCAGCTTCTGCCGGATCTCGTCGGCGTAGCGGTCACGCTTGTCGCGGATCGCCTCGTCGACCTGCACCGTGTAGACGAGCCGGAGGCCGCCTCGCAGGTCGAGGCCGCGGTTGATCCGCGCGCTGACGCGCGACTTGACCCAGGCGGGCGCCTTGAGCCCGACCAGAGCCTCGAGGCTCGGCCAGACCGTGACGAACGCGCCCAACCCGAGCGCGAGGATGAGGATCAGCTTCGTGTACCACCAGCGAGTCATGCGCGGTTCATTTCTTGGCGTCGGCCGGCTTGGCCTTCTCGTCGTCCTTGACGGCGTCCTTCGCGGGGGCGTCGCCTTCGTCGATGCCGCTGATGGCGGTCCTCAGGATCTCGATGCGGACGTTCTGGGCGATCTCGACGATGGCCCGCTTGTCGCGCAGCTCGATGATCTTGCCGGAGATGCCGCCCGTGGTGAGGACCTTGTCCCCCTTCTTGAGCTTGCTCTCGAGCTCCTGCTGCTTCTTCTGCTGGGGTCGGATGAGGAAGAAGTAGAAGCCGACGAAGATCAGCACCGGCAACAGCAGGTTCATCATGCTCGAGCCGCCACCGCCCGCCGCCGGAGCGCCACC
>CAZUZY010000593.1:0-3733 GCA_964624885.1 uncultured Polyangiales bacterium | reverse complement strand
GCGCACGTCCGCAGGACCCGCAGCGCGGCCTCCGCGCGACCGAGCTCGAGGCAGAGGCCGCCGAGGTCCACGGCCGCCTCCTCGTCGTCGGGACGCTCCCGCAGGTGCGCCTCGAGGCAGCGCCCGGCCTCCACGATCTTGCCGAGGCGCCGGAGGGTGGCGGCCGCGCGCCGGAACTCCAGCGCGCCCTCGAAGCAGGCGATCGCCTCGTCGAACCGCTCGAACCGCGCGTGCACGAGGCCCTCCGCCACCCGGTCGCCATGGCGCAGCGCGGCCGCGACCGCGCGGGCTTCGTCGGTGGGCGAGAGGGCGTCCGCGATCCGCTCCTGCCGCGTGACGTCCCGGGCCTCGATGGCGATGGCGAAGGCACGCACCGCGTCGCCGTGGGTCAGGGCGAGATCGCTGGCCTCCCCCCACCGGAGCGCGCGGACCAGCGCCGTCACCTCCTCGTCGCTCAATCGTCGTCCTCGTCGTACGCCGCCGAGGCCTCCGCGGTGTGGTTGGCCTCCGAGAGCGTCTTGGCGCGGAGGGCGAGCGCGCCCGCGACGTCGTGCCCGATGACCGGTGGAGGGAGGCCGCAGCGACCCTCCTTGCGGGCCGCCGCGTCGGTCGACGCCGCGAACGGCGCGAGGATCCCGACGGTGCGGTTGGGCTTGCCGGGACCGGAGCGGTCCTCCCAGAAGAAGCTCCGCTCGCGCACGTCGAGGTGGATGAAGCCGCTCACCGGGTAGATGCCGACCCCGACGAAGCCGAGGCCGCGGGCGAAGCCGGCCACCTCCTCGTCCGTGACCCCGGGGACGACCAGATCGAGCGCGCGCCCGTAGCCGTGGTTGGAGCCCGGCTTCTTCGGCGTGCGGTAGCCGGACAGGAAGCGGATCTCACCCACGCCGAAGTGCCGCTGTAGGGCGTAGACCATGTCGAGCAACCGCGGTTCGACGGGGTGGTGGGCGCCGTCCGCCGAGCGCAGGACGAAGCTCGCCTTCTCGAGCTCCGCGGGGCCGAAGTTGCCCGTGTCGCTGCGGGCCTCGAGCTCGACGCGCTCGGGGCGGTTGATGGCCACGAGGACCAGCTTGGGGCGCCCGTGGATGTCGAGGATCGGCGCCGGGCCCGGCGCGTGCCACTTCTTGACCATCGGCGCGTAGCCAGCGGGAGGCTTCGGTGGCGGGGGCTTGGGCACGTACTTGGGGGGCGGAGGCTTCGGCTTGACCGAGGCGCTCGGCGGCGCCGAGGGCGCGATCGACGGGTGCGCATGCGCCGAGGCGACGTGCGAGACGCTCGCGTGGGGCGCCGACGCGCTCGGCTTGAGGCTCGGCGCGGCGCCCGCCACGAGGCTGCCGACCAGACAGGCCACCAGCGTGGCGGCCGAGGGCAGCCACGCGGCTCGGCCCGAGGCTCGACGCACCGAAGCCGCCCGCCGCACAGAATCCACCCGACGCATCGCGGATCAGCGGGCGAGGACGCGAATCTCGACCACCCGTTCGAGCCGGGCGTCGATCTGACCGAGGACGGCGTCGTCACGGACGACGCGGCGCTGGGCGCGCAGGACCAGGGCGAGCTCGCCCACACCCCCGGCGGAGGTGGCGTCGACGCGCAGCTTGCCCGCAGCGTCGAAGCCGCAGCGCGCATGGACCACCCCCGAGCGCACGACCTCGACGACGACGGGGTCTGTGGTGGGACCGGAGACGAGGTCGAAGCCGGCGGCCTCGACCGCGTACGCCTCGAGGCTCGGTCCACCCGCTAGCCCCGGGAGGGTCGTCGGCACGGCGCCCACGAGGCGGACCTTGGAGGGCAACTCGGGCAGCTCGAAGCCACTCAGGGCCCGACCACCGACGGCCAGGGACACGCCGTCGATGCGGGGGAAGCTGGGGGCCTCCCGGACGATCTGGGGGGCGACGAACACCACGCCGGACACGAGCCCGGCCACGTCGGGGAAGGCCCGCGGCTCGAGGGTGAAGGTGCCCTGGGGCACGACGTCGAGGCCGGCCGTGCCGCTGGTGAGCACCGACAGTGTCACGGGGGAGAGGTCGCGGAGGTCGACGCGGGCGCTCGAGGAAGGCGCGACGGCCGCTGGTGCCACGCACGTGCCGAGCGGGGGTGCAGCCCAGCCGAGACCGAGGAGATCGAGGGCCGATTCGCGCGCGTCCTTGCCGACCGTCAGGAAGCGGGCGGACGCATCGAGGCGGTCGATCGTGCTGCCGGTCTGGTGCGCTCGCACTTCGACCACGGACAGCGCCTCGGCGCCCGAGTCGATGCTGGCCGGGTCGACCACGGCCGCCGAACAGCCCACTCCGAGGGCGAGCTGAGCGCCCACAGCGACGAAACCGAGACCGACACGCATGATCAGTCCTGAGGGTAGCGAGCCCCCGTAGGCGGGGCAAGGATCGGGCGAGGCGGCGGAATGACCCGTGGCAATCCGGCGTATCTCTTCGAGGGGTTGCAGCTGCGTTGCTCACGTGATTCCGATCGTCGTTGCGCCACCGCCCCCCGTCGAACGCTTGGCCGAGCCCCCCGAGTCGCCCCATGATGACCCCGCCGATGATCGTCCGACCACCCCGCCATCGTCTGCGGATCGTCGCCCTGGCCGGCGGTCTCGCCCTGCTCGGGGCCCTCGCCGACGACGCCCGCGCGGACATCTACAGCTACACCGACGCCGACGGCGTGCTCCACTTCACCAACACCCCGAGCAAGGTGGAGCCGTGGAAGCTGCACGCCAAGTCGAGCGACGGCCCGAAGGCCAAGCCGGCGGGCTGGCACCCGCGGCCGTTCGGGGGCGGCGGCGTCGAGCGCTACACCAAGTACGACGACATCGTCCGCGAGGCCGCCGCCTACTACCAGCTGCCCGAGGCCTTCGTCCGCTCGATCATCAAGGTGGAGAGCGACTTCGACCCGACCGCGCTGTCCGTCGCGGGCGCGCAGGGCCTCATGCAGCTGATGCCAGAGACCGGGGCCCGCCTGCTGGTCGTCGATCCCTGGGACCCGCGCGAGAACATCTTCGGCGGGTGTCGCTACCTGCGCATCCTCGCCAACACCTTCAACGGCGACCTCGACCTCACGGTCGCCGCGTACAACGCCGGCGAAGGCGCGGTCATCCGCGCGGGCGGCATCCCGGCGATCGCCGAGACCCAGGACTACGTGGTCAAGGTGAAGTACTGGTACCGGCGCTACCGCGAGCAGCCGGACAACCCGCTCGAGGCGTCGACCGGTAGCGGCGCCCCCAAGCCCTGATGGCCGTCCTCGGGACCGCCGGGCACGTCGATCACGGGAAGACGACGCTGGTCCAGGCCCTCACCGGCGTGGACACCGATCGGCTGCCCGAGGAGAAGCGTCGGGGCATCACGATCGAGCTCGGCTTCGCGCCGATGGAGGTGGTCGATCGCGACGGCCGCGCGCGCACGGTCGCGATCGTCGACGTGCCCGGGCACGAGCGCTTCGTCGGCACGATGGTGGCGGGCGCCCAGGGGGTCGACGTCGCGCTGCTCGTCGTGGCCGCCGATGCCGGCGTCATGCCCCAGACGCGGGAGCACCTGCTCGTGCTCGCGGGGCTCGGGATCGAGACCCTGCTCGTGGCGATCACCCGCGCCGACCTGGCCGACGCCGAGACCCGTGCCCTCTGTCAGATCGACGTCGAGGAGGCGCTCTCCCGGACGCCCTGGCCGAAGGCCCGGACGGTCGTCGTGAGCGCGCGCACCGGCGAGGGGCTCGACGCCCTCCGCGCCGCCATCGCCGAGGCGAC
>CAZUZY010000592.1:0-3738 GCA_964624885.1 uncultured Polyangiales bacterium | reverse complement strand
GCGCCGACGACGCCGTCGCGGCGGTCGCGGCAGCGGGTGCCCTGACCGACGCCCCGTCCGCGCGCGCGCTGGCCCGCGCCAAGGGCAAGGTCCTCTACCGAGCGAAGGCCTACGGCAAGGCCGCGGAGGCCCTCACCGCCGCGGCGGCGCTGGGCGGCGCGGACGACGACGCGATCGACGACGCGTTCCACGCCGCGCGCGCGAAGAGCCGGGCGGGCGACGACCCGACCGCGATCAAGCTCTACGAAGCGCTCGCCAAGAAGCACTCGAGCGGGTACGGCGCCGAAGCGGCGTGGCTCGCCGCGCAGCTCCGCTTCCTGCACGGCCAGTGGACCGAGGCGCTGCCGGCGCTCGAGCGCTACCTCGCGGGCCCCTGGGCCAAGGCGCCGAAGCAGGAGTCCAACGTCCGCGAGGCCAAGCGCGCGCGGGCGATCGGCCTGCTCGCGGCGGGCAAGGCCGCCGACGCGCGCAAGGCGTTCCTCGCGCTCGAGGCCGACACCCACGAGGCCTTCGCCAAGGCGCGGTTCGTCCACCTCGCGGCCGTGGCCGCCGAGAAGGCGGGCGACACCGAGGGCGCGCGCAAGGCCTACGCCGCGCTCGCCGCGGCGCACCCGTACTCGTTCCTCGATCTCGTCGGACGCGCGCGGCGGACGAAGCTCGGCGACACGCCCGGCACCTGGGCCACCGGGCCTCTCCCCAAGACCGGGCTCCCCGCGCTGCCGTCGCCGTTCGATCTCCTCGCCGCGGCGGGCGTGCGCCGCGACCTCTGGCCGCACCTCACGTTCTCGGGCAAGGAGCGGTGCGCGGCGGCGGACGCGCTCGACGATGGCTCCCTCGCCTACAAGCTCGGCATGGGCGAGCCGGAGCCGCTCTCGCGCTGCGCCAACCCGACCCCGTGGGACGATCTCGTGGCCGCGCTGGAGGCCAAGGAGAAGCTCCCTCGCGGCCTCGTCCACGCGATCCTGCGCCAGGAGAGCGGGTTCGCCATCGACGTGGTCTCGCCTGCGGGCGCCGTCGGCATCGCGCAGATGCTGCCCTCCACCGCCGCCACCACCGCCGCGCGCCTCGGCCGCACACTGGATCCCGACGACATCGCTGGCCTCAAGGCGCCGTTCCTCCAGCTCGAGCTCTCGGCGCACCACCTCGGCGATCTCTACAAGGAGCTCGCGGGCGTGGATCCAGCCAAGCGCGAGGCCGCGACCGCCCTGGTGATCGCGGCCTACAACGCGGGCGCCGGGGCCACCAAGCGGTGGCTCGCCGAGGCAGGGTCGCTCGACGCCGACGTGTTCGTGGAGCGCATCCCGTTCCTGGAGACCCGACTGTACGTCGTCCGCGTCATGGCCAACCTCGTCCACTACGCGGTGCTGGCGGGCGCGCCGGTCCCGGTGTGGCCTGCGAGCTTCCCTCCACCGTGACTCGCACGCCCACCCGCGCGGGCCGTTCGCCGTAGGGTTGCCGTTTTTCTGCAACGCCGAGCTCGAAACGGCGTCTTGGATACCGACCCCGCGCCTGGAACGGCGTGTGCTCTCCGGTACGCATCAGCGGTTCGCATCCGCGTGCCGGAGTGCTACAGGGCCCGTCCCCAAAGGAGATTTCGCGTGAAGCAGCCCGTATCGATCCAGAAGCCCGAGGGCAAGCTCGGGATCCTTCTCCCTGGCATGGGTGCCGTCGCCACCACTTTCGTCGCCGGCTGTCTCATGGCGCGCAAGGGCATCGGCGACCCGGTCGGCTCGTTGACCCAGATGGGCACCATCCGTCTCGGCAAGCGCACCGACGGCAAGAGCCCCGCCATCAAGGACTTCGTCCCGCTCTACGGGCTCGATCAGCTCGCCTTCGGCGGCTGGGACATCTTCCCCGAGAACGCCTACGACACCGCGCGCCACGCGGAAGTGCTCAGCAAGGACCACTGCGACTCGGTCAAGGACGAGCTCTCGGCGATCCAGGCGATGCCGGGCGTGTTCTACCCGGAGTACGTGAAGCGCCTCAACGGCACGCACGTCAAGAAGGGCAAGACCAAGCGCGAGATGGCCGAGCAGGTCGAGGCCGACATCAAGACCTTCATGAAGACCAACGGCTGCTCGCGCGCCGTCGCCGTGTGGTGTGGCTCCACCGAGATCTACATCGAGCCGGGCGCGGTCCACCAGTCGCTGGCCGCCTTCGAGAAGGGGCTCGACGCCAACGACCCGATGATCTCGAACTCGCAGATCTACGCCTACGCGTGCCTGCGCCAGGGCGTCCCGTACGCCAACGGCGCGCCCAACCTCACGGTTGACTTCCCGGCCATGTGGGAGCTCGCCCGCGAGCGCCAGGTGCCGGTCAGCGGCAAGGACTTCAAGACGGGCCAGACCCTGATGAAGACCATCCTGGCCCCCGGCCTCAAGGCGCGCCTGATCGGTCTGCGCGGGTGGTTCTCGACGAACATCCTCGGCAACCGCGACGGCGAGGTGCTCGACGATCCGGAGAGCTTCAAGAGCAAGGAGGTCAGCAAGCTCGGCGTGCTCGAGCACATCCTCCAGCCGGAGATCAACAAGGAGCTCTACGGCAACCTCTACCACAAGGTCCGCATCGAGTATTACCCGCCCCGCGGCGACGCCAAGGAGGGCTGGGACAACCTCGACATCTTCGGGTGGCTCGGTTACCCGATGCAGATCAAGGTCGACTTCCTGTGTCGCGACTCGATCCTCGCGGCGCCGATCGTCCTCGACCTCGCGCTCTTCATGGATCTCGCGGCCCGCGCCGGGTTCCACGGCACGCAGGAGTGGCTCTCGTTCTACTACAAGAGCCCGATGCACGCGCCGAACCTCTACCCGGAGCACGACCTCTTCATCCAGTCGATGAAGCTCAAGAACACGCTCCGCTGGATGATGGGCCAGGAGCTCATCACGCACCTCGGCAACGAGTACTACGACTGAGCGTCGTGGGTTTCCTGTCTCGGGGGCCGTTGGTCGGGTTCGCGTGCGCGATCCTGGCGGCGGCCCCTTCGCTTCGCGCCGCCGACGGCGACGGCGCGTACGGACGTCTGTCCGCGGACGGGAGCCTGGCTGGACACCTCGGCGGCGCGACGGTGGGCTCGCGGTTCGGGGCCGCCGCGGATCTGCGGCTGCGGTACCTCGAGGCGGCCGGGGTGGGCGTGGCCTTCACCACCACCGCGGACACGCGGGTGCTCTCGATTCCCTTCGAGCTGCGGCCGCTGTTCCCGATCCGGTTCCTCAAGGCGCAGGAGACCGGCCACGCCTTCGCGGACCTCACCCTGGACTCGATCGCCCTCGAGCTCGGGCCGTCGTGGGATCTGTCCCACAAGCACCCGGGGCTCTGGCTGGGCCTCTCGGTCGAGCTGCCGCTGATGGGCAGCGCGCGCGGTCTCTTCGCCCGGATCGGCCTCGGGCTCCGCTTCTCGGCGGAGAAGCTCGAGGGCCTCGAGTCCACGACCCAAGGCCTCCTCACGCTCGGGCTCGGCTGGCACGAGCCCGTGCGGCTCGGCATCGCCGACCTGGGCGACCGCACCCACCACTGACGCCGTGCTGGACCTCGCGGGCCTCGTGCAGGGGGTCGACCTGCGCAGCCGGGTCGCCGCGAGCCTCGAGCCCGAGGCCGGGCGCTGCGTGGTGATCGCGCTCGGCAAGGCAGCGCCGCGCATGACCCTCGGCGCGCTGGACGCGCTCGGTCGGGTCGACGAGCTCCTCGTGGTCACGAGCGACGCCACCGACGCTTTGGGTCTGCCGGTGCGCCGTGCGGCCC
>CAZUZY010000591.1:0-3794 GCA_964624885.1 uncultured Polyangiales bacterium | reverse complement strand
ACCCCGCCGCAGAGCTCGGCGAGCAGCTCGGTCGCGTGCGCGAGCACCGCGGCCACGCCGCCCGGATCGACGCCGCGCTCGAAGCGGTGGGACGACTCGCTGTGCAGGCCGTGGCGACGCGCGGTGCGCCGCACCGAGCGCGGGTCGAAGTAGGCGCACTCGAGGAGCACGCGGCGGGTGTCGGGCCCGATCTCGCTGTTGCCGGCGCCCATCACGCCGGCGAGCGCCACCGGCTTGCCTCCGTTCGGCCCGCCGTCGCAGATGACCAGATCGTCGTCGACCAGGGTGCGGGTCTCCCCGTCGAGGGTGACCACCTGCTCGCCGGCGCGGGCGCGCCGCACGTGGATCGCCCGGCCGTCGAGCCGGTCGAGATCGAACGCGTGCAGCGGGTGGCCGTGGAGCATCATCACGAGGTTCGTGACGTCGACGGCGTTGGAAATCGCGCGCACCCCGAGCGCGTGCAGCCGGTAGCGGACGGCGAGCGGCGAGGGCCCGATCGCCACGTCGACCACCACGTGCCCCGCGTACTCGGGGCAGCGGTCGCGCGCGTCGTCGCCGATGGTCACCTTCACGAGCGCGTCGCTGCGCTCGGCCTTGCGCGCACTCGTCGCCCGCGTGGGCGTCGTGAACGGGCGACCGAGGAGGGTCGCGAGCTCGCGCGCCACGCCGAGGTGACCGAGCGCGTCGGGACGGTTCGGGGTGACGCCGATCTCGAACACGGTGTCCGTGACCGCGGGGAGCGCCTCGACGAGCCGGGTGCCGGACGGCGCGAAGCCCCCGGGCAGGACGATGATCCCGTCGTCCTCGCTCTTGCCGGCGCCCGGGAAGCCGATGCCGAGCTCGCGCTCCGAGCACAGCATGCCCTCGCTCACGACCCCGCCGATGTCGCGGGCGGTGAGGGTGACGCCGAGGGCGGGCAGCGTCGTGCCGACGGGGGCGAGCACCACGAGCCCGCCGGGGTCCGGGACGTTCGGCGCGCCACACACGATCTCGAGCGGCTCGAGCGCCCCCCGCTCCACCGTCACGAGCCGCAGGCCGCTGCGGTGGGGGTGCGGGCGGATCGCCTTCACGGCCACCACGAGCACCGGATCGAGGCCCGCGCCGAAGGCCTGGACGGCCTCCACCTCGAGGCCCGCGGCGGTCAGCCGTTCGGCGACGAGGGCGGCGGAGAGAGACGGATCTTGGAGGAGCTCGCGGAGCCAGCCGAGGGAGACGCGCATGCGACGGGGGCGATTAGCACAGCCCTCACCGCCAGGCACCGAAGCTGAAGCCGTAGTTCCAGTACCCGCGCGTGATGTCGAGCGCAGGCGTGATGCGCCACTTCGTCTTCGCGTTGGCGAGGCCGAACGCCCCCCAGCGGAACAGCGAGAGGTCGAAGCCCAGCGTCACGTGCTGACGGAAGGCGCGGAAATTGGGCACCGCCTCGAACTGCGAGGGCTCGATGTAGGTGCCCACCCGGGCCTTGAAGACGCCGGGCACGACCTCGGTCTCGAGCCCGGCCCGCGGTGAGTAGGTGACCACCGCCCCCGCGCGCGCCACCGACTGCGAGAAGAACGACTCGAGCGAGACTCCGCGCTCGGTCGGCCCCGTGATCAGCATGCCGAGGGTCACGAGGGCGTGGTCGCGCGGGAGCGCGCGGAAGTACTCGTCCCGCCGGGCCTCCTCCGTCGAGGCGAACCGCGCGAGCTCGGCGTCCTCTCGCTTGCGGAGCGCCGCCTCGTCCGCGTCGAGCTCCTTCTGCCGCGCCGCCCGCTGTTCGGGCGGGGTCGCCGCGAGGATGGCCGCCTGGTCGTCCTTGCGCACCCGGCGCGCGGCCTCGATCTGCTGGGCGAGCACGTCGCGCGCGCGGGTCGGATCGGCGAGATCCAGGTTGAGCGGCCGCGGGCCGGCCTGGACCGCGAAGCCGAACTCGAGCTCCCACGGCAGGTGGGTCGCCTCGGGCACCACCCAGCGGTCGACGATCGGGACGTCGGTCGCACCGGGCGAGCTCGTCACCGCGGCGCGGAAGGTGAGGCCCGCGCGGAACCGCCCGGAGAGCGGCCGGATGAGGGCCCCGATCTCGGGCGCCCACCCGATCGAGTCGACGAGCGGGCGCACCTGCCCGTCGGCGGTGGTGGCGGTGACCCCGAAGGCCACCCGGCGCAGCCCGACGCCCACCACGAGATCGCCACCGAGGAACGAGCGTCCGACGAGCAGCCGCGTCTTGCCGAGCGAGGCCTGGTTCTTCTCGGCCCCGGTCTGCGCCTCCTTGGTGAGGTCGAAGCGCTGCAGCTCGGTCGTCACGCCGAACCCCCACGCCCCGAGCTGCACGTTGGCGCCGAGCGCGAAGTACACGAACCCGCGGTAGTCGAACGCCTCGCGGAGGCCGTTGAACTCGAGGTCGTTCACCTTGCGGAACGGCGTCGGGATGCTGATCGACGCGTCGAGATCGTAGTCGAACCAGGTGGTGGACCAGGCCGTGCGCACCGCCGGCGCCGCCGCGCTCACCGCGTAGCCAGAGAGCCCCTCCGCGATGCCCTCGTAGGCGCCGCCGAGCCCGAGCACGCGCGCCGGCGCCAGCACGGGGCCGGTGTAGAGGTGCAGGCGGCAGTCGCGCGCGAAGGTCGCCCCGTTGTCGCAGGCCCAAGCGTCCACCGAGCCCAGCACTACGGCGAGCGCGCACACCGCCGCCACGCCTTCGGAGAGGCGGGCCCTCGTCCTCAAGCGTCGCGCGCTCCGAGGAGGAAGCGCGCGAGCGGCTCGGCGTCCAGCTTGGCCGTCGCCAGCAGCGCGTCGAGCAGCGTGCGCCCGAGCTTGGCCAGCTCGAGCAGCGCCCGAACGCGGCGAGCCTGCAGATCCGCGCGTGCGGCGACCTCGCGTCCCTCGTTCCGGGCCTGTCCGAGCAGCACGAGCGCCCGCTCGAAGGTCTCCACCGCCCCGCCGATCTCGGTCCGCTCGCGCTCGCCGAGCACCCGGGAGATCATGCGCCAGAGGGCGATCTCGGCGGCGAAGTAGTCGCGCCGCTCGCCCTGCACCCAGACCCGCTTGACCACCCCCCAGCGCGCGAGCTCCGTGACGGTCATCGAGACGGCGCCGGAGGAGATCTGCAGCTTGTCGCGCAGATCGGCGGCGGTGAGGGGGTGCGGTGAGAGATAGAGCACCGCCCACACGCGCCCCATGTTGCGCTTGAAGCCCCAGAACTCGATCAGGCGCCCGACCGCGTCGCTGACCATGGCCTCGGGCTCGCTCAACGGCGCGCCCTCGGGGGCCGGCTCCGGGGCGTGCGCGGACACGACTGCGCGCTCCTTGGTCGGCCGACGGTCCGCTCGCTTCTTGCGCACGACGGCCGAGCCTAGCCGGCCTACGCCACGCGCGCAGCGAGATCCTCGGCGACCTGCGCCAGCGCGTCCCGCGCGGGGCCCTTCGGGACGCCCTCGAGCGCCGAGAGGGCACGCGACGATTCGGCGGCGGCGCGGGTCCGCACCTCCTCGCACGCGCCCGACGCCACGATGGCGCGCGCGATGTCGGCGGCGAGCGCCTCGTCGCCCTCACCCTCGCGCAGCGCGCGCACCCGCCCGAGCAGCGAGGCGTCGCGCGCGATGGCCCGCAGCAGTGGCAGGGTGGGCTTGCCCTCCTTGACGTCGGCGAGCAGCGCCTTGCCCGTCTCCCGCGGGTCGCCCACCAGATCGATCAGATCGTCGACGATCTGGAACGCCACGCCGACGTGCCCGCCGTAGGCCCCGAGCGCCGCGGCGACCCGCTCGTCGCCGTGCGCCGCGCGCGCACCTCTGCGGCAGGCCCAGGCGAGCAGCGCC
>CAZUZY010000590.1:0-3836 GCA_964624885.1 uncultured Polyangiales bacterium | reverse complement strand
CAGCGGGCCGGCGAGGTGCGGCTGCTCGTCGCCGAGCAGCCGCACCTCGCCGGCCCGCTGTTCGCGGCGCTCGGGTTCGTCGACTCGCGCTAGGCGCTGGTCACTTCGCGGTGCCGGGCGCGCAGGTCATCGGCGCGGCGGCCGCCACGTGCACGGGCACCGTGGTCTCCTCGAAGGTCTCGCCGCTCGCCCGATCGAAGCGGTGCACGATCGACGTGCTGGCCGCGACCGAGCCGGACGACTCGAAGGCCCACAGGTCGTCCTGCAGGAACGCGAAGCCCGAGCCGGGGAAGTGGTGGCCGGGGATCTTCATCGAGCGCACGGCGCCGAGGCTGCCGTCGTTGGGATCGATCTCGACGAAGCGCGGACCGTCGAACGCGAAGAGGAGCCCGTCTTCGGTGCCCGCCACGCGGTCGGGCGTGAAGCCCGTCGGGAACACGCCGTCGAACACGCGCGAAGCGTTGCCGACCGGGTCCCACGCCGAGAGGTGCATGACCGAGTCGCCGTCGACCCGACCCGCGAAGAACAGCCAGTCGGCGTCGCCCGCGCGCTCGCGGACCGAGAAGCCCATCCCGCCGTGGAACGCCTTGCCGCTCGGCCCCTTGAGATCGAGGCCCACGGGCTCGCAGGTGGCGGCGCCCCAGGGATCGAACTTGTAGAGGCGGGACACCGAGGCGCCCTTGGTGCCGAGACCGAAGGTCCACATCACGTACGCCGTGCCGTTCCAGTCGAGCGAGAGCGCCGTCGGCCACACCCCCTTGGAGGGATCGGCGACCGGGCACCCCTTGAGCTCGCCCCAGTACTCGTGGTGCGGGGGAACGGCTTCGTCGGTGCTGGGGCTCGGATCGAACATCCACAGCGTGGCGGGCGCGGGGCCGTCGTCCTGCACGCCGACGAGCAGCGCTTGCTCGTGCGCATAGGAGCACTCCCCCAGCGCGTCGCCGCCGGTCACCGTGAAGCCGGTCGGCGGCTTGGCCGTCGTGGTGCCCGGCTTGGCGCCCTTGGGCGCGCGCAGGGTCACCGATGGATCGGTGTGGTCGGCGGTGGCGGCGCAGCCTGTCGCGAAGATCGCGACGGCCAGGAGGGCGATGCCTCGGGGGTACATGTATGCATGGGTAGCACACGGGAACCTTGCGTGCAAGCAAGCCTGATAGAAACGTCAAGAAGGCGCGGCGCGCTAGGGTGGTGAAAGGAGCTAGAGGCAGTGCGCGTGCGCGGCCTCGCAGACGTCCTTCTTCTCGTAGAGCCCGTTGCAATCGGCGCCGGTGCAGTTGCAGGCCTGGGTGTAGACGCAGCTCGTGCCGCTCCACATGTAGCCCGAGGGGCCCGAGCAGCCCGTCTTGAGGCCGTTCACCTCTTGCGGCTGACAGGTCCCGATGCGGGGGCACCCGAGCTGCGCGCAGCCGAGCAAGAACAGGAGAACGAGGAGCGAGCGCACGCGAAGACCATAGCTCGATCCGGGAGCGCGCGAGCGGAGGACCGGACTGGGACGGTCCAGGAGCGACCAAGCAAATGCGGGAGAAAGCAAAAAGGCCGAGGCCCTGGCCTCCGTGGGGAGCCAGGGCCTCGTCGTCGTCGGTCACCCGACGGCGCGTGTCACTTGCCCTTGGGCTTGGCCGAGGTGCTGGCGGCGGCCGAGGCGGCGGGCTTGGGGGCCTTCTTGCCGTTGTCCACGACCTGGTCCTTCATGCCGTTCATCGTGTCGAGGATCGGCTTGGCGTCCTCGTCGGCCACGCCGGCGTCCTTGAGACCCGCGGCGACGTCCTCCATGAACGCGGTGAAATCCGCCTCCTTGAGGTTCATGCCCTTGTGGGCGGCGACCATGTCCTTGCCCTTGTACTCGGCGGGGCCACCGACGGCCGCCGTGATCTGGTCGACCAGGTTGGCCTTGAGCGCCTCGAGCTTCTTCGGGTCCTTGACCGTCTTGGCGAAGTACTTGTTGATGCGCTTGTCGTCGCCGATCTTCTTGATGATCGCGTCGACCGCCTTGGTGATGCCGTCCTTGCCACCGAGCTTCTCGAAGGGCGTCTTGACCTTGGGGGGCTCGGGGGTGGCGCTCGGCGTGGGCGCGCTGCTCATGGCGGGCTCGGCCGACTTGACCTCGGAGGCCGACGACGAGACCTCGGGCTTCGGGGTGTTGGCGCCCGCGCCCTCGGCCTTGTCACCGCCACAGGCGACGACGTAGGCGGTGGAGGCGAAGAGGGCGGCGGCGACGAGGATCTTGCGGGTCATGGAGTTTCCTTCCGGGTAGGCGGTCACTCGAACGACCGCGGGCTCTTCTGGGAGCGCCGGCCTCATAGTCGATCCACCGCCGAAAGGGGAAGGGTTTTTGCCGCCAGGGCCTCCGCGGCGGCCCGGTTCACGGCCTCGATCGCGTGGGCGAGCTCCTCCGCCGTGGTCGTCGCGGGCAGACTCGGCCCCAGCACCACCACCGCGCGGGCAAAGGGCAGCGGCAGGGCCATCCGATCCCAGGCCCGGGTCAGCACGCGACGCGGCGCGCACGCCGAGCCGATGGGGACCAGCACGCCGTCGACGTGACGGGCGCACGCCAGGACCCCCGGGGACACGCTCCCGTAGGGGCCCCGCGGACCGTCGACCGCGAACGCGGCGTCCAGCGATTCGGCCTTCATCACCTTGACCAGCGACAGCAGCGCGCGCGCGCCACCCCGGCTGGTCGACCCGCGCACGACCGCCATCCCCGCGCGGCGCATCACGGCCGTCGACAGCGCGCCATCCGACGACCACGACACGAGCACGCCGGTCCGCCGCCGCCGACGCCAGGCGAGCAGGGGGACCTGCGTGCCGTGGAAGAACGCGAGCACCCACGGTGCATCGGCGCGGTCGGCCGTCCGGTCGATCACGGTCAGCCGCAGCGTCGCGAGCCAGGCCCGCACGAGCCAGCCGAGCAACCAACCGAGGAGGGGCACGACTTCCCCATTTACGCCCGCCGCGGGCGTGCGTCTCTTCCCGCCCATGGGCACCCCCATCCGCTTCGCGCTGCTCGGCTGTGGGACCGTCGGCAGCGGGGTCGTCGAGCTCGTCACCCGCAACCGGAGCTACCTCGAGACCCGCGTCGGTGCGTCGCTGGAGCTCGCGCGCGTGGTGGTACGCGACGCGAAGAAGGCGCGCACCGCCTCCCTCGAGCCGCGGCTCCTCACGACCGACATCGGCAGCGTGGTGGGCGCGAAGGACGTCGACGTGGTCGTCGAGGTCGTGGGCGGGGTCGAGCCGGCGGGGCAATGGGTGGAGGCCGCGCTCCGCGCCGGCCAGAGCGTGGTCACGGCCAACAAGTCGTTGCTCGCGGCGCGCGGCCCGGAGCTCCTGCGCCTCGCGGCGGCCCACCACGCCGACCTCGGCTTCGAGGCCTCGGTCGGCGGCGCGGTGCCGATCGTGCGCACCCTGCGTGAGCACCTGGTCGCCGACTGGGTCCGTAGCCTGCGCGGGATCGTCAACGGCACGTGCAACTACATCCTCACCCGCATGCGCGACGAGGGCGCGTCGTTCGGCGAGGTGCTCCGCGCCGCGCAGGAGCTGGGCTACGCCGAGGCCGAGCCCTCGCTCGACGTCGACGGGCACGACGCGGCCCACAAGCTGTGCGTGCTCGCGATGCTGGCGTTCGGCGCCGAGGTGAAGCCCGCCGACGTGCCGACCGAGGGCATCCGCGCGATCGAGCCGGTCGACCTCCGCTACGCGGCCCGCTTCGGCTACGCCATCAAGCACCTCGCCGTCGCCCGCGAGACCAAGGACAGCGCCCTCGATCTGCGGGTCCACCCGGCGCTGGTCCCGGCCCGCGCGCCGCTGGCCTCGGTGGACGGTGTCCTCAACGGCGTCGCGCT
>CAZUZY010000589.1:0-3840 GCA_964624885.1 uncultured Polyangiales bacterium | reverse complement strand
CATCCCCTGGGCGGCGCCGATGCTGTTCGGCGACGAGCGCGCCGCGATCGCCGAAGGGGCGCGCGACGCCGGTCAGGATCCGGCCACCGCGCTCCTGCTCGCGGCGGTCCGGCAGGTGTCGACGCAGATCTCACCGGGAGAGCGGGTGGGGGTGGCGATGGGCACGTCGTCGGGCGCCATGGCGACCACCGAGCGCTTCTTCCGTGCGCGCGCGGAGGGTGCGTCGATCGACCCCGCGCTCGCCGACGCCGCGACCTACCACGCGCCGTTCCGCGCGCTCCTCGCCATGCTGTCGCTCGACGGCGTCGAGCCGGTGCGCACCGCCCACCTGCTGACGGCGTGCTCCGCCTCCACGCTGGCCCTCGGCCTCGGCGTGATGTGGCTCGAGCAGGACCTCTGCGACGTGGTCCTCGCGGGTGGCTACGACGCGCTGACCACGTTCGTGGCGGCGGGGTTCGAGGCGCTGGGCGCGACCACCACCCGACTGCCACCGCGTCCGTTCCGGGTCGACCGCGACGGCATGGCGCTCGGCGAGGGGGCAGGGGTGATGGTCCTGCGCCGAGTGTTCCCCGGCCGGGTCGCCCGGATCGCCGGCTTCGGCGCCTCGTGCGACGCGGTCCACCTCACCGCGCCCGACCGCACGGGCGGTGGCCTCTCCCGCGCGGCCCTGCAGGCGCTCGCCGCCGACACGCCCGTCGATCTGGTCTCGGTCCACGGCACCTCGACCGCATTCAACGACCCGATGGAGGCCAAGGCCCTCGCGCTCGCGCTCCCCGGCCGCTCGCTGCCGGTCCACGCCGCCAAGGCGAGCATCGGTCACACGCTGGGGGCCGCGGGGGTGCTGGAGTCCATCCTGGTGATCGACGCGCTCCGCCGGGGCCTCCTGCCAGCCACGCCGGGCGAGGGCGCGCTCGACCCCGAGGTCGGCGCGGTGCCCTGCACCGAGAACGCGCCCGCCGACGTGCGGGGAGCCCTCAAGCTCTCGGCGGCCTTCGGCGGCGCCAACGCGGCCCTCCACTTCGTGCGGGCCGATGTCGCTGGCCCCCGCGCCGCCCGCGCGCTGGTCACTCCGCGCCGGCTCGCCGAGGCGACCCCGACCTCGATGGCGCTCGAGGCGATCTCGGCCTCGACCGGCGTGGCCCGCGATCGGCTGGCGCGCATGGACGGCCTCTGCCATGGGGCCCTCGCGGCCCTCGGCGCCCTGGCCGCCGTCGTCGGGCGCGAGGCACTCGTCGGCGCGGGCATCGTCGTCGGCACCGTCCTCGCAACCCTCGACCTCAACGCGGTCTACGAGGCCGGCCTCGCGACGAGGGGGGCTGCGTTCGCCGAGGGTCGACGCTTCGCGTACACCACGCCCAACGCCTGCGCGGGCGAGTGCGCCATGGCGTTCCAGCTGACCGGCCCCGCGATGACGGTCTCCCGCGGGCTCGACGCGCGGGTCGAAGCGCGGGAGGTGGCCGCCGACTTCCTGGCCACGCGGCGCGCCCAGCGCATCGTCGTCGTGACCGTCGACGCGCCCGGGCCCTGCGCCGACCTCGTGCTCGAGAAGACGGGCTGGCCGATCGATTTCCAGGCCCGCGCCGAGCTGTGGGGAATCTGAATACCTGCAGCACAGCCGGGAAATGACTGTGGAAAAATCCGCGAGTGCGAAATCGCTTTCGCATGACATTCCTGTCCGCTACCGTTTCTTTGCTCTGCGGTTCGGGGTGGTCCCGACCGTATCCGCCGAGGTCCGATGGGTCGTTCGCGCGCTGGCCGGGGAAAGTCGATCGAATCCCCCACGAAGGCGCGGAGCGCAGGGCCGAAGGCCCCTCTTCCGGGCGCGCGGAAGGCCCGAGCGCGTTTCCTCCGCGGACCGTCGCTGGAGCTGCTGCGCGCCTCGGAGGCGCCGGCCGTTTGCTTCGTCTCCGTCGTTCCCGTCGCTGTCGAGCCCGTCGCCGTAGAGGCCGATTCCTTGGCCCACGGTACGCCGGTCGTGCAGGCGGAGTCGATGGGTCCCATGCCTGTCGCGCGTGTCGCCGAGCCCGCCGAGCCCCGTGAGGCCGAGCCGGTGGAGCTGGCCGCGCTGCCGCCGGTGGTGCTGCTCACGCCCCGCCGCACCTCCTGGGTGCCGCCGGTCCCGGCGGTCGTGGCCGCCGAGCCCCCCGCGGCCTCCTCCGTGGCCGAAGAGGACGAGACCCCGCGCTCCATCCCCGCGGTCGTCGTCTCCTGCGACGACGAGCCCGCGCCCGACAGCGTCTCGCCCGTCCTGCGGATCGCGCACCCGCCCGCGCTCACCCATCACTTCGCGACCCGCGCCCGCATCGTGCTCACCCTGGCGGCGGCCGCCGTCGTCGGGCTGTTCATCCACGACCGCGGCGAGGTCATGCGGATGGTGTCGCGGCTGTCCTTCGCGAAGCCGAGCCTCGCGGCGGCCAACGTCGCGGGCGCGCTCACCGCCAAGAAGGCCGAGTCCAAGCCCGCCCCCGTCGTCGCGCCGGCGGCCTGCCCGCCCGAGATGGCCCTGGTCACGCGGGACGAGATCCGCGTCTGCGTGGACAAGTGGGAGGCCTCGCTGGTCGAGGTCGTGTCGGGTGAAGAGGTTCCCTGGTCGCCCTACGTCGCGATCGACGGCCTCGCCTCGAGCGGCCGCACGATGAAGGCCGTCTCCAAGCCGGGCGTCGTCCCCCAGGGCTACATCGACCGCGACGCGGCCGCGGTCGCCTGCGAGGTCGCCGGCAAGCGGCTCTGCGCGGCGGCCGAGTGGACCGCGGCCTGCGAGGGTCCGCGCCGCACCACCTACCCCTACGGCAACGAGCCCGACGAGAAGGCCTGCAACACCCACGGCCGCTCCCCGCTGGGCGAGCTGTTCGGCGCCTCGTTCAAGGATCACCTCTACGACAACAAGGTGATGAACGACCCGTCGCTCAACGCCCTCGACGGCACGGTCGCCAAGACCGGCGCCTTCGACCAGTGCACCAACGGCTTCGGTGTCTACGACATGGTCGGCAACCTGCACGAGTGGACCGCCGAGAAGAAGGGCGTGTTCCACGGCGGCTACTACCAGGACGCCACCCAGAACGGCCCGGGCTGCCGCTACGCCACGAGCGCGCACTTCTCGAGCTACCACGACTACTCGACCGGCTTCCGCTGCTGCAAAGACGCCGAGTGACCGAACCCCTGTCGAGGGTGGAGGCGCGCTGGCCCTCCTTCGACCCTGACCGCATCGTCTTCGAGGACCGGTCGCTGCTGGTGGTCGACAAGCCGAGCGGCGTGCCGACGCAGGCCGCGCGGGAGACCGACCGCGACGACCTGCCCGCGCGTCTGCGCGCGTTCCTCGCCGCGCGCGACGGCGGCGCGCCCTACCTCGGCATCCACCAGCGGCTCGACCGCGCGACCTCGGGGCTCGTGCTCTACACGCGCGACAAGGCCGCCAACGCGCCGATCGCCAAGCAGCTCGAGGGGCGCACGGCGCAGAAGACCTACCTGGCGGCGGTCGAGGGCTACAAGGGTGGGGCGCGTCGGCTCGAGCACCGGCTCGGGCCGCTCGTCGACGGCAAGGTGTCGGTGGTGGACCCGCGCGACCGCCGCGGTCAGGACGCGATCACCCACGTGGACGTGGTGGCGCGCGAGGGGCGCCGCGCGCTCCTGTCGCTGCGGCTCGAGACGGGTCGCACCCACCAGGCCCGCGCCCAGCTCGCGGCCATCGGTTCGCCCATCGCCGGCGATCGTCTCTACGGCGGGCCTGCCGCTTCGCGCCTGCTCCTGCACGCCGAGAAGCTCGTCGTGGCCCACCCCGCCGACGGGCGCACGCTCACGCTGGTCGCGCCCGCGCCGCCGGCGTTCGCGCGCTGGCTCGCG
>CAZUZY010000588.1:0-3853 GCA_964624885.1 uncultured Polyangiales bacterium | reverse complement strand
AGGCTGCTGCCGCAGTAGATGCGCCGGACCACTTCGGCCGCGAGCGCGCTCGCCTCGAGGCGCAGGGCGTCGTCGCGGACCACGCCGCCCTTGCCGATCTGGTCCCGGCGCAGCTGGAACTGGGGCTTCACGAGGGCCACGAGCTCGGCGCCGGGACGGAGCACGCCGGCGATGGCCGGGAGGAGCTTGTCGAGGCCGATGAACGAGGCGTCGACGACGCAGAGATCGAGCGTGGGCCCCTCGAGGCCCAGGGTGGCCGGGGTCATCGTGCGGGCGTTGGTGCGCTCGAGGACCACCACCCGCGGGTCGCGGCGCAGCTTGTCGTGGAGCTGTCCGTAGCCGACGTCGACGGCGAACACCCGCCGCGCGTGGCGCGCGAGGAGCACGTCGGTGAAGCCGCCGGTCGAGGCGCCGACGTCGATGGCGTCACGGCCTTCCGGGTCGACGCCGAAGTGATCGAGGGCGCCGGCGAGCTTGACGCCACCGCGAGAGACCCACGGGTGATCCTCGCCGCGCACGAGCAGCGGGGCGTCGGCGGCGACGAGGTCCCCCGGCTTGTCGAGCCGCCGCTCGCCGCTGTAGACGGCGCCGGCCATGATCAGCGCCTGCGCCCGGGTGCGCGAGGGCGCGAGCCCGCGATCCACCAGCGCTTGATCCACCCGCACCTTGGCCACGACGGCGAGATGCTAGCAGCGTCAGGCGCAGAGCACGTGGTAGGCCGCCGTGAGGCGGGCGAGCTCGAGGTGCAGGCGCGCGCGCTCCCAGGGAGAGGCGGTCGCGTGGCGATCGGGGTGCACGCGCGCGGCGAGGGCGCGGAACGCCCGCCGGACCGCGCCTTCGTCGGCGTGCTCGTCCACGCCGAGCAGTCGTCGCGCGTCGACGCGCGGATCGGGTGTGGCCTCCACCTTGGCGGGGGGCGGCGAATCCTCGCCCCGCGCGCGCTTGCGCCCGTGCAGGAACTCGTCCGGCGACAGCGGGTGACTGGCGCGCCCGGCGGTCGCCGCGCCGATGCCGACGTGGAAGCGCACGTCGCCGTCCTTGCCGTCGACGGCGGAGAACATGGCCTCGACGCGGGCCTTCAGCTGCTTGCGGAGCGCCGCGTCGCGAGCCTCCCGCGAGAGCACGCCGGTCGCGACCAGCACGTCCCCGAGGCTGCCCCAGCGGCCGAGCGCGCCTTCGATCGCCGCGCGGGGGGCGAGGCCCTCGGCCACGATGACCTCGCCGAGCCGCGGCGCCTGGAGCGCCGGATCGAGATCGAGGCCCACCACGAGCCCGCGCGCGAGGTGCACGCGGTGGCGGAGGACGACGACGCTGCGCACGGTGATCTCGAGCACGCCCGAGACCCGCTCGCGGTGGAGGCGACCGAGCAGGTCGCCCAGGGTGGTGCGCGCGAGGCGACCGGGGAGCTGCATGGTGCGGCCGTAGCTGCGGCGGTCGCGGCGGGCCAAGTTCGGGGGCTTCCCTGCCCCGGGCAGGCTGCTACGTTTCGCGCCGATGGCCATCACCGACCGCGTCCGCGAGATCCTCTCCTGGTACCCGTCCGACAACCCGGGCACGCTCGCCAACCTCTACCGGCTGCTCTCCACGGGCACGCTGGCCGGCACGGGCAAGCTGGTGATCCTGCCGGTCGATCAAGGGTTCGAGCACGGCCCCGTGCGCACGTACCAGCCGAACCCGGCGACCTACGACCCCGAGTACCACATCCAGCTCGCCATCGACTCGGGGTGCAACGCCTACGCGGCGCCGCTCGGCCAGCTCGAGGCCGTCGCCGGCAAGTTCGCGGGGCAGATCCCCCTCATCCTCAAGCTGAACAACTCGGACACGCTCGCCAAGATCGACCAGCCGATCAGCGCGCTCACCGGCTCGGTCGACGACGCGATCCGCCTCGGCTGCTCGGCGATCGGCTACACGATCTACCCGGGCTCCGGCGCGCGCAACCGCATGTACGAGGACCTGCGGGCCCTGACGGCGGAAGCCAAGCAGAAGGGGCTGGTCGTCGTGACCTGGGCGTATCCGCGCGGCGCGGGGCTCTCCAAGGAGGGCGAGACCGCGGTCGACGTGGCGGCCTACGCGGCGCAGATCGCGGCGCAGCTCGGGTCGCACGTCATCAAGGTCAAGCCGCCCAAGGCGCACCTCGAGCAGCCCGAGGCCAAGAAGGTGTTCGAGAAGTACTCGGTGCCCTGGGCCACCCTCGAGGAGCGCACGCGCCACGTGGTGCAGAGCGCCTTCGCCGGCAAGCGGATCATCATCTTCAGCGGCGGCGAGGCCAAGAGCAACGACGAGGTGCTCGAGGAGGTGCGCGGGCTCGCGAAGGGCGGCGCGTTCGGCTCGATCATGGGTCGCAACGCCTTCCAGCGGCCGCGCGAGGAGGCCCTCGTGCTGCTGCGCGAGGTGATGGCGATCTTCAAGAACGCCTGATGCGGTCGCGGCCGAAGGTCGCGCTGTTCCTGCGGCCGGCCACCGGCGCCGCCGGCCAGAACGTGCGCGCGGAGCTCGAGCTCGACGCGCGCAGCGACACGCCGGTCGAGTTCGTCGATCTGTGGCTCACCGGGGTCGAGCGGGCCTATCGCGACGAGTCGCAGGCCTACGCGCAGAGCATCGTGTCCCGGCGCGCGCGCTTCACGCCGGGCAAGCTGGTCAAGGGCAAGCAGCGCTTCGCCGCGGACTTCGCGCTGCCAGCGGATGCACCGCCGACCTACACGGGCCGCTGGTACGCGACCGAGTACGCGTTCGAGGTCCACGTGTCGATCCCCTGGTGGCCCGACCGACACGCCCGCTTCGCGATGCCGGTCGCGCCCGCCCCGGTGCCCCCGGAGCCGGTGCGCGCGCAGGTGTGGAGCTCGAAGAGCGACGGTCCCGAGGGCAAGCGTCCCTACCTCGAGGTGTCCCTCGCCAAGCCGCGCATCGCACCCGGCGAGGCCATCGAGGGGACCCTCGCCGTCACCAACCTGCGCTCGATGCGCAGCCTCGAGGTCGCCTTCGTCGCCCACGAGCACCTCGTGCTCGGCGGCAAGACCTACGACGTCGAGGTGCATCGGCTGGTCGCGCGGCTCCCCGAGAAGCGCGAAGAGGGCGTGGGCGTGCCGTTCCGCGTGCGGTTCCCGGAGAAGGCCCCCCCGAGCTTCGCCGCGCGGGGCATGCGGCTCACCTGGCACCTGATGGTGCGCGCGGTGGTCGCGTTCGGCGAGGACGTGGTGATGCACCTGCCCATCGTCGTGAGTCAGGCGACCGCCGGCGAGGTGCCCGACAGTCGTCGGCGGCGGGCGGCCGTGGCAGCGCCGGTGGGGCGCGAGCGACGCGCGCTCCTATGGCGGGCGGCGGCGGAGCGCCTCGAGCTGCGGAACGACGAACAGCGTGAGCGCATGGAGAGCGTGTTCGGCGGCGTCGGGCTCGTCGTGCGGCTCGAGCAGCGACCGGGCGGCGAGCTGTGGGTGGTCGGAGAGTGCACGTTCCGCCCCGCCCTGACGGCGGGCCTCTCGTTGCGCGAGCGGCGCTGGCTGGACGCGCTCGCGAAGGAGGGGCTCGAGCTCCCCGCGCCGCTGGCCAAGCGCTTCTTCGCCGAGGCGCGCGAGGTCGAGGTGGCGCGCGCGCTGCTGGCGGAGCTCGGCGCCGTGCTGGCGCCGGTCGAGGAGGTGAGCCTCGACGACGAGGGCGCGCAGCTCGCCATGCGCGCCTCGGTGCAGTCGACGGAGGCCCTCCTCGAGCGCATCGCCCCGCTGGTGGCCGCGGCGCAGGCGCTCGGCGAAGCGCGCGACCGCCTGCCCGGCGCCGGCGCCACCTACCGCTGAAGGCGCGAAACCGGCCGACAGGCCGGATAACAGGGACCCGAGCCAAACAGTTTGGCTCGGGACGC
>CAZUZY010000587.1:0-3863 GCA_964624885.1 uncultured Polyangiales bacterium | reverse complement strand
GCGAAGCGCGCCGCGCTCCGAGGGTCGGCACCTCCGCGAGGCGCTCGGGCGTGTGGTCGAGCACGCGCAGCGTCTCGGCCCCGAAGTGCGCGCGAATGCGGTGCGCGAGCTTCTTGCCGATCCCCTTGATCATGCCGCTCGCGAGGTAGCGCTCGATGCCCTCGGCGTCGGTCGGGCTCACCGCGGTGACGATCTCGGCGCGCAGCTGCGCCCCGTGCCGTGGGTCGGACTCGCGCTTGCCGACCGCCCGCACGTTCTCCCCGACCGCCACCGGCGCGAAACAGCCGACCACCGTGAGCAGATCGTCGGTGCTCGGTCGCGCGCCGAACAAGGGGTTGCCGCGGGGGCGGGTGCTCGGCCGGAGCTTGATGACGCGGAAGCCGGTGACCTCGCTCTCGAAGGTCACCCGCACCACCGTGCCCTCGACGACCTCCGGCTCGCTCAACCGACGACCTCCCGCCGGTGGAAGCTCACCGCCGTGTCGCCCCAACGACGGTCGTCCTCGAGCGCGAATCCGGGCAGGATCGGCGCGGGATCACGCGCCGCGCGCTCCACGACCACGAGCGTGTCGGCGTCGGTCACGCCGACGGTCGCGAGCACCGACGAGAGCGCGCGCACGAGCGCGCCCGAGGGGAGATCGGCGTAGGGTGGGTCGGCGAGCACGAGGTCGAACGGGCCGTGGGCGACGAGCGCAGCGCCAGCACCGTCCACCTTGCGGGCGACGACGCGCAGCGTGGCAGCGAGGCCGAGGCTCGCGCGGTTGTGCTCGAGCGCGGCGAGGGCAGGGCGCCCTTGCTCCACGCACACCGCCGAGGACGCTCCGCGCGAGAGCGCCTCGATCGCGAGCGCCCCCGTGCCCGCGTACAGATCGAGCACGCGCGCGCCGCGCAGATCGCCGAGGACCGCGAACAGCGACTCGCGGACGCGATCGCTCGTCGGCCGGGTGGCATCGCCGCGGGGCGCCGTCAGCGCACGGCTCTTGAGCGTGCCCCCGACGACGCGCACGTGGGCTCAGAACGCGCCGGTCAGCGACAGCCCACCGTAGCCAGGCGCGACGATGGGGGTGACCTGCATGGCGGCCTTGCCGTCGCCAGGCGCCTTGCGGGTCACGAGCAGGACCGTGCCGGTGACGGCGAGCGCGGCGCCGAGGCCGTACCACACGAACTGGGTCGTCTGCTTGGACTCGCCTTCGTCGCAGAGCGAGGTGACGGTGCCGGTCAGCTTCGGGCGGTTCGAGTCGAAGTTCGAGCTGTCGCCCGAGTTGCCCTTCTCCTGGCCCTCCCGCGCGCGCGCGCAGATGTTCTTCTCGGAGCTGGTCCAGCGCTTGGAGTACGCCTGGAACGCGTCGTCGTTCTTGATGGTGAGCACGCGAGCGGTGGTGGCGACGCCCACGCCGAGGAACACCACGCCGACGCCGAGCGCGGCGATGCCGCCGTAGAGCTGGAAATCGAACTTCTTGCCGTCGCCCATGCGCACGGGCGCGAGGGTGAGGGTGCCACCGGTGGGGCTGACCTCGACGACGCCCGTCGTGTTCGCGAACCCCGACATGCGGAGCTCGAGGGTGTGGCTGCCGGTGCCGAG
The DNA here is from genome assembly GCA_964624885.1 of uncultured Polyangiales bacterium. GTDB lineage: Bacteria > Myxococcota_A > Polyangia > Polyangiales > JADJMO01 > JADJMO01. Next base: position 2,282 of record CAZUZY010000587.1, on the reverse strand, counting down.
CTCGAGCTGCGCCTTGCCGTTGTCGACGTGGCCGACCTTGTTGCCACCCTCGTAGAGATCGCCCGACTCCGAGGAGCCCGGGCCGGTGACGGTGATCTCGACCTTGGCCTTCGGGCCCTTGCCGGTGAGCTGGTAGAGCGCGTCGAGCGCGATCTTCTTGAGCTCCGGCGAGGCACCGTCCTTCGCGATGGGCCCGCCGTCGTAGGTCTTGACCACCTGCTTCACCTGACCACCGGAGTAGTAGGCGAGCGTGGCGGTCAGCTTGCCCGGAGGTGACTTCTTGACCGTGCCGTAGACGAACTTGTCGTGCTTGATCTCGTTGGCGAGCTTCGGGCCACACGCCGGGGCCATGGGATCGTCGCAGCCGGCGGTGAGCGCCACGGCCTCGAGGGCGTGGGACTTGCCGTTGTCGTAGATGCCGTCGACGGCGACCACCGCGTGGCGGAAGGCATCGGTGAGCGCGGCCGCCTCGTCGACGGCGTCGTTCGAGGCGAACGCCAGCACCTCGATCTCGACCGCCCCCGCGGTGCCCTGCGGCGAGGCGAGGATCGCGGGCGCAGCCGCGGCGTGGCCGACGCTCCACACGGCGACGCTGGGCGCGAACAGGACCCCGGCCATCACGGCGCTCGCCCATCGCAGACGCGCGGGCGCGCGAGACGAGAGAGGAGAGGCCGACGGCTGGGGGGTGGAGGTCGGGTTGCGGAGCACGTCCGAGAGGTAGCCGGTTCGAAGGTCTCTGAAAACCCCTTCCGTCGGGCCGGCGGAGGCGTGTACGGTCCCAGCGTCGACTCCATGGGCTCGTCCGGCAACGACGGCAAGGTCATCCACGTGCAGTTCGGGGCCCCGCGCACCCGAGACCGCCGTGTGCCCGCGCAAGGAGACAAGCGTCCCGAAGTCGGGCCAGGTGCCGAAACGCCGGGCGCCGGCGGCGCGACCGGCAAGGGTCGTCGTTCGCGCGGTGGCGAGGCAACGACCTCCGGCGAAGCCCCGGTCGACGTCCCGATCGAGGCGCGCGCGGGCGGCGCGGTCACCGAGCCCCCGCCGGCGATCGAGCCCACGCGCGACACGTACACCCGCGTCGAGGTGGTGAAGCTCCTCGGCACCAACGCGTCGCGCCTGCGCACGCTCGAGAAGCACGGCGTCGTCGTGCCCAGCGTCGGGGCCGGCACACGGCGGCGCTACACGTTCCAGGATCTCATCGCCCTCCGCGCGGCGCTCTCCCTGCTCGGTCGTGGCATCAAGATGCGCGACGTGGTCAAGGCCATCCAGGCGCTCTCCACGGCGATCCCCAGCGTCCAGAAGCCGCTCACCGAGCTCAAGGTGCTCTCCGACGGCGCGCAGGTGGTGGTCAAGTCGTCGCAGGGCACGTTCGCGCCGACCACCGGCCAGATGCTCCTCGACTTCGACGTGCGCACGCTGCGCGACGACGTGGTGCGCGTGCTGCGCCCCGCCGTGCGCCAGCACCGCGCCCGGCTGGCCTTCGAGGTCTACAAGCGCGCGAGCGAGCTCGACGAGGACCCGCGCACGATGGACGAGGCGCAGAAGCTCTATCGCCAGGCGATCGAGCTCGATCCGCTGCTCGCCATCGCCTACACGAACCTCGGCAACATCCTGTTCCGCAAGGGCGACGAGGCCGCGGCCGAGGCACTGTACTCCAAGGCCCTGGCGATCGACCCGAAGCAGCCGGAGGCCAAGTACAACCTCGGCTACCTGATGCTCGAGCGTCACGAGCTCGACATCGCCATCCGCTACTTCCAGGGCGCGATCGAGGCCGATCCGCGCTTCGCCGACGCCTACTTCAACCTCGCGATGGCCTACGAGGAGCTCGGGGACAAGCGCAACGCGCGGCCTCTGTGGCGCACCTACCTCGAGCTCGAACCCACCGGCACCTGGGCGGACATCGCCCGCCAGCACCTCGGGTGAGCCGTGTCGTCGGTGGGTGATCTGCGCGCCCGCGTGGAGCGGCTCGTCGAGGCCGTGCCGGCGCCGGCCGCGGGCATCGGCCCCGTCGGTCCGCGCGCGGTGGAGCGGCTCGTCCGCTGGCTCGAGCTCGTCCGCACCTGGAACAAGAAGATCGATCTGACCGCGGCGAAGGACGACGACGCCCTGGTCGAGCTCGGCGTCCTCGACGCGACCCACGTCGCGCGGATCGTCCCCCAGGGGGTGAAGGTGGTGGACGTCGGCACGGGCTTCGGCGCCCCCGGGCTCGCCCTGGCCTGCCTGCGGCCCGATCTCGCGCTCACCCTGGTCGAACCCCTCGGCAAGCGCGCCACGTTCCTGCG
>CAZUZY010000586.1:0-3869 GCA_964624885.1 uncultured Polyangiales bacterium | reverse complement strand
GTTGGTCCGCGCACCGGGCGCCGACGCCGGCGCCTCGTCGGCGCGCGGGGTGGCCTTGCGGCGCACCACCGTGGGGCGGATCCGCTCCTCGACGACCGACGCCGCCTTGGAGCGCTCGAGCGCCCGCTTGGCCCGATCGGCCACGTCTTGTTCCACCGCGCTCAACCGGTTCCGCACCGGAGCACCCTGCTGTTGCAGCAGCGCGAGCGCAGCCTGCTCGTCGATACCGAGCTGCTTGGCGACTTCGTAGACCCGCACCTTGCTCATCACGCGCTCTCCGACCCTTCGACGATCCTGCCCACTTCCGAAGTCACGTTCATCGCCACCCAAGACTCGCGCACGGCCCGCGCCAGGCGCGGATCGAGGACACTCGCCACCGCGACGCCTTCGCGCGCCATGGAGGACGCTCGACCGAGCGCGGCGGCGAGCCGCGCACGGTCCCAGAGCACCAACGCCTTTCCGGCGCCGATCGCGCCGGCAATCTCCCCCCGCTGGGAGGCCGCGGCCGCGTCGGCGGCAACCAGCACCAGCATCGCCCGGTTCGCGCGGATCGACTCGACCACGGCGTCGGTGCCGATCACCACGAGCCCCGCGCGCACGCCGCCGCCGAGGAGGCCGACGATGCGCCGTGCGTAGGCCACCTGGATCGCCTCCGCGAGCTCGGCCGGCTGGACCGTGACCTTGCACCGGAAACTGCGGGACAGCCCCTTCTGCGCACGCTCGAGGCACGCGCGGAGCGGGTGCACGTGCGCACCGCGACCGAAGCGGCCGCCCTTCGCGTCCACGACCACCGTGGCGGCCGCCTTGCTCGCGGGTGCCTCGCCCCCTGCGGGTGCCTCGGCCCCTGCGGGTGCCTCGGCGTCCATCGGCGCGCCCTCCCCTGCCAGCACGAGACGGACGAGGCGCGAGGCCTCGCCCTGCTCGCCGCAACCGACGCAGGTGCGGAGCTCGACCCGGGCCGCGGCCTGCCCGGAGAATCGGCCACTGATGCGCGAACGCGCAGCGGTGGCGGCCTCCGAGGCGGACCCACGGGGGGGCGGCGCGACGGGTGCCTTTCCCGCTGCCTCGGCGCCGTTCGCCTGGAGAGAACGGCGGTCCGAGGGCGTCGCGACCCGCGACCGGTTCTCGGTCGAAGGCGGGCGGCCGCGTGGGTGGTTGCGCGTCTGGGCCAAGAGCACTTCCCTCAACCCTCCTTCGCGGAGGCGAGGACCTTCTGCTCGATGTCGAGGTAGGCCTGGGCGCCCGCGCGCACGACCCGCGACTTCTTCATGCCGAGGCTCGTCTTGACCGCGAACTTGTCCTCCGCCTCGCGGACGATGTCCTCGGGCGTGCGGTAGCCGAGCTGGGTGAGCTGCTCGGCCAGCTTGTCGTTGATGCCACGGACGAGCAGCAGGCGGTCGAGGCCGCTGAGCGGCGCGCCCGACGAAGCCGCGTTGCGCACGCGCTCGGCGCGGGACTGCTCGAGGGCGGTCTCGGCGGCGGCACGAACCTGGGCGGCCTCCTCGACCGAGCCGACCCCGGGGATGCCCGAGAGCTCCTCGGGGCTCGCGTCGGCGACCTCCTCGACGGAGCGGAAGCCGAGCCGGTACATCGAGCGGGCCACCGCGTCGGGGACGCCGGCGATGCTCTGCAGGCCGGTCACGGCCTCCTCCTCCATCGCGCGGAACTTGGACTCGCTGATGATGTCGAGCTTCCAGCCGGTGAGCTGGGCCGCGAGGCGGACGTTCTGGCCCTTGCGCCCGATGGCGAGCGAGAGCTTCTCGTCGGGGACCACGAGCTCCATGCGCCCGTCGGCCTCGTCGAGGATGACCTTGTGCACCTCGGCGGGCTGGATGGCCGCGCACACGAAGCGCGCCGGGTCGCGATCCCAGGGGACGATGTCGATCTTCTCGCCGCGGAGCTCCTGCACGACGGCCTGCACGCGCGAGCCCTTCATGCCGACGCACGCGCCCACCGGATCGACGTCGTTGTCGCGCGAGGCGACCGCGATCTTGGTGCGCGCCCCGGCTTCGCGGGCGCACGCCTTCACGATGACGATGCCCTCGTCGATCTCGGGGACCTCGGCCTCGAAGAGCTTCTCGGCGAGGCGGGGATCGGCGCGGGACAGCACGATCTGCGGGCCCGGGCCCTTGCGGTCGATCTCCTTGAGGAGCGCCACGATGCGGTCGCCGGCGCGGTAGGTCTCGCGCGGGGTCTGCTCGCGGTACGGCAGCACGGCCTCGGTGCGCCCGAGGTCGACGATGATGTTGTTGCCGCGCTCGAAGCGGCGGACGATCCCGCGGATCAGCTCGCCCTTGCGGTCCTTGTACTCGTTGAAGACGATGTCGCGCTCGGCGTCGCGGAGGCGCTGGATGAGCACCTGCTTGGCCGCCTGCGCGGCGATGCGGCCGAACTGGGTGGCCGTCATCGGGATCTTGAGGATCTTCCCGAAGTCCTTGTCCTGCTGCTTGGCCTTCTCGAGGTCCTTGGGCAGGTAGAAGATCTGGAAGCCGAGCTCCTCACCGATCTCGGCCTCGAGGCCGGAGGCCTGCGCCTCCTCGAGAGTGACCTCGCTGCCGGGCTTCTCGACCGGGCGATCGACCACCGTCATGTACATGTGGAGGTCGACCTGGCCGGCCTCTTCGGAGAACTTCGCCTCGAGCTCGCGGTCCTCGCCGAAGGCGTTCTGCGCGGCCTTCAGGATGGCCTGTTCCACCGTCTCGACGAGCACCTTGCGGTCGATGCCCTTCTCCTTGGCGACCATGTCGATCATCGAGGAGAGCGTGACGTCGCCCCCTGCTCCGCCCTGCGCTGCGTTCATCATCGTTCGTTCTCCGCGTCCTGCCGCCCAACGTCGTGCACCTGCGTGTCGTGCAGCTGCTTGTCGTGCTTCTGTCGATCCCGTGTTCGCGTCGTCTTCTTCGGCCCGCCGGCCTGCGGCGGCACGTAGACGAGGTGCGCGCGCGCGATGTCGCCGAACGGCACCGCGGCCTCGCCGAGGTCCTGGTCGTGGATGCGCACGCGCTCTCCGTCGACGCCGAGCAGCTCGCCCTGCAGCACGCGGTGCCCCGCCTGCGACTCGGCTCTCACGTAGGGCACGCGCAGCACGAGCTTGGCCGGCAACCCGGCGAAGCGGGCGTAGTGGGCCAGGCTGGCGAGCGGGCGCTCGAGACCCGGGCTCGAGATCTCGAGGTGGTAGGCGTGTTCGATGGTGCCCGCGACGTCGAGGGCCATGGAGAGGTCGCGGCTGATGCGCGAGCAAGCCTCGAGGTCGACCCCGCCGACGGCGAGGCGCGGGTCGTGGCCGAGGCGCTCGACGTAGAGGCGGAGCACCCAGCCGTGGGGCTCGCGCCGGAACTCGAGCTGCACGAGCTCGCAGCGGTGGGCGGCCAGCACGGGGGCCGCGACCTCTTCCACCGCCGCCGCAGTCTCGGCGGGGGCGACGGTGCCGATCCGGGTGGCGACCGCCTCGGGGGCCAGCGCCTGCTCGCTCTTCGGCTTGGGCTTGGGGCCCAGCGGCCGCCCCGCCCGCACGTCGCGCACCACGGCCGGACGTCCGCCGGGGCTGGCGGGACGGGCGGTCTTGCCCGGCGATCGGGTGCGGTGGGACTTGGGCATGCGAACGAAAAAAAGCGGACCCAACAGGGGCCCGCTTGGCGGTGTCTCCCGTTCCGTGCGGCAGAGGCCGCGCGGAGGCGCGCGCATATTACTCCTAATGGGCTCTCCTTCAAGGCCTACGTGCGCCGCGCTGGGCACGCTACCTCCCCGCCCGTGCGGCGCGCGATGCTCGTGGGGGTCCTCCTGACCGGGGCCATGGCCTGCCGCCGCAAACCGCCCACCACCGGCGACGCCGGGGCCGTCGCGAGCGCCTCCTCGTCGGCGTCGTCCAG
>CAZUZY010000585.1:0-3871 GCA_964624885.1 uncultured Polyangiales bacterium | reverse complement strand
GACGCGGCAAGATCGAATGCCGCGGCTATTTGCAGGCGCAGCCGGCGCAAGGTGCCGCGGCGCGCGAGCGGGCGCCCAATGCGGCGCTGCTGGCCGAGCTGGGCAAGCTTGACGATGCCGTGCGCGGTGTGCTGCCGCAGGCGGCACCCCTGTCGGTGGCCGAAGTGCTGCGCTGGCCCGGCGTGCTGGGTGACGACTCGCTCACCACGGAGCAGTTGCAGGCCGCCGCACAGGAGTTGTTTGCCAAACTGCTTGATGAGTTTGTCGCCACCCGCGAACGCGAGGGCGCCAAGCTGGCCGACGTGCTGAAAGACCGTGCCGCCCGCATGCGCGAACAGGTGCGTGCCGCCGAACCCTTGCTGCCGGCCGCGCTGGCCGCCTACCGCGAACGGCTTGCCACCAAGCTGCGCGAGGCCGTGGCCAATCTCGACGAGGAGCGCATCCGCCAGGAGGTCGGCGTGTTTGCCGCCAAGATCGATGTCGCCGAGGAAATTGCGCGACTGGTGACCCACATGGACGAACTCGAGCGCGTGCTGAAAAAGGGCGGCGCCGTCGGCAAGCGGCTGGATTTTCTGATGCAGGAACTCAACCGCGAGGCCAACACGCTGGCCTCGAAATCGGTCTCGGGCGAGGTCACTGCCATCGCGCTGGAACTCAAGCTGCTGATCGAGCAGATGCGGGAGCAGGTGCAGAACCTGGAGTAGCGTTTCAGCGTCTGTCGGGAAGGCTCGCGAACATCACCAAAGCCCCTAAGCATGGGGCTTTTCTTTGGAAAGTCGGCGCTGGCGGTACGGCGATGATCAGAGGCGGGGCTCGAGCGCCGGCAGTTCGGTTGTTGCAGGCAGTCACGCGTCGCTTGTGAATGCCTCCTCCGCAGCGATTCCTGCCCGCCAGAACAAATGACCGACAGATAGATCCGTGCAGTGGGACTGGCTGATAACGGCATTCTGAAAGGTGGCAACTCTGCTCATTGCAACCACTCGCCGGGCCAGGGGTTTTGCTGGGGGTGCGATACGGGAGGTTTATGGCGGCACCGAAGATTTTCTGATGCGAAGTCGGCAATTGACTCATGTCACCAGAGTTGAAGATACTCCCGGATGTCGTGCTGGATTTCCTATCCTGTTGATGCTTCGGGAAATTTGATGCGATTGCCCTGCGGAACATCCCATCGTGGTTAAATGGCAGCATTCGTCCAAACTGACGGGGTGCGTCTGCGTTCGGCAGCCCGGGCAAAACCGGCTGGAGCGAGTCGCATGATCACATTCAGGAAGAAACTACTCGAGGAGCAGCGGACCGCTATTTACGGCGTTTCAGCAGAACTCGACAGCGAAAGTTTCAATGGCGATCAGCGCAGGCTGATTCAGGCGGGCCTTGAACGCATTGATCAAGGGCTCAGTATCTTCAGTATGGATCTGACCCTGGTTGCCGCCAACACCTTGTTCAATGAGTTGCTCGATTTGCCCGCTGAGTTTGGGGCCCCGGGTACGTCGATTGCCGACATCTTTCGCTACAACGCCCGGCGTGGCGAGTATGGCGAGGGCGATATCGAAGAATTGGTCGAGCAACGACTGCAACAGGCGTATCGCATGCAAGCCCATCGCTTCAAGCGGACGCGACCGGATGGCACGGTGCTGGAGATCTGTGGCACGCCCATACCCGGGTTTGGCTTTGTGACCACTTACACCGACATCACCGAACGCATACGTTCAGCGGAATCCCTTGCCCTTAGCAGGCGGCGCTTTCTTGACATGGCGCTGGCGGCTTCCGACTGGTTCTGGGAGTTGAATGCAGACTTGCGTTTCAGTTACGTTTCCGAGCGGTTTTATACCGCGACTGGCGTAGCGGCAGAGGCCATTCTTGGGCGGACGAGGATCGAGATTGCCGACCCCGCAAACGTCGAGGAAGAACGCGAAAATTGGAAGGAATACCAGCGCAAGCTGGATGCGAGGGAGTCGTTCCGCGATTTTGAATACCGCTTCATTGCGAAGCACAAAGGGGCGCTTTACCTGAAGGTCAGTGGTGTCCCGGTATTTGGCGAGGACGGTAGTTTTCAGGGCTATCGCGGCACCGGTACTGACATCACCGAACTGCGTCTGGCACAAGAGGCATTGGCCGAAAACGAACGGCGGCTGCGCGTCATTCTCGACTCCAGTGTTGCTGGTGTTGCGATAGCCTCGGTACTCGACGGCAGTATCCTTTTCGCCAACCCGCGCCTGTCGGAAATGTTCCAACTGGCCATTGAAGACCTCGACGGCATGCAGCTTGACCAGTTGTGTGCGGACCAGGCGGAATGGGAGCTGATTCGCAACCGTTTCGAGCGCGAAGGCCAGGTAGTGGACGCCGAAGTGGCTTTCTTGCGCGGTGATGGTGGCGGTTTCTGGGGGCTGATCTCGCTAAAGACGATTCAGTACCAGAACCAGGCCGCCGTGCTGACCTGGTTCCACGACGTCAGCGAACTGCGCGAGAGCCGAGAGAAGCTGAAGCAGATGGCGCTCTCCGATCCGCTCACCGGGCTGGCCAACCGGCGACTGTTCAAGAGCGAGGTCGGGCGGGCGCTGGCACGGGCGAACCGCAGCGGCCAGGGAGGGTCGATGCTGTATTTCGACCTGGATGGCTTCAAACCGGTGAACGATACCTACGGCCATGACGTTGGCGACTACGTGTTGTGCGAAGTGGCGACGCGGATCAAGGCAATCCTGCGCAGCAGCGATTTGCTGTCGCGCCTGGGCGGCGACGAATTCGCCGTGCTTCTGGAAAACACTTCCACACTCGAGCAAGCGGTGCGGATAGGTGAAAAAATCGTCGAAACCATACAACAGTCTTTCACCGCAAGGCAGCAATCGTTTTCCATCAGCGCCTCGGTCGGCGTGGCATTTTTTGAAGCAACTGACGCCGATCCGGATGCGCTGTTGATCAAAGCCGACCGCGCGATGTACGAGGCAAAATGCACCGGCAAGGCCAGGGTCTGCGTGATGCACGCCTGACTCATAGAGGTAAGCCCCCGGCCATGCCGGGGGGCTCACCAGGGTTTGACCTGTACGGCGGTCGTAAATGAAGCGTGGTGCAGTGACGTTGGCTCAACTTCCTCCCGCTTGAAGGGGGAGGAGCAGTTCTACCGCCATCACGGTTTCATGGGCGCCTTTGAGGCGCTCACAATCTCAAGCCGCCGGCTTTGCCCGTGGTATCTGACGGGCGATACCGCCTTGCGCCTGGCCCGGCTGTTCGCCACCGATGCCGTCTTCTGGATCAACCTGCACGCGAAGTATGATCTTGCGACCACATATCGGGGGATGCACCAGCGAATCGAGGCCGGGGTCTCGCCGCTGGTGCTGGCGGCGTAATCGGGAAAGTTCCCGCGGGGACGTACCGCACCGAGTCAGCGCGTGCGCCAGGAGTAGTGGCAGGCGACGCAGCCTTCGGTCAGCTTGGGCAGCAGGGCCAGAGCCTTCTCGCGGTCGCCGCTTTTTGCCGCCTTGGCGAATTCGCTGGCGGCAACATGGCCGTCGTTGCCGATGCCGTGCATGGCCGGCGGCATGTGCGGGCCCGGACGGGCATCAAAAGGTTTGTCGCGATGTTTGCCCTGAGCCGATTGCCCGAGTGAGGTTTCCGCCACCTGGCCGGCTTCCTTGATCTTGCCGGCGGCGATCAGGGTCAGGATTTCGTTGATGGCGAGCAGGTTGCCGAGCATTTCCTCGCGCATCGCTTCCTTGGCGGCGGGGGGAAGGGTGGCCAACTGACGGTGATCTTCGGCCAGCGCCTGACCGGTGAGAAGCGCTGCCAAAAATGCAAAAGCGAAGGTCTTCATCTCGAATTCCTTTAGCGGAACACCACGGTCTTGTTGCCATGAACCAGCACGCGGTCTTCCAGGTGA
>CAZUZY010000584.1:0-3932 GCA_964624885.1 uncultured Polyangiales bacterium | reverse complement strand
CGCCATCCGAGGAGCTTGCCGCGATCGAGCCCCGCCGCGTGCGCCCGCGCGATGGCGTCGTCGAGCGCGGCCCGCGCCCCGGCGAGGACTCCCGTGGCCTCGAGCGCCTTGGCACGCGTGCGCGCCGCGAGGGCCCCCTTGCGGGCGAGGAGGCCGGCGTCGCCCGGCGCCGCGAGGGCCTCCTTCCAGCGCTCGGCGCACACCCAGGCGTCGACCTCCAGGCGCGCGAGGAGCTCGGGCATCGGCTTGGGGCTCGCCTCGGGGAGCAGGCGCGCCGCAGCGATCTCGGTGAGTGCCCGCTCGCCCTCCTCACGCGTGCAGAGGCCCACGGCCACCCGGGCCCGCGCCACGCGGTGGCCGAACGCCTTGCGGGCACCCTCGGGCAGCTTGTCGAGCGCAGGCGCCGCGAGCGCCCACGCCTCGGCGCCGACCAGCGTGGCCGCGGGGAGTGCGGCGATCGGGTCGGGGCTCGCGGCGGTGGCAGCAGTGGCAGCATCGGCGGCGTCGCCGACTTCGGCGTCGGCGGCGTCGCTCGCCGCATCGACCTCGATCGCCGTGGTCGTGGTCGGCGGCGCAGGCACGGGAGGCTGCCTGCGGCAGGCCACCAACGCGACGACGACGAGCAGGGGAGCGCGCACAGGTCACCGAGGGGAGGGAACGCTCCGGGCAGGAGCCTTGTTTCGGGGGCTGTCTTCGTTGGCGCCGGCCTCGCGAAGGAGCGCCGAGCGACGCGGGGGGCTCAGTCGCTCTCTTCGCCGCCGTCGCCGCGGCGCCGCTTCCTGCGATAGCGGATGCGGATCGGCACCCCCTCGAACCCGAACCGCTTGCGGATCTGGTTCTGGATGTACCGCTGGTAGCTGAAGTGCACGTTCTCCGGTTCGTTGGTGACGATGACGAACGTGGGCGGGCGGGTCTCGGCCTGGGTGACGAAGTAGAGCCGCACCGCGCGGCCACCGCTGGTGGGCGGCGGGTGGGTGGCCAGCACCTCCTCGAAGAACCGGTTCATCTCGCCGGTGCCCACGCGCTTGACCCAGTCCTCGCGGACCTTGGCCACGGTGTCGACCAGCGCGCCGACCCCCCGCCCCGTCTTCGCCGAGATGCGCACGATCGGCGCCCAGGGCGTGAACGAGATCTTCTCGAGGGCCTGCTCCTCGGCCTTCTTGAGGGCCTTGCCGTCGAGCAGGTCGGACTTGTTGAGGGCGATGACCACCCCCCGCCCCCGCTCGACCGCGAGCCCGAGGATTTTGGCGTCCTGCTCGGCCACGCCCTCGGCGGCGTCGCACATGAGCACGACGATCTCGGCGCGCTCGATGGCGCGGATCGCCCGCAGCACGCTGATGCTCTCGATGGTCTCGTGGACCTTGGCCTTCTTGCGGATGCCGGCGGTGTCGAGCACGACCAGCGGCTGCTGCACGGTGCCACCCTCGGTCTTGCGCGCGAAGTACACGAGCGCGTCGACCGTGTCGCGGGTGGTGCCGGGGCGGTCGTCGACCAGCGAGCGCTCCTTGCCGACGAGCCGGTTCAGCAGCGAGCTCTTGCCGGCGTTGGGCCGTCCGATGAGGGCGATGCGCGGCACGTCGACGAGGTCGGCGAAGCTGTCCTCCGCGTCGGGATCGGACTTGGGCAGCTGGTCGACGATGGCCTCTTCGAGCTCGGCGAACCCGCGTCCGTGGAGCGCCGAGACCGGGATGATCTCCTTGATGCCGAGCCGGTAGGCGTCGAAGGCCAGCGCGTCGACCTTGGGCGAATCGGCCTTGTTCGCGGCGTAGATCACCGGCTTGCTCGTGCCACGCAGCAACTGGACCGCCTCGCGATCGGCGTCCGTGACGTCCATCGTGCCGTCGAGCACGCAGACGATGACGTCGGCCTCGGCGATGGCCGCGCGCACGTGGCGGGCGATGCCCTGTCGCATCGGGTCGTCGCTGTCGGGATCCCAGCCGCCGGTGTCGACGAGGGTGTACTCGGCGCCGCGGGCGAAGGCGTCCGCGTAGTGCCGGTCGCGGGTGACCCCGGGCTCGTCGTGCACGATGGCGAGGCGGGCGCCGGCGAGACGGTTGAACAGGGTGGACTTGCCCACGTTCGGTCGACCGACGATGGCGACGATGGGGCGACCCCCGAGGCCCGCGCGGGCGCTGGCGGGGATCGGGTCTCGCTGGTGGGGGCGTGGGGCGTGGTGCTTGGTCATGAGTAGAACGTCAGCCACTCGGGGTGGGAGGTGTCGCGGCCGCGGACCACGTCGAAGTAGCGCTCCTGGAGGCGCTTGGTGATGGGGCCAGGGCGACCGTCGCCGATGGCGCGGTGGTCGCATTCGCGGACCGGGGTGACCTCGGCGGCGGTCCCGGTGAAGAAACACTCGTCGGCGAGCCACAGCTGGTCGCGGGTGATGCGCTCCTCGAGCACCGGGATGCCCTCCTCGCGCGCGAGGGTCATGATCGTGTCGCGGGTGATGCCGGCCAGGATCGAGGACGAGAGCGGCGGGGTGACCAGCGCACCCTTGCGCACGACGAAGATGTTCTCGCCGGTGCCCTCGCTGACGTAGCCCTGGGTGTCGAGCAGGATGGCCTCGTCGTAGCCGCCGAGCTTGGCCTCGCGCTTGGCGAGGATGCTGTTGGTGTACTGGCCGACGAGCTTGCCCTTGGCGAGGGACACGTTCACGTGGTGGCGCGCGAAACTGCTGATCTTGGCGCGGATGCCGTTCTCGAGGGCCTCCTTGCCGAGGTAGCTGCCCCAGCGCCAGGCCACGACCGCGACCCGGGTGGGGTTGTCGGCGTAGATGCCCATGGCCCCGTCGCCGACGAAGGCCAGCGGACGCAGATAGCCAGCCTCGAGGCGGTTGTGCTGCAGCACCGTGACGCACGCCGCGCAGAGCTCCTCGCGGCTGAACGGCACGCTCATCAGGGCGAGCTTGCAGGAGTCGAACAGCCGATCGACGTGCTCGCGCAGGCGGAACACGGCCGAGCGGCCGTCGGCGCGCTGGTAGGCGCGGATGCCCTCGAAGGCGCCGAGGCCGTAGTGCAGCGTGTGCGTCAGGACGTGGACCTGGGCGTCGGCCCAGGGGACGAGCGCGCCGTCCATCCAGATCTCGGCGAGCGCATCGACCATGCGCGGCCTGTACCGTTGCCTTTGGCCGCTGTCACGCCGGGCACCCCAACTCACCCTCGACGCGCGCCGCCCGGCCGGTTCTGATGGAGCTTCCATGGCCCAAGAACAACCCCGCGTCCGGCTCGGCGAGCTCCTGGTCGCGGCCGGCGTCCTCACCGAGGCGCAGCTCGGCGAGGCGCTCGCCCTGCAGAAGGCCGAGGGCAGCAAGCGACGACTCGGACGGCTGCTGGTCGAGCAGAAGTTCGTCGAGGAGACCCTGCTCACGCAGGTGCTCGGGCGGCAGCTCTCGGTGCCGTGGGTCTCGCTCTACCACGTGGATTTCTCGCGTCAGCTGCTCAACCTCGTGCCCCGCGAGGTGGCCGAGGGGTACGGCCTCATCCCCGTGTACGTGCGCCACGTGCGCGGCCAGGGCGAGACCCTCTACGTCGCCACCGACGACCCGACCAACGACGAGGGCCTCAAGCGTGTCTCGGGGTTCGCCGGGCTCCCCGTGCGCGCGATGATCGCGTCGGCGAGCGACATCCGCGCGGCCATCCGCGCCTACTACGGCGGCGGCACGGCCAGCGCCCCGAAGCAGCCCGTCGCGCCCGCGGTCCAGGTGCAGAAGGACGAGGCGCCCGAAGAGCCGCCGCCCACCCGCGTGAGCGTGCCGCACGCCAAAGCGGCGCCCCCGGCCCCGCCGACCCCGCCGACCACGACGGCCCAGGCGGCCCAGGCACCCCCGGCACCGGCACCGCCGCCACCACCACCGCCAAGCCCTCCCCCTCGGCCCAGGCTGGAGGTCGTCGCCGAGGCGACGCCGGTCGCGGCGACCGAGCTGGCGCCGACCG
>CAZUZY010000583.1:0-3947 GCA_964624885.1 uncultured Polyangiales bacterium | reverse complement strand
GCCGGGCGGACACGGCGACGGCGGCCGCAGCCGCGGCTGCCGCCGTGCGGATGGAGGGCGGCGGCTCCATCACCACCGTGCCCTCCACCTTGCGACCCACCGCGACGAACGGGGCCAGCGCCTCGCGGAGCGCCTTGGCCGTGGCGATGCGGTGCTTGCGGTCCCGGGCCATGGCCCGCGCGACCACGTCGGCGAAGCCGGGCGGCAGGTCCGGACGGAGCGAGGCGAGCGGCGGGGGATCGGTCTGGGTGATGAGGCGGACGAGGTCCTGGTAGACGGGGGCCTGGAACGGGCGGCGCCCGCCGACGGCCTCGTAGAGCACGCAGCCGAGCGAGTAGACGTCCGCGCTGCCGTCCAGATCCTTGGCGCCACGCAGCTGCTCGGGCGCCATGTACTCGGGCGTGCCGACCGTGGTGCCCACGCGGGTCAGGGCGTTGCGGCCGCCCTTGGGGATCGGCACGTTCGACTCGTCGAGCACCTTGCTGATCCCGAAATCGAGCACCCGGACCCAGTCGCCGCCGTCGGGCGCGCGGGTGACGAAGAGGTTCTCGGGCTTGAGGTCGCGGTGGACGATACCCCGCGCGTGCGCCTCCTCGAGCGCCTCGCAGGCCTGCGAGACGATCTTCGCCGCGCGCGCCGCCACGAGCCTCCCCTCGCGCTGGACCAGTGCGCACAGATCGTGGCCCTCGAGGAGCTCCATGATCATGAAGGGGATGCCCTCGCGCGTGCGCTCGAGGCCGAACGTGCGCGCGACGTGGGCCGTGGTCAGCGCCGTGGCGAGCTGGACCTCGCGCTCGAACCGCTTCGGGATCGTCGGGTGGTCGAGCAGATCGTCGTGCAGGAACTTGAGCGCGAGGCGGCGACCACTCGGCTGGTGGGTCGCCTCCACGACGGCGCCCATCCCGCCGACGCCGAGCGTGCGACCGACGAGGAACGACTCACCGCTCGCGAGCGGGAGGGTGGATCCTTGGCGAGGCACGGGCATCGCTCGGGGGAATATACGCGCTTTCCCCGCGCACCATCGCGATCACTTGGCGGTCAGGTCGGCCTGCAGGGTGATGATGCCGGATTCGCCGGGTTTCCAGCCGGCGGCGGAGGCCTTGAAGGCCGCCGCGACGCACCGCGCGACCACGGCGTCGCCCTTGTTGTCGGGGCTCGGGATGGCGAGGGTGATGTTTCCGCCGGGGTGCACGTGGACCGCGATCTCGACCGAGTCGGCGACCGTGCGTCGACACGCGGACATGCCCGGGAGGGCGCGCTTGGCCACCATGGTGATCTCGGAGATCACGAGGTCGCCGACGACCTTCGGGTAGAGGACCGAGACCCCGTGGCCCTTGGCGGAGAGGAGAGGCGGACCGGGGGCCGCGACGCTCGTCGAGGCGCTCGGGCCCGCGCCGACCACCGGGTCGTCGTCGTCGTCGCTCGCCTTCTTGGCGCTGGTCTTGGCCTTGCTCTTGGACGGTGCCTTCGCGACCCCAGGGGCCTCGGGGTCCGGAGAAGCGGCCGCCGCCGCGTCGCTCGCCGAGGAGCGACCCCCGAGGAGGACGATGGTGACGAGGAGGCCGACCACGACGATGCCCGCGAACACGGCGACGGGTACGGCCCACGGACGCTCGCGCGAGGCAGCGCCGGCGGGGCGGGACGCGGCGGGGGGCGTGGACGCGACGAGGGGGGCCATGGGTGGAGCGGGTGAGAACCGAGGCGTGGCGGAAGGCGGCGGCGCGCTCGCGGAGGGCACGGGCGCCCCCGAGGGAGCCGGCATCGAGGGCGTGGCGTGCAGCGTCGGCAAGAACGCGTGCGGCGCCTCCGAGCGAGGGCGCTGGGAGGCGTGGGTGGCGGCGACCGCGTCGCGCAGGGCGTCCGCGAACGCCCGGGCCGTGGGCCAGCGTGCGTCGATGTCGCGGGCGAGCGCGCGGTCGACCACGCTCGCGAGCGCGAGAGGGACGTGCGGCGCCACGGTGGCCAGCGGCGGCGCCGGGGTGGTGGTGACCTCGTGCGCGATGCGCTCGAAGGTGGGGCCGGTGAACGGCCGTCGCCCGGCGAGCAGCTCGAACAGGATGACCCCCGCCGCGTACACGTCGGCGCGGCCGTCTGCGTCGCGGGCGCCGTAGAACTGCTCGGGGGCCATGTACCCGGGCGTGCCCATCGCGACGCCTGGATCGGTCGGCAGGCCACCCGCGTTGCGCACCTTGCTGATCCCGAAGTCGACCAGGGTCACGAAGTCACGGCCGTCGGGCAGGGCGCGCGCGAGCACGTTGCTCGGCTTGATGTCGCGATGGACGACGCCGGCGCCGTGGGCGGCCTCGAGCGCGTCGAGCACCTGCAGCGCGAGATCCACGGCGCGGGAGAGCGGCAAGGGCGCCTGCGCCCGCGCCAGCGTGGAGAGCGGCTGGCCGTCCACGAGCTCCATCGCGATGAAGCCCTCGCCCTCCGGGGTCACGCCACAGTCGTGCACCTTCACGATGTGCGGGTGACCGATGGCAGCGACGGCGCGCGCCTCCTTCACCAGGCGATCGAAGGTGTGCTGGTCGCGCTGACCCACGTGGACCAGCTTGAGGGCGACCCACTGCTGGGTGAGCGCGTGGCGCGCGCGGTACACGGCGCCGTGCCCGCCCTCGCCGAGGAGGGCGTGCAGCTCGTAGCGATCGACGCGGCCTTGCACCGCGCGAGCATAGCGCGCCCCTCGTCCCACGGCGCTCAGAGCACGTACGACCAGACGAGGTAGAGCGCGCCCATCACGATGGCGGCGAACCCGAGCGGCACCTGGAACTTCACCAGCTTGCCCTGGACGACCGCGGCCTTCTCCTTGGCCGCCTCGTTCTTGCCGAGCAGATACGTGGTGACGAGCCCGTAGCCCAGCAGGAAGCCGACCAGGAGATCGGTCGCCGCCACGAGCGCCCAGAAGACGAAGCGGAGCGGGGCCGCCGAGAGCTGGCCGAGGTGGGTCACGACCGAGATGGTCTCCCACACGCCCCAGCTGAACATGACGGCACCGATCCACCCCTGGTACGGCGCGAGCTTGGCGAGCAGGTCCTTCGCGTTCGGCTTGCGCGCGATGATGAACCCCGAAGAAGCGAGCAGACCCCCGGCGATGGGAACGAGACCACCGATCATGACTGGATACCTCCGTGGAAGCGCCGACGTTGGCGCGACCAGCCCTTCATCAATCGGCGTGCCAGGCCCCGGCGGCGCGAAATCCCCGGGAAATGCGCCGCGGAATCGGTGGGTAGGCAAGGCTTTGCCGGCAGCCCGGCAACCGCTTGCCGGGCTACCATCGGCCCGTGGGCAAGCCCAACGAGACCACGGTGCGCCGCGACGGCGTCGGCGAGGCTCCGCCCGAGCCGCGACGCTCGCTGGTGTTCTTCCACCGCGACGGCACCAAGGTCGCGCCGCTCCCGGAGCAAGGGACCGTCGTCGTCGGTCGACAGCACCCCGCCGACCTCGTGGTGATCGACCCGAGCCTGTCGCGTCGACACGCGGCGTTCGTCGTGGAGCCCGAGCGGGTCACCATCCAGGATCTGGGATCGACCAACGGCACGTTCGTGTCCGGAAAGCCCGCGACCACCGCGACGCCGGTCCACGTGGGCGACGAGCTGCGCCTCGGCGACGTCCTGGTCACGCTCACCACCGCGAGCGTGCTCGGCGCGGGGCACGGCATCGAGCGGCACGACCGCTTCCTCGCCGCGCTCGCGGACGAGCTCGTGCGCGCACGCGCGTTCGGACGCTCCGTCGGGCTCGCGATGCTCGAGGTGCGGGGGGCGTCGATCGCGCGCTGGGCGCCGCTCGTGCGCACGAAGCTGCGCGCTGTCGATCGGCTGGGCGCCTACTCGATCGACACGGCGCTCGTGCTGCTGCCGGAGCTCGACGAGGGGGGCGCGATCGGCGCCGCGCGGGCGCTGGTCGCCGAGGTGCGGCTCGAGGGTGGAGAGGTGCGCTGCGGCGTCGCG
>CAZUZY010000582.1:0-3989 GCA_964624885.1 uncultured Polyangiales bacterium | reverse complement strand
CCCGTTCCCCGTCGCGGGCGCCGACGCCGGCACCGACTTCGGCAAGCGGCGCGACCGCCTCGCGGCGGCGCGGGCCGCCCTCGCCTTCGGCAACGAGGACGACGCTTCGCGCGCCCTCGACGACGTGCTGGCCGCGAAACCCGAGCCGTGGACGCTCGCCGAGGCGCACCTGCTCGCCGGCGAGTACTCACTCGCCCGGAGCGACCTCCTGCCAGCGCGAGCCTCGTTCGAGCTCGCGCTCGCGACGGCGCGCGAGGGCAAGCACACGCGACTGTCCCAGCTCGCGGCGCGGGGCCTCGTGACGGTGGAGGGCGTCGGGCTGCTGCTCAAGGTCGACGAGCCGCTGCGCATCGTCTCCGATCTCGCGCCGAAGGGCGCCCTCCAGCAGGCGCGCGTGGCCGTGCTGCGCGCCGAGCTCGCCCTCGCCCAGGGCAAGCCCGAGGACGCGAAGGACGGGCTGGTCGAGCTGCTGGCGGACGAGAAGTCCCTCGAGGGCGACCTCGTGCACACGGCGGCGCTGGTGGCCCTGACCGAGGCCCACCTGATGCTGGACGAGCCGTCGCGCGCCGAGACCCGCGCCAAGCAGGCGATGCTGGCGGCGAAGAAGCGGGAGGGAGACCCGCGCAACACCGCCCGCGCCGCGATCGCCATGGCGAGGGTGGAGGTGGCGCTCGGCAAGCCCGCCGACGCCGCCGATCGCCTGATCGTGCTGCGCAAGGCCTTCGTCGACTTCGTCTCCATCCAGGACCCGTTGCTGGCCCGGATCGACGACGAGCTCGGGCTGGCCCGCGAGGCCGAAGGCAAGCTGGCCGAGGCCCGCAAAGCCTACGAGCGGTCGCGGAGCACGCTCACGATGATCCGCAAGGACCACCCGCTCGCGGCCTACCCGTGGGCGCGGCTCGCGTGGCTTTCCGTGCGAGAGGGCCACGACGGGCGCAAGGAGGCGACGGAAGCGCTGACGCTCGCGGAGGTGGCCTTCGGCAAGGACTCGCCGACGCTCGTCACACCGCTCCGCGCCCTGGCCGCGGCGCGCGCCCAGCAGAAGGATCTGACCGGCGCGCTCGAGGCCCTCGACAAGGCGACCGAGCTCGTCGAGGGTCAGTTCGGGTTCGTGGCCCCGCTCTACGGCGACGTGACCGAGGATCGCGGCCTCGTGTACACGGCATTCGGACGCTTCAAGGACGCGCTGACCGCGCACGACGACGGCATCCTCTGCCTGCAGTCGCGCTACGGCGGAAAGAGCCGCAAGGTCATCGCGAACCTCGTGCGGCGCGCCGATCTCGCGACCAAGCTCGGCGACGACGAGTACGCGCAGCGGCTCTACGGGGTGGCGCTGCCCGACCTCGAGGAGCACCTCGGACCGACGGACCCGGAGGTGGTCGCGCTCCGCAAGAAGATCAAGAAGCCCTGATGGCCAGGCCGCCAAGGGTGCGGGCCCGCGCATTCCTTTCGGCGTCGCCCGCGGGCGGGAGGCCGGTTGTCCGGGCGCCGGGCCCGGGCAGGGTTCGTGCTTCGACAAGGCCAACATGTCCGCTCCCGACGTCGTCCACGAGGCCGCCGCGCGGGTCGCACCCGAGATCCTCGCGTTCCTGCGCGACCTGATCGCGCTGCCCTCCGAGAGCGCCGGCGAACGGGCCGTCGTGGAGCGTGCCGCCGCCGAGATGCGGGCCGTCGGGTTCGACGAGGTCCGCATCGACGGCTTCGGCAACGTGCTCGGGCGCGTCGGTCACGGTCCGCACGTGATCGCCCTCGACGGCCATCTCGACACGGTCGGGGTGGGCGACCGCGGGACCTGGACCCGCGACCCGTACGCGGGCGTCGTCGAGGGTGGGGTGGTCTACGGCCGGGGCGCGAGCGACCAGGAGGCGGGCTTCGCGGCGGCCGTGCACGGGGCGCGGATCGCGGCCGGGCTAGGCCTGCTCGACGGCGTGTCCCTGTGGGTCACCGGCACGGTGATGGAGGAGGACTGCGACGGCCTGTGCTGGCAGTACCTGCTGCGCGAGAAGGTGCTCGCGCCCGAGGTCGTGGTCCTCACCGAGCCCACCAACCTGGCGGTGTACCGCGGCCACCGCGGGCGCATGGAGATCGAGGTCCGTACCCAGGGTCGCTCCGCACACGGCTCCGCGCCGGAGCGCGGAATCAACGCCGTCTACCGCATGGCGCCGATCCTGCTCGAGGTCGCGCAGCTCGACGCGCGGCTCGCGGCGACCGCCGATCCGTTCCTCGGGAAAGGCTCGGTCACGGTGTCCGAGGTGCGGTCCACGTCGCCGTCGCTCTGCGCGGTGGCCGACAGCTGCACCATCCACCTGGATCGCCGCCTCACCGCGGGCGAGACCAAGGCCTCGGCCGTGGCCGAGATCGAGGCGCTGCCGGCGGTGCGCGCCGCGGGGGCGACGGTGCGCGTGCTCGAGTACGCGCGCGCGACCCACACCGGCCTCGTCTATCCGACCGAGAAGCACTACCCGACGTGGCTCCTCGCGGAGGACCACCCCGCGGTGCGGGCCGGGGTCGCCGCCTCGGTCGAGGCACTGGGCGCCGCCACCGTGGGCAAGTGGGTGTTCTCGACCAACGGCGTCGCCACCTGCGGCATGTTTGGGGTGCCGACGATCGGGTTCGGCCCCGCGAACGAGATCCACGCCCACACCCCCGACGATCAGTGCCCGGTCGACCACCTCGCGAAGGCCGCGGCGTTCTACGCCAGCTTCCCCAAGGCCTTCTTGCAGGCCCTGCGAGAGGAGAAGCCATGACTCCCCATCGTCTGTGCGAACGCGCCGAAGCGCTCGGGGCGCTGCGCCCGAACCTCCACGGCAAGGACTTCTTGCTCTCGTACGAGCTCCCGGACGACGCCGTCGGGTTCGTGCACCGGGCCGCCGCGTGGCTGCACGACGCCGCGCGCGCGGGGCTCTCGCTGCGGGTGTTCGACGGCGGGGTCGGGGTCTCGATCTTCCGCGACAAGTCCACGCGCACCCGGTACGCGTATCGCGCGGCGTGCAGCCTGCTCGGCCTCTCGACCGAGGAGATCGACGAGTCGACGTCGCAAGTGGCCCACGGGGAGACCGTCCGCGAGACCGCCGCCATGCTCGGGTTCTGCACCGAGGTGTTCGGCATCCGCGACGACATGTTCCTCGGCGAGGGGCACAAGTACATGCGCGAGGTCGCGGCCTCGCTCGAGGAGTCGTCGCACAAGGGGGCGCTGCTCGGCCGGCCGGCGGTGCTCAACCTGCAGTGCGACGTCGACCACCCGACGCAGGCCCTCGCCGACCTCTGCCACCTCGAGCAGGTGTTCGGCGGCCTCGAGGCGCTGCGTGGCAAGAAGCTCGTGATGAGCTGGGCGAGCTCGCCGAGCTACGGCAAGCCGCTCAGCGTGCCGCAAGGCGTCGTCTCGTTGATGACCCGGTTCGGCATGGACGTGGTGCTCGCCCACCCCGAGGGCTACGAGCTCCTCGACGAGCCGCTCGCGGCGGCGCGCCGCTTCGCGAAGGCGAGCGGCGGCAGCTTCACCGAGACGCGCTCGATGGAGGAGGCCTTCGCGGGGGCGGACATCGTCTACCCGAAGAGCTGGGCGCCGGCGGCGGTGATGCGCGAGCGCACGCGCCTGCTCCGCGCGAGGGAGACCGCGCGCCTCGCCGAGCTCGAGAAGCAGGCCCTCGCGGAGAACGCCCGCCACCGCGCGTGGGAGTGCACCGACGAGAAGATGGCGCTGACGAGGGACGGCAAGGCGCTCTACATGCACTGCCTGCCCGCCGACGTCAGCGGCGTCTCCTGCGAGGCCGGCGAGGTGAGCGCCAAGGTGTTCGAGCACGCGCGGCTCGACACCTACCGGCAGGCGAGCCACAAGCCGTTCGTCGTCGCGGCGATGATCCTGGCGACCCGGTTCGCCGACCCCGCCGCCGAGCTGCACCGGATCGCCAGCCGCGCGCAGCCACGCCGCGGGGCGTGATCAGCGGCGCGCGCCCGTGAACAGCGCGAGGGTGCGCTCGGGCGGCCCC
>CAZUZY010000581.1:0-4000 GCA_964624885.1 uncultured Polyangiales bacterium | reverse complement strand
CGAGCGCAGTGAACGGCGGCCGCCTCCACGGGCGGCCGCTCTGGCGAACAAGTGAGCGGAGCGAGCCGGAGGCGAGCGCAGGGAACAGCGGCCGCCTCCACGGGTCGGCCGCAACAGCAACAAGTAGCTTGAACGAGGGCGGACGCTGGGCTAGCGTCCGGCCCCCATCGCGAAGGTGGCGGAATTGGCAGACGCACCAGATTCAGGTTCTGGCGCCCGAAAGGGTGTAGGGGTTCAACTCCCCTCCTTCGCACCCGAGAGTCACGGCCCCGAGGTCTCGCACCGCGGGGCCGTCGTACTTTGTGGCCTCACGCCGAAGGGTCGTCGACGCGACCGGCGAACAGCAGCGTGCCGGTGCTCGTGTCGCGGAGCGCCCAGGCGAACGGGTGGTCCGCCTTGAACACCACCGGGATCGCGGCCGAGTCGTTGGCGACGACGATCGCCGTCGCGGCCGCGGCCTCCGTGCCCTCCTCGTCGACCTGCACGAACGCCTTGTGCAGCGCCTTCGACACGTAGAGCTTCTCCGTCTTGTGGATGCCCGAGAAATCGGCCTTCCCCTGCGCGAACGCGTCCACCATGCCGAGGCCCTGCAGCACCGTGCCGAGGTCGGTGGCCTGGGTGACCTTGAAGCGGGGGAGAGACACGACCACCTCGAGCGTGGAGGTCTTCGCGCGCAGCAACTCGAACGTGCGCTTGCTGCCGAGCGCGGTGAGGCCGTTCTTCTTCTTCGGCAGCACCACGCGCATGCTCGCCGCGTGGTTCGGGTCCTTGCCGAGGTACGGCAGGTCGAGCACCTGCGCATCGGCGAAGTCCGCGTAGCCCACCGTCATCGTGCGGTGCATGGTCGGCACCTTGGCCTTGGCGCCGGAGAACGCCTCGTCGGTGGTGGCCTTCTTGTCGAACGCCGTGGCCCACTTGGCCTTGAAGTAGATGGCGTTGGCGAGCACGAGGCGGGTGTCGCCGCTGAGCGCGCCGCTCGGGATCAGGTCCTTGATGCGGCTGTTCGTCTGCTTGTCGACCCACGCGTTGATGGTGCCGCGCGCGGCCTCGGAGGCGGCGAAGTCGAGCAGCTCGACGGGCGCCGCGTAGCGCTCCTTGGTGAGCGAGACGAACGGCGCCTCCATCGTCCAGCCCTTCTGGCCGAACAGGCGATTGGCCACGCGCAGCTCCGGGTCGCCCGCGGCGGTGCTCGTGAGGCGGGTGAGGAGGGCGCCGTAGCCGTTGTGCACGTCGAACGGCGCGCCGGGCAGATGCATGGTCTTGGCCATCTGCGCGGCCGTGTCGCCGCGGGCGCCGGCGTAGGTCATCGCGAGCGCGGTCGAGATGCTGGCCGGCGAGAAGACGACGTTGCCCGGCTTGGCGCCGATCGCGCCGTAGAGGTCGGCGCCGAAGTCGTTGTTGCCGTCGACGACGGCGGAGGGGACGGGAGCGAGCGCGATGGCGGTGGCGAGCAACGGGGAGGCGAACATGGGACCCTCTTGGTGCGGGGTGGGATGTCACCTCCTACGCGCGTCCGCGCTCGACGATCTCTCAGGGCGAGGATTTGGGCGCGGCCCCTCCGGCCTTCGGCTTCGTCGCGCCGTACCCGCTGCCCAGGCCACCGCCGCCGGGACCGCTGCCCTTGCCCATGCCGCCGGCCCCGAAACCGATGCCCTCACCTTTGCCGGCACCCCCTGCCCCTGTGCCCGACAACCCGAGTCCGCCGTATCCGAAGGCGTCACCGACGTCCTTGCCCCACACGTTGCCGCTGGGGGAGATGTCCGAGCCGCCCAGCGCGGTGGGCTCCGCCTTGTCGTAGATGCAGAGGGGCTGGCCTACGGACTTGTTGTCGTTCTTCGGTGCGTCGAGACCCTCGCAACCCCTGGAGCTGCTGCCGAAGACGCTGGCGTCCTTGCCCATGCCCGGGCCCGCGTTGTTGCGGAACGTGGTGTGGACGACCTGGAAGTCCTTGAGCCACTCGTCGACCTGGAGCGCCGCGGGCTTCGGCGGCGGGGCTTCCTTGGCCGTCGTCGTCGATCCGAAGGTGATTGGCTTGGAGACCTCGCCGTGGCCGGCGTATTCGACCACGCAGCCGTCGATGCGCGTGCCCGCCGCACGCCGCGAGAAGCGCAGCCCCGACCAGTCCCCCGGCGCGGGCTTCGGCGCCGCGCTCGTGAACATGGCTTTGCTCGCGACGAGACCACCTCCGCCGGCGTAGCCGCCGAAGCTGAGGTTGGCCGTGGGCTCGACCCGCACGATCTGCTCCGCCGCGAGCGTGAGCAGCGCGACCTGCTCCTTGGCCTTGGCGTGCACGTCGAGCGAGGCGACGAGCAGGCCGGCCTCGATCTTCGGCCACGTCTGGCTCTCTTGGAGCGATCCCCGCACCCGCACGGGTTCGGGACCCGAGATCGACACCACCTTGCCGAGGGCGCTCGCCCGCACGTCCATGCCGATCCCACCGAGGTCCTCGAGGTGGAGCTTCTCGACGCGCACGAACGGGTCGTCGCCGTCGGCCGCGACGCCGACCTTGCCGCCGTGGCGTACCGTCACGTCGGCGAGCGTGAGCCTGGCACCGGGCAACAGGTACAGCGATGGCTTGCGACCGGCGACGGGCCGGAAGTCCCCGCGCGGCCCCGAGCCACCGAGGAGGCCGATCATCCCGAACTCGGCGGCGTCGGCAAGGGCCGCGGCCTTGGCCACCTTCGCGCTCGCGCCGGCGTCGCCCATGTCGCCGAGCTTCGCCAGCGCTGGATCGCCGCTCGCGTACTCGACCACCGCGCCGGCGATCGACGACGGCTTGTCCGAGGCGAACAGGAGCCCGCCCCAGTCGCCCGCCGCGGGCTTGGCCTCGGCGGACGTGATCACGACCGGCGCTTCCTTGGTGCCCTCGACGATCAGCGCGCCGTCCTGCACGAGCAGGTATGCGCCCTTCTTGAAGGCGATCCGCGACCCGCTGGCGATCCGCAGCGTGGCGCCCTTGGTCACCGTGTAGGGCTCGGCGATGGTCACCTGGCAGGTCGCTTCGACCGTGGTGTCCTGCTGGATGCGGCCGCCGGCCACCAGCTTGCACTCGTGGGTCTTGCCCTTGCCGTCGTCGTTCGTGAGCGGCTTGGCGTCTGGTGCGCGCTTGCACGCCACGGCGCAGATCCCGAGGGCGAAGAGGACGAGGAGTCGACGCATGGACGAGACGATACCTCAATCGAACGGCGCGCCGCGGGCGAGCCACGCCTCGACCCGCGCGGTCTCCGTGTCGAGCAGCTTGCGGTTGCCGAGCTCCTTCACCGTGAACGGCATGAAATAACCGGTGTCCGCGTTGAGTGCGTGGTGCAGCGCGGAGCCCGGTCGCGAGTCGCCGCCCGGCACGACCTTCACCAGCTGCTTGGGCTCGATCCACGTCGTGAACGTGGTGATCCGGTCGTACATGCTCTTCGGGGTCCAGCCCATGGCGAGATCGCTCTGGCCCTTGTCGCCCCCGTGGCAGCCGTAGGTCACGCACTTGGCGACCCCCGCGTGAGCGAAGAGGTCGCGGTAGAGCTCGCAGAAGCGCGTGCCCGGGGCCGCGTCGGCCGGCGCCGGGATCCCGTCGCAAGAGCCGGCGGCGTCGGTGGGGCCGGTCATCCACGCGTCGACGTCGGCGTCGGGCCACGGGGAGAGCTCGGCGAACTTGGTGTCGAACTCGCCGGTGTCGGTCAGGGTCTCGTCGGCGTCGGTGGCGTCGTCCGTGGCGCCGTCCGGCGCCGTGTCCAAGGTCGAGTCGACCTTGGTGTCCTTCGACGTGTCCCCCGTGGTCTCCGCCACGACCCCCGAGTCGGTCGTCCCGTCGCTCGGCGCAGGCGTGGCCTCGGTCGACGAGCAGGCGAACACCACGACCGGGAACGAAGCCACGAGGAAGCGCCGCACCCCTGCATTGTCGCACGGATTCGCCGTCCCGACGAACGGGCGGGCCGCTCTGGCGTACGCTCTCTCCATGCGCCTCGCGGCCGCGATCGTCGGAGGGCTCCTCGGCTGCGCGCGGCCGAGC